>JBKJKM010000154.1:0-2888 GCA_046597375.1 Acidimicrobiales bacterium | reverse complement strand
ACGGCGGCTGCTCGCTGGCGCTCCCGACGCCGCGTTGCTGAATGGTTCGCTGCGCCGGTACGGCTGGCTCCGCTCACGGCGGCTGCTCGCTGGCGCTCCCGACGCCGAAGAGGCGGGCTGGCGTTCGCAACTGGGGGGTCTGCCCCTCTTTGGGTGATTCGTAACGGGTGAGGGCCGAAATTCTTACGCTCTGGCCCGGAGTGACCATTGACACTGGGTGAACGGGTAGCTACAAAGGACTAGTCACCTGCGGTGCTCCCAGGTTCGACTCGCCCCCTTCATCGCTCCAGGAGATTGCGTCCATGGCCCTCCGTACCGAGGCTTTCCCGCTCACCGAACTGACCGACGACGAGCTCGCCGATCGGTTCCAGGGCGGTGACGAGCTCGCCGTACGGGTGCTCCTCGACCGCTACCGCCGCTTCGCCAGGGCCAAGGCTCGCGGGTACTTCCTGGTAGGGGCCGATTCCGACGACATCGAGCAGGAAGGTCTGATTGGGCTCTACAAGGCGGCGCGTGACTTCCGCCCCGACCGTCAGGCCAGTTTCCGGGCCTTTGCCGAGCTCTGCATCACCCGCCAGGTCATCACCGCCGTGAAGACGGCCACCCGCCAGAAGCACCAGCCCCTCAATCAGTACGTGTCCATCTCCGGCGTGCGGGGCAGCGACGACGCCAGCGAGCGCAGCGTCGAGGACCTCCTCGAGGACCACTACATCGCCGATCCGGCCGACACCGTCGTGTCCAACGAGCGGATGGCCTGCATGCGCCAGTCGATGGCCGACATGCTCTCGGGTCTCGAGGTCGACGTGCTCCGGCTCTACGTCGAGGGCAAGAGCTATTCCGAGATCGGCGAGCACCTCGGCCGGCACGTGAAGTCGATCGACAACGCCCTCCAGCGCATCAAGCGAAAGCTCGAGGCCCATCTCGACGAGCGGGATTCCTCCGACGCCGAGGCCGAGGCCAACGAGTGTCAGGGAGCGGTCCTCGTCCTGTTGTAGGTCGCAATCGCCCGGCCGCGGGTCGCGCTAGCGCCCGAACGCCCAGACGCCGGCGATCCGTTGTTGGGGATCGTCCCCCAGAATGTCAGCGACCGGCGACGGAACGGCCCCTTGGACCGCCGGTGGCACCAACGAGTCGGTGCCGAACGCCTTGAAGCCGGCGTCGGTCTGTCGGGTGCCGACCCCGAGGTAGACGCCGGAGGCGGTGACGGCCACACCCGACGAGGGCGGACCGCCCACCGGAGCCGTCCACAGCGGGCTTCCGGTGGCGGCGTCGAAGGCCGAGATCGACAGGCCGGCGGTGGACGGGACGAACACGACGCCGTTGGTGAAGGTCGGGTGGGCGTAGGTCTGGCGGGTCAGTGCTTGGCGCCAGAGCACCTTGCCGGTGGCCGCGTCGAGGGCGTGGAGGGACAACAGCCGAGCCGGGTCCTCGACCAGAGAGGAGTCGACGCTCTCCGGGTTGACGGCGCCGATGGACGCGCCGACAGGTGTCGACACGGCCGTCGTGGCAAAGATCGCCGGTCGCCCCGCCACCGTGCCCACGGCGGGACTTCCGAGGAAGCCACCGATGGCGAAGTCCTCGTTGGTGTGGCCCGACTGGCCGGCGTGGCTCGACCATCGCAGGACTCCCGACGAGGGATCGAGGGCGTAGTACCACCCGTCCTTGCCGGCGGCGCCGGCCAAGAGGTCGAGGTCGCCGTCGTCGTCGGCGTCGGCCCGGAAGAGCTGCGGCGAGGCGCCGAAGTCGTCGTCGGTGCGGCTCCCCCAGCGTCTCGGAGCCGAGTAGCGCCACCGGAAGCCGCCGTCGCTCAGGCGCACGGCATCGACCTTCTCGCCGGGGACGTCGTCGACCTCGTCGTCGGCCGTGCCGGTCAACCCGTCCGGCCCGGGACCAGCGGTGAGGCGACAGCTCGAGGTGCCGAGCACGACGAGATTGCGGGCCACGTCGACCGCCGGCGTGCCCCACACGCCGCCACAGCCATGGCCGGTCGACGAGCCGAAGGTCACGACATCGCCCTCGGTCTCGGGACGATAGGTCGCGCCATCACGATCGCCCGGTCCGTCGCCCTCGGGGTCGTACTTCCAGACGGGACGGAGCGTCGCCGTGCGCAGGTCGAGGTCGACCGCCGTGACGCCGGTGCGGCCGATCGACGGCGTGTTGTGGACGTCGGTCCCGACGAGCACCCGCAGCGTTCTGGGCCCGACCGCGACGACGACGGGGGAAGCCTCCGCCTCCACCTGTTCGTCGGTGGTACCTCGGCACCGCCCCGCCGGCGTGTCGGCTTCGCGACGGGGATCGAGGCAGATCTTGGCGACGAGGTCGCCGGTGCCGTCGCCTTGGAGGTCGTCGGCGGCCAGTACGTACAGGGTGGAACCGCCGGTGAAGAGCACGAGGCGTCCGGTTCTTGCGGTCGAGCCACGACCGAAGGTCATCGGTTCGGTCACGGTGGCCGATGACACGATCCGGCCGAAGGAAACGCCGTTGGTGTCGTCGATGGTGAACGTCCAGCGGGGCGCGACGCTCACGACTCGGCTGGCCGCGATGTCGCCGACGCCGAGGGACGGGTCGCCGATACCGTTTGAGTGTTCGTCGAAGGCAGAGAACGTGCCATCCCACGCGCCGACGTACAACCGACCGTCGACCACGGCCGGCGTCGACGTCACCGAGTCCCGCGTGCGGTAGATCCAACGCGGGCGCAACGCCGCAACGTTCGACCTATCCAGTTCTTCGCACGCCGACGCGCCCAGGTTGTCGAGACCGTTCCGGAAGCTCGTCCAGCTGCACGGCTCCGACGACGACGCCACCGGCTCGACGCCGCGGGCCGCCGGCGTGATCCACCCCGCCGACACCACGGCCAGGAGGACGGTGACCCAACGCCGCCGGGTCAG
>JBKJKM010000131.1:0-12179 GCA_046597375.1 Acidimicrobiales bacterium | reverse complement strand
CAGCAGCGCACCATCGAGATGGCGGGTTCAGGCGGTGAGCGCAACGACCTGTGTGTAGGCCTCTGATGGTGTCATGTAGCCGAGGGTTTTGCGGGGACGGTCGTTAAGGCTGCGCTGGATGCGCTTGAGGTCGGCGGCGGACTGCTTCGAGAGGTCGGTGCCCTTCGGCAAGTACTGACGGAGAAGCCCGTTGGTGTTCTCGTTCGACCCCCGCTGCCAAGGAGCGTGCGGATCGCAGAAGTAGATCGGTATTCCTGTCGCCGTCGTGAAGGCCTCGTGCCGCGACATCTCGGCGCCCTGTCCCAGGTGATCGAGCGTCGCAACTCGATGGGCAGCGTTGCGATCGCCTTGCGCATCGCCGCCTCGACGGTCACCGCCGATCGGCCACCCTCCAGGTGCAACAGCAGCACGAGTCGGGTGGTGCGCTCGACGAGGGTGCCGACGGCGATGCGGCCACCTTCACCGAGGATCAGGTCACCTTCCCAGTGGCCGGGCACGGCGCGGTCGGCGGCCTCGGCGGGACGTTCGGAGATGTTGACCATGCCCGGGATCCGGCCGCGCCGATCGACAGTGCCGCGCTTCTTTCGGGAGGTCCGCCCGGAGCGAAGGCATCGGGCCAGCTCACGGCGCAGCTCGCCCCGCCCCTGCACGAACAGCGACTGGTAGATCGTCTCGTGACTGACGCGCATCTCCGGGTCATCCGGGAACTCCAACGGTAAGCGCTGCGCGATCTCGTCCGGCGACCACAGCTCGAGGAGCCGCCGTGTGATCTCATCGCGCAGCGGACCGGCGCGCAGCTTGCCGGGCTTCGGCCGCCGGGCTTCGCCGCGGGCGCGCTGGTGAGCAGTCCACGCCGAATAGGTCTCCCTGCCGCCAGTGGCCGCAACCTCGCGGCTGATGGTCGACGCCGACCGCCCGAGCCGGCGGGCTATCGAGCTCAGGGACTCGCCGACGCGCAGCCCGACAAGGAGCTCCTCACGCTCAATGATCGACAGGCACCCTTCGCGTGGTTCCCAGTCGTCGGCGATGCCAATCGTGAACCGCCCCTCCCGAACCATGAGGCCGACCATCGGCGCAGTGCACCTGACCTCGCGTGGGGAGACCTCACCCACCACTCGGACAGGGGCAGTCAGTACGTCAGTTTTCGCTACAGCGAGCGACTCCACGAGGCCGGCATCAACGCGTCGTCCGGCTCGCGAGGCGATTCCTATGAGAACGCCATGGCCGAAGCGCTCAACGGCACCTACAAGAGCGAGCTCATAAAGTTCCACGGGCCATGGCGTAGTCGAGCTCTGGCCGAGCAGGCGACGATCGACTGGGTCGCCTGGTACAACGACACCCGACTCCACGGCGAGATCGGACACGTCCCGCCCGCCGAGTACGAAGCGCACTGGTCCACCATCAACCGGGCTCCCGAGCCCGCCCTCACCCACTAACCAGCACTGCACGCGACCCGGGGGACTTCACAACGACCACGAAGCAATAGCGTTCGGCCGATGTGGCCAGCGGCGCGCCCTCCGACGACGACCCAGGTCGGCGCAGCGTTCGACATCGAGGTCGGCGAGCTTCGGTCGCTCGAAGGCGGTTTCGAGGCCGACGCGTTCACCGACGGTCACTGGTTCGTGAAACAGTGGCGGCACGACGCGCCCGACGAGCGGGCACTGGCGCTTACGCGCGACCTGGCGGCGCGAGGACTTCCCGTTCCCGGCGCGGTCCGCACGATCGGCGGTCAGTACACCGCCGAGCACGACGGCAAGAGATACGCGGTGTTCCCGTACGTCTCGGGCCACAATGCCACCTGGGAGCAACAGGCGGAGATCGCCGCGGTCATGCGTGACCTGCACGTGCTCGACGACGTCGACCTGCCGCGCCTCGATTGGGTCGCAGGCGCGCAGACGTACGGCCCGATGCTGCGCGAGCTCGTCGATCACCCGTGGCTTGCGAAGTATCGCGGCGAGGTGGAGGCGTACGTCGATCGCCTCGAGGCGGCACTCGCGCGGGCGAGGACGATCGACGTGCCGCAGGTCGTGTGCCACTACGACATGCAGCCGCACAACGTGCTCGTCGACGACGATGGCCGGCTCGTTGCGGTGGTCGACTGGTGCTGGGGCGAACTGGCGCCGCGGGAGCAGGATCTGTTCGTCGCGTTCTGCGGCCCCGATCCCGTCGGCTTCCTTCGTGACTACGGCGCCGATGGCATCGACCTGACGCACCTCGAGTACATGCTGCTCGAACGGTCCATCCGGTACGCGACGGGACGCGTCGAGCATGAGGTCGAGCGCGAGTTCGTCGACGAGCACGGCTTCGACTGGTGCCGCCGGATCGACTCGATGCTCGACCTGGCGAGACCGTTCACGTGAACCCGCGGTCCGGCGTCTGTAGCGAGCGGTAGATCGAGTGAGTGGTTGGACCGAGCCGAAGGTGCCATCGAACGGCCGTTCAAGAACTCACCACCGTACGCGCTCTCAAGAACGCCTCCACCGACGCTGACAAGCGTGCGCCGCACTGGGGCGATCGTTCGTGACGAGGGTGCTCGGCCCGCAACGCTAACCCCGATCATTCACGTGGGTCGATGAGCAGTAGCGCCTCGATCACCGAACCCTCGAGGAGTCGGACAACCTTGGCTGCCACCTCGAGTGACGCAAGGTCGGTGGTGCCGATCGTCGCTGCCGAAGGAATCGCCCTTTACTTCACGGCGTCGTACATTGCCTCGAACCTTTCGAGCCGCTGGGGGTCCGTGCCGCACTCTCGAACGCGCCGCATCGCAACATCTCGGCGAGCCGGGAGCAGGACTAGCAGAGACGGGATGCCGCCCGCACCGTTGCCCTCGACCACCAGCACCGTCCCACAAGGGCCGAAGGCGAGCGATGCAAGCTTCGATGTCCGGTGTCCCCGAACGTCGTCGTGCAGGGAGGGCACCCGAGGTGCCAGCGGGAAGGCATTGACAGGTTTGCGAAACCCGCGTTGACTTCAGCCAATGAGCACAGGCACCGTGCGACGCGCGACGCTCGGGGACGCGCCCCAGATGGCGAAAGCATTGGGGCGGGCATTCGCCGATGATCCCCTCTTCGACTGGCTCGTGCCCGACGCCGAGAAGCGCCACGAGATGCTCCCGGACTGGTTCAAGCTCGGGTTCGACAAGCTGTTCGAGCGGCGGGAGACGTACACCACCGACGACCATGCGGGCGCCGCCATCTGGGCCGCACCGGGCGAGTGGAAGACGAAGCCGCTCGAGATGCTGTCGATGATCCCGGGAAGCATCCGCATCGTCGGCTTGGGCCCCATGCGCCGCTTGATCACCACATTCAACGCCATTGAGAAGGAGCACCCCGAAGAGCCGCACTGGTATCTCGAGGGTCTTGGCACCGACCCGCCCAAGCAACGCCAGGGCGTGGGCGCAGCGTTGATGAAGCCTGTGCTCGAGCGGTGCGATGCCGAGGGCCTGCCCGCATACTTGGAAACGCAGAAGGAACGCAACGTGCCCTACTACCGCTCGCACGGCTTCGAGGTCACCAAGGAGATGGACCTGCCGAAAGGCGGTCCTCACCTTTGGCTCATGTGGCGGGACCCCCGAGCGTCGTAGGTCGCGCCGTTCGCCCGACAGGCTTCCCTGACATCGCCATCGTTTGACGCTGCCGGCTGCAGATATGCCGAGGGGAGCTGGATCCGTCTTGGGCGAGTTGAGATGAACAGCCAGTAGCCCTGGGCGCGACCGGAACGATGGAAACGGCTCTGGAACGGGGCCGCCGGTATCCCCGCACCGTCGCCGGCGCCGCATCCCCGAAGGGCCGGTCTAGGGCAACACATAACGGACGCCCAAGAGTGCGCTCCTGTGGCTCCCGCGGGTGAATACCTATCGGCGCGTCGCGAGTGGCGAGCTCGCGACCCAGTTCGGCTTCGAATACCCCGTCGAGCTCGAGAACGCGCTTCTCGCACACCTCGCTCGCCACGGCCTCGCCCCGACTTGACCGAAGAGGTGCTCGGAGGCGCGGTCCGGTCACCGACGGCAGAGTGAGGTTCGGCGTCAGTCCGCCGCCCTTGACTCGGCGGTGCACGCGCTGCCGGCCCTCGAAAGCTTGTAGCTGGGCCAATCGAAAATCCGACTGCGACCGCCGCCAGCGCATAACGGCCGCCCGAGAATCCAACCGTCGCGCTCCTGCTCCGCGTTCATATCGGCGCTTCGCGAGCGAAGCGCGGCGGCGAGAATTGGCGAGAAGAGAACGCTGGGTGCGCCTACTTTGACCGCGTGACGGTGTACGGCTCGCTCGGTGATCTGTCCGACGCTCGACTGCAGGCCTCCCTCGACAGGTTCGACCTCGGGAGGCTCTTCGCCGCCGAGGCGTTCACCGACGGGTTGTTCGGCAAGAACGTCGGGTTGACGACGGACCGGGGAGGGTGGGTGCTGCGTGGCCATCCGTGGCCGGCGCACACCGACGAGCAGTTCCGGTCGGAGCGGTTCTGGGCTTCGCGTGTGCGACAGGCGTGCGATGTGCCGGTGCCGTGGCCGTTCCACATCGAGCCCGACGAGTCGCTGTTCGGCTGGCCGTACCAGCTCACCCCGTGGATGCCGGGGCGCCAGGAGCGCAACACCATCGGCGCGGCCGCGCTGGGACGTGCTGCTGCTGAGCTGCGGAGCGTCACTTTTGACACCTTCGGGCCGTGGTCCGCTGTCATGGACGACATCGAGCCGTTCACCGGTACGGCCATTGAGTGGCTGCAGTCGCGCACCCAGGTGTGGATCGACCGGTGCGCGGCGTCATCGCATGCGCTCGTCGAGTCCGACCTCGCCTTCATCGCGTCGGCGATACCTGCCGTGCTCGACGTGGTGCCGACGTACCTGCATCACGACCTGAAGACCGCTAACAGCGTGTGCGAAGGCGGCGAGGTGAGCGGCCTGTTCGATCTTGGCGAGGGTCTGACCGGTGATCCGTTGGAGGATCTCGCCAGGGCGACGTGGGACCTGGCACGCGACGATCCCGAGCTGGCAGTGGTGTTCCTGCGGTCGTACGAAGAGGCAGCCGGCGTTCGTGTGCCGCTCGACCGGCTCCGTGACTATGTAGTGCTCGATCTGCTCGTGATCTGGGAATACGGGCGGCGTCCGGCGCAGGCGTGGTTCCGCGAGCCCACTTTCGAAGCCTGGGCCACGAGCTTCCTGGCACCTGTCACCCGAGCGATCGACCTCACTCGATCACACCGATAACGCCCGCACCGAACATCGCGCCCGGGAACGAGCCGGCGCGCTCCTATCGGCGCATCGCGAGCGGTGTCGTTCCGCTACGGCTGTAGATGGAGCTCAGTTCTGTCGTGTTGTACTGGGACGCCGCCGGGCGGGCCGTACCACCAGCAGTGAAAGAGTTGCCCCGGTTCTGGCATCTCGATCGTGATCTTCATCGGGAAGGGTGAGCCCTCGGACCCCAGCTCGAACACGCCCGGCTCTGTCTCGCGGAGGACTGCGATCGAACTCGAGTGCATATGGGCCGTGATGAGCATCGCGGGTCCGGCATGTGCACGTCCGAGAAGGGCACGCTCGTGGTTCCCGCGGATGCGGTCGCGATTCGCGTAGTTGAACGTTTCGTAGTCCAACTCGACACCTGCGCGTCCTGGGAGGGGGCTCACCACGATCCTCGCTGCGGCCTCCCCGCCATCGCCGAGGTCGTGAACGATCCCGAGGTAGAGGCCGGGGTGTTGGAGGAGGTCGTCGACAATGCCCATATCCGCACGGTACGACGATCAGTTGCCGGTCGACCGACCGTCCGACTTCACGACCTGCGCCACCTATCTGAGGGCCGCCGACGACACGCTGCAGAACAGATCGGCGCGTCTCCGACGCACGTTCTGTATCCGTCACGTGCGTATTCGATCGCCGATTACGTACGCGCGTCCACGGCGTCTGACCAGTGGTCGCGTGGGCTGTGTCCAATGTTGCGGGGGCTGCTGTCCAGGCAGGTCGCAGTTCGCGTGAGCATGTTGTTCTACCCACGCAGCCGCATCGGTTGCGACGGTTCGTCGCCTGTCGAAGCGGGTAGCGCGACTGCGACAGTTGCTCGTCGAGCGACGCCTGAGGGAGCTGATCTCATGGACGAAATGCTCGAGCAGTATGCGCTGCTCGGTACTTGGAACGCGACGATGGTAAAAGGTGCCGCCGACAAGCTCGACGCCGCCACACCGTGTGACGAGTGGGACGTGCGCGCCTTGTTGAATCACATGCTGGACACGCAGCGCTACTTCGTCGGCGTCGCTCGGGGTGAGGACGTCTCCCCGCCCGGCCCGACGCCACCCGAATTGATCAGCGACGATCCTGTCGCCGACTTCGCGCAGAGCTGCGCGGCGACGTTGGAGGTGTTCGGCCGGCCGGGCGTTATCGAGAAGACCGGGCCGTCGTTGAGCGTGGCTTTCAGCGACCTGTTGTTGCACAGCTGGGATCTCGCAAAGGCGACTTCGCAGGACGAACTCATGCCGGAAGGCCTGGCGGAGACTGCCTTCGCAGCGATCCACGGTCGCTTCACCGATGAGCAGCGGAAAGGTCTGTTCAAGCCGGAGTACAACGTTGCATCGAACGCGTCGGCTCAGGAGAGGCTCCTCGCCTACACCGGTCGCTTGTCGTCCGAGTGAGGGATGCCGTCATCAACGTTTGACCTTCACCGCATCATGACCAGATGACCATCGAACATGTTCTGGCTGTTGTCCCCGTCGCGGACATCGATGCCGCGCTCGTTTGGTACGAGCGACTGTTAGGTCGATCCCCTGATAACCGACCGATGGAGACTCTCGTCGAGTGGAGGGTCACCGAAACGGGTTGGCTGCAGGTGTACTGCGACGCAGATCGAGCCGGTACCGCGCTGCTCAACTTCGCCGTCGACGATCTGGATGCACATCTCGCTGGCTTGCGAAAGAGGGACCTGGCTCCCGGACCCATCCAAAATGTGAACAAGGGAGTGCAACTGTCTGCCATTGCCGACCCCGACGGGAACACGATCACCTTCATCGGCAACTTCCGGATCGAATACTGAACGCTCGGCGCCAGACCGGCCCGCGTGGACGCGCATCACCCCATCGATGAGCAGAGTCCGGTCGTCGCCCGGGTCTGCTTCCGAGACCCGGAAGCACCGCCTCACGATTGACACCGACACAGAGACCTACTTCTGCGATCTGCGCTCGCCGTTGCAACGTGGCACGAACGAGAACACCGACGGCCTACTTCGTTAGTAGTTGCCGAAGGGCACGGATCTATCGGCGCACTCCCAGGCCGAGCTCGACACCATCGCCGACGAGCTCATCGAAAGACCTCGACAGGCGCTCGGCCGATTTGATGCATCAACGTAAACTCATGTATTGTCGGACGGTGCCGCCCGCCGTAGCAACCGCCGACGACGAGCTCGCCCCGTTGGAGTTCCTGCAGCTCATCGCTGATCCGCTCCGTTGGCGGCTGCTGGACGAGCTCGGGCGCAGTGACCGCCGGGTCGGTGAGCTCTGCGAACTCCTCGGGAAGCCGCAGAGCCTCGTCTCCTACCATTTGCGTGAGCTCCGCGGTGGTGGGCTGGTCTCGGCCCGACAGAGCGCAGCCGACGGCCGTGACACCTATTACCACGGCAACCTCGAGCGCGTCGCTGACCTGCTGAGCGAGGGCGCCGCTGCCCTCCACCCCGCCCTCCGCCTCGAACGAGCGGACCCGGAGCCTCCGCCGGCGCGGCGGGGACGGAAGCCGAAGGTCCTTTTCCTGTGCACCGGCAACTCGGCGCGGTCGCAGATGGCCCAGGCACTGGTTGAGGACCGTGCCGACGGGGCGATCGCCGCTCTCAGTGCCGGCAGCCACCCCAAGGCCCTGCACGAGAACGCGGTGAGAGTCATGGCCGAACGCGGCATCGACATCTCGGGCCGGCGCGCGACGCACCTCGACCGGTTCCGTCGCGACCGGTTCGACCGGGTCATCACCCTCTGCGACAAGGTGCGCGAGGTGTGCCCGGAGTTCCCGGGCCGGCCGACGGCGGCGCACTGGAGCATGGCCGACCCTGGGGCCGAGAGCGCTGACGCCGCCGCCAGCTACCCGGCGTTCGCGCGCACGGCCGAGGAGATCGACGGGCGGGTCGCCTTACTGCTCGCCCAGATGACGTCCGACAGCAACACCGAAAGGAAGCCCGCGTGAGCGAGGACACCACCACGATCATCCGATACATGGTGAGCGACGTCGGCGAGGCGCTCGACTTCTACACCAAGAACTTCAGTTTCGAGGCCTATGGGCCGTCGTCTCCCGCCTTCGCCGCCGTCACCCGCGGCCACCTGCGCCTGCTCCTGAGCGGCCCGATGAGCTCGGCCGGACGCGCGATGCCCGACGGCGCCGTGCCGGTGCCGGGCGGCTGGAACCGGATCCACTTCGTCTACGACGACCTGGCCGCCGAGGTCGAACGCCTCCGGAACGAGGGCGTGAAGTTCCGCAACGACGTCGTGAGCGGCCCCGGCGGCCAGCAGATCCTCGTCGAGGATCCGGACGGCAACCTGATCGAGCTCTTCCAGCCCGCGGCCAGGTAGCAACGGACTCGCTCAGCAACGGCGCTCCTGATGGACGGCTGGCTCGCCGTCTCGGACTCGGCGACGCCGTCGTCATCGGAATGGGGTCGATGATCGGTGCCGGCGTGTTCGCCGTCTTCGGTCCAGCCGCCCGTGCGGCAGGCACAGGACTGCTCGTCGGACTCGCTATCGCTGCCGCCGTCGCCTTCTGTAACGCCACCTCGTCCGCAGAGCTGGCCGCCGTCTACCCGGCGTCGGGCGGAACCTACGTCTACGGTCGCGAGCGGCTCGGTCCCCTGTGGGGCTACCTCGCCGGGTGGGGCTTCGTCGTCGGGAAGACGGCGAGTGGCGCGGCGATGGCGCTGACCGTCGGGGCCTACGCGGCGCCGTCGTGGCAACGCCCGATCGCCGTCGCAGCCGTCCTCGGTCTCACGGCGGTGACGTCGCGGGGTGTGCAGAAGACGGCGACCCTGACCCGCGTCATCGTCGCCGTCGTGCTGGTCGCCCTCGGCGCGGTCGTCGCCGGCGCGCTCTTCGGGGGGCAGGCCCGCGTTGCCAACTTGCAGGACCTGGATGTCGGTGGGTGGCGTGGCGAGCTGCAGTCGGCGGGGCTGCTGTTCTTCGCCTTCGCGGGGTACGCCCGCATCGCCACGCTCGGCGAGGAGGTCCACGACCCGGCCCGCACCATCCCGAAGGCGATCCCGCGGGCGCTTGGCCTGACCCTCGTCGTCTACGTCGTCGTCGCCCTCGCGGCCCTGGCCGCCGTCGGGCCGGCCGCTCTGGCTGGCTCGACCGCGCCGCTGGCGACCGCGGTCGGCGCCGGCGACCTCAGGGTGCTCACGCCGGCCGTTCGTATCGGCGGCACTATCGCCGCCCTCGGTGTGCTGCTCTCGCTCATCGCCGGCGTCAGCCGCACCGCCTTCGCCATGGCCGGCGAATCCGAGATGCCGCGCTGGCTCGGCGCCGTCCACCCGATCCACCGAGTGCCGCATCATGCGCAGATGGCCGTCGGGGTCGTGGTCGCGGTCCTCGTCGTCGTCACCGACCTGCGTCACGCGATCGGCTTCAGCTCCTTCTGCGTCCTGACGTACTACGCCATCGCCAACGCATCGGCCTGGACGTTGCCGCCGGAGCAACGGCGAACGCCACGACCGGTGGCGGTGGCCGGGCTCGCGGGCTGCACGATCCTCGCGTTCACGCTTCCGGCCGCCAGCGTGCTCAGCGGCGCCGGCGTGCTCGGGCTCGGGGCCGCGGTGTGGCTCGTTCGCCACCGCCACCGCCGGCGCCGCTGACGTTCGACTTCGTGGTCAGGCGGGTCTTGGCGGTAGCCGGGGTCAGTCGTACTTCACGAGCTGCACCTCGATGCAACCGGGCTGTTGAAGGTACGACGTGTACATCGCCGCGAAGTCCTGGCGATGCGGCTCCTTGGCGGACGCCATTCCTGCGCTGACGAGGCGGGTGTGGGTCGCTTCGACGTCGTCAGCGCGGAACCCGAGGTGCCGCACGTGCACCTCGTCGTCGTCGGACCTGCTCAACTCCATCTTGAAATCGGTGGCCGGATCGACGAGAACGGCAAAGCCGTCCATGCGCGACTTGACCTCCATGCCGAGGGCGGTGATCAGCCGATCCACCTGCTCGTCGAGGTTCGGCACAGTCATAGCGATGTGGTCGAGTGCGGGGGATGTATTCACGGGGGCTCCTGTGTCTGTGCGAGCCGCACGGCCCGCTCCCAGACACTAGATCAACTCGGGTTGATGGATCTCCCTTCGACGGAACCACGACCAGGAAGGAGTCGGGAGAGGGTTGGCACGATGACGCCGAGATCGCTTTCGACGTGGCGCAGGTGGGTGTCGACGGCGGGCCCCGACACCGCAAGAATTCCGATTGGTAGGCGGGACGCAGGAGGTGGTGGTGCGCGCGGCGCGCTTGCGGTGGTGGTGTAGCGCGGCGAGGGCTTGGGCGGTGATAGAGACTCGGCGGACGGCTCCGGTTTTGGTGGGCTTGACGAAGATCCCGGCTGCCCGGGTGGCCGAGATCGATCGCTCGACGCGCACGCTGCGTTGGTCGAAGTCGATGTCGCCCCACTGGAGGCCGCACACCTCGCCGCGGCGGCGCCGGTGGCGACGGCGACGTGGAGCCACCACGCCAGCATCGGGTCGGTCGCTGCGGCCAAGGCGAGCAGCGAGCGGACCGTCGCCGGGTCGGGCGGCGAGATGGCAGTTCTCGGGACGTCGGGTCGGGTGGCGTCGCCGACGGGGTTGCGGGGGATCCAGCCCCACCGGACGGCCTGCGCGACCGCGCGGTGCAACACGACGTGCGTGCACCTCACCCGCGAGGGTCCGAGGCCCGCTGCTTTGAGTTCGGTGTAGAGCGCGTCGCAGTCGCGGGCGGTCAGCCGCCAGAGCTGCGGGCACTGTTGGCGGTGACCTGCAGTCGCCAAAGTGCTGGTCCGACGCTTGTGAGGGTTCCCGTTCGAGGCTTTGACATGGCCGAAGACGCCCTGCCAGGAGCTGAATCGCACGCGAGTCCGAGAATGGCTCTCAAGAAGCGGCGCCGCTACCAGCGCTTTCGTTGGAGCGGGCGACGAGAATCGAACTCGCGTTCTCAGCTTGGGAAGCTGATGTTCTGCCGCTGAACTACGCCCGCGTGGCGGGGCCATCGTAGCGGCGCCCACGGCGCACGATCGCCTGGCAGAGAGCGGCGGAGGCGAGCGCGCCCAGGGCGAGTGCCGGTCCCGTGCCGAGCGGTCCACCTGTCCTCGGCAGGGAGCCCGCGCCAACGGCCGCAGCTGGGGCACCGTGGTCGTGACCGGCATGGCCGTCGTTCGCGGCCAGGGCAGCGTTGCCGGCGCCGGGACCACAGCCACCTTGCAGGATCGGCTCTTCGCCGAGAGGGTTGCCGCCAAGCAACGAACGACCGGGCCGATAGACGTTGTCGGCACCGGCGATGACCTCACGGGGCACGTCGTCCATTGCGAGCACTACGTCGCCGAAGGCGAGCGCCTGGCGTCGCATCAGGTCGAAGTCGACGAGCTCGTCCAAATCGAAGGACGGGTTGTAAAGCGTCCAAGGGCCGGTGATGCCGGCGACTGTCGGTACGAGGTACTCCCGATACGGTCCGCCCTCACCGCCGAAGGACCGGTGCGGCGGGAAACCGACGCGCGGCGCATCGGCGCCTCGTAATACAAACGTGCGCCGGAGGTCGTGGGCGACGACCCGCTCGATGAGCGCCTCCACGAGCACCGGGCTCTCGATCGCGAACGTAATGAAAAGCTCACTCTGCCCCGAAGCAACGAGCTGACGCCCGGGTCCGCCATCGGTGCGGGGAACGGCGGCGAACTCCCGAGCCCCGAGATGTTCGACGGCCATCACGAACGCGACGGTCCCCGACTCGTACTCCTTGTCGAGGATGCTGGCGAAACAGAACGCGCCCGACTGGCTCAGGTGGAGGTGCGCCGTCGTGAACACGAACTGCAAGGTGCGGGGTCGGCACGACAGCGGAAGCTTGGCGAAGTACGACGCCAACGCGAGCATCGCCGCCGGCCCGTTGTCCCACACCGCGTTCATGCCGTCCGTGTGGCTCTGAATGACGATCCGCTCGTTCGAACGCCCCGGCAACGTGGCGATCACGCTTCGGGTCTCGGCCATCGAGCGGGACGCGGTCGTCCGCAAGGT
>JBKJKM010000295.1:0-3968 GCA_046597375.1 Acidimicrobiales bacterium | reverse complement strand
CCCTTCGTGTTCTCCACGCGGACGCAGCATCCCTGCCTGCCCACGCTCTGTGGTATCAGCAGACCGGAGCGGCCTGCACCGAAAGAATACCGGATGACACGATAGTGGAGGAAGTGATAATCTGGCGAGGTGAGCGATGACACGGTCCGCTGGTTGGGCACCACCGAGGCCGCCGAGCGCATCGGCGTCGTGCCCCGAACGCTGTATCGAATGATCGATGAGGGGCTGATCGCGGCGTACAAGATGGGGCGCGTCATCCGCGTCAAGGAGAGCGACCTCGACGCGTTCGTCGAGACAACGCGAGTTCAGCCCGGTTCGCTGGCGCACCTCTATCCGGAGCGCATCGAACCCGAGTAGCTACAGATCGAGCAGAACGACCTCGCTCACGGCGTTTATTCGGAGATGGACGGCGAGGCGGCGGTCGCCGTCGAGGCGCACCGTGAGCACGTCGAGCCCAACGGACCGGAGCTCGCCGGCGACGGGTTCCTCGCCGATCGCCGTGATCTGCACCCGAGGCCGCTCGGCGCTCAGTTGGGCGAGGAGGGCGCCGAGGGAGACGGAGAGGGGAGCGGCCCGGCCGCCGGAAGCGTCGCTTTCCGAGCCTCCGGGCTGTGGTCGCAACGACGAAATGGCGGCAACGGCGAGGAACGCCGGCGGCTTCGGGCCATCGCGCAACACGATCCAGTCACGTCCGACGGCCAGCACCCGGCCCCGATGGGTGCGACCGGATGCAACGCCGGCGACGACGGTCGTGTCGTGTTCGGCCAGGTCGAGAGCGACACCGACGAACGTCGCCTCGGATTCGGCAATGGATCGCAGCGTTCGTTCCTGCGCGCGCGCCCTGGCGGCCTCCTCGCCCATGGCGTCGGCGACGAGTCGATCGAGGGCAGCCGCGAACTCGTCCCGCTCCGCCCCGCTCATCGCCGGCAGGCTACCGTCCGATCCCGTGGCCCTCTCCGAAGCCGACGTCGACCGCGACTGCCTGTTCTGCAAGATCGTGGCCGGCGCAATCCCGAGTACCGCCGTGGCCGAGAGCGAGCTGGCCTACGCCTTCCGCGACCTACATCCGGCCATGCCGACCCACGTCTTGGTGGTGCCCCGCCGGCACATCGCCAATGCCCATGAGCTCGACGAGCACGCGCACGCCGCTGACCTTTCCGCCGTGTACGCCCTCGCCCAGCGCGTCGCCACCCAAGAGGGGCTGGCGGAGCGCGGCTACCGCCTCGTCTTCAACGTGGGACGCGAGAGCGGCAACACCGTGCCTCACCTCCATCTCCATATCCTCGGTGGGCGCGCCATGGGCTGGCCGCCCGGCTGATCACCGGCGGGTACAGTTCCTCACAGATCCGGCTGTGTCCACCACCCCAAGTACGACCCCGTCCCAGGTCAAGGTCCTGGTCCCCGGCAACCACCTAATGGTGGGGCTGCTCGGTGAGCGCGATGAGCTCCTTCGGCTTGTCGAGATGGCGTTTCCCGATACAGCCATCCACGTGCGGGGGAACGAGATCACGACGGAAGGCGCGCAGGCCGAACGGGTCGCCCGCCTCTTCCAGGAGCTCGTTCTCCTGATCCAGGCCGGGAGCCCGATCGACACGGCCAACATCGGTCGAACGATTGAGATGGTCAAGGCCGATGAGCGCCCGTCGCAAATTCTGACGAGCGACATCCTCAAGTCGGCTCGGGGCCGTATGGTCCGGCCAAAGACGAGCGGTCAGAAGCGCTACACCGACGCCATCGCTCACAACATCGTCACCTTCGGCATCGGTCCGGCGGGTACGGGCAAGTCGTATCTGGCCGTCGCTCTCGCCGTGCAGGCACTGCAGTCGAAGCAGGTCGAGCGGATCATCCTCACCCGGCCGGCCGTCGAGGCGGGCGAGCGGCTCGGCTTCCTGCCCGGCGATCTCATGGCCAAGGTCGACCCCTACCTCCGACCGCTCTACGACGCCCTCTTCGACATGCTCGGCAACGACGCCGTTCCCCGACTCATGGAGAAGGGCGCCATCGAGATCGCACCGCTCGCCTTCATGCGCGGCCGGACATTGAACTCGAGTTTCATCATCCTCGACGAGGCCCAGAACACGACGCCCGAGCAGATGAAGATGTTCCTGACCCGGATCGGGTTCGGATCGAAGGCCGTGGTCACCGGCGACGTCACCCAGGTCGACCTCGCCGGCGGGAAGTCTGGCCTGATCAACCTGGAGCAGATCCTCAAGGGAATCCCCGACCTCGAGTTCGTGCGACTCGACGCCACCGACGTCGTGCGCCACAAGATCGTCCAGGACATCGTCAACGCCTACGAAGAGGCGCGTTCGCTCGGTGTGAAACCCTGAGACCGAAACCCCGAGCGTCGCAACGGTGAGCATTCCTGAGGCATCACCATGATTGAGGTGTTCGTCGCCGACGAGCAGACGGACAAGCCCGTCGACACCATGCGGTGGGTGCGCTTGGCGAATGCCGTCATCGAGGCCGAGGGCGTGCGCGGCGATTGCGAGCTCTCGATGCTCTTCGTCGACGAGGAGACGATGGCCGGACTCAACCAACAGTTCCACGGCAAGGAGGGGCCGACCGACGTTCTCGCCTTCCCGATCGACGAGGATCCAGTCGAAGGCGGGCGGTCGCCGGACGCCGGCGGCACTGGCCCCGGGTACAGCCCGACGGAGCCGGCGGACATGCCGATGATGCTCGGTGATGTCGTCATCTGCCCGACGGTCGCCGACCGCAACGCGCCAGAGCACGCCGGCACCTACGACGACGAGCTGGCGCTCCTGATCGTCCATGGGATCCTGCACCTGATGGGCATGGATCACCTCGAGGACGACGAGGCCGAGCTCATGGAGAAGCGGGAGCAGGAGCTGCTCGACCAGTTCCACCGGAACAAGACGTGAGCTCCGTCGACGCCCTGTTGCTGGGCGTGGTGGTGCTGCTGGTGATCTTCGCCGGTCTCCTGGCCATCGCCGAGACGAGCATGACGCGTATCAGCCGGATCAAGGCCAAGGCCTTGGCCGACGAGGGACGCCGCGGCGCCGGCGTTCTCAACAACTTGCTGCTGCATCCGGAGCGGTTCCTCAACACGATCCTGCTCTCGGTGTTGATCGTGCAGACCGTGCAGACGTCGCTTGCCACGATCGTCGGAGTGAACCTCCTCGGCCGGGTCTATGGCTCGATTGCTGCTGTGCTCTTCAACGTGGTGCTCACCTTCGTGATCGCCGAAGCGGCACCCAAGACCTGGGCTCTCCAGCACACGGAGCGGGCGGCGCTGGCGACGGCGCCCCTGGTGCGGGCGCTGCTGGCTTTCCCACCTCTCGGGCTCATGACGCGCCTGTTCATCGTGCTGTCGAACATCATCACCCCCGGCAAGGGCATCCCCGCCGGGCCGTTCGTCAGCGAGGAGGAGCTCCTCGCTACCGTCGACGCGGCGCAACAGGACGACACCATCGAGCACGAGGAGCGTGCCCTCATCCGCTCCATCATCGAGTTCGGCGACACCGTGGCGCGAGAGGTCATGGTGCCCCGACCCGACATGGTGGCCATCGAGGGTCGCGACAAGGCCGGAGACGTGCTCGAGGTCGCCATCGCTGCCGGTTACAGCCGCATCCCCGTCTACGACCAGGGCATCGACGACGTCATCGGCATCGTCTACACCAAGGACCTCATGCGGGCCATCCAGGATGACCACCAGGAGAAGACGGCGCGTGATCTCGCCCGCAAAGCCGAGTTCGTGCCGGAGGGCAAGAAGGTCGCAGAGTTGATGCGCGAGATGCAGAAGGACAAGTTCCACATTGCCATCGTGGTCGACGAGTACGGCGGTACCGCCGGCCTCGTCACTCTGGAAGACCTGATCGAGGAACTTGTCGGGGAGATCGTTGACGAGTTCGACGTCGAGGAGCCGAGCATCGAGGCACTGGCCGGCGGGGCCTATCGCGTCAACGCCCGCATGCCTCTCGACGAGGTCAACGAACTGTTGGCCG
>JBKJKM010000211.1:0-4614 GCA_046597375.1 Acidimicrobiales bacterium | reverse complement strand
TGGTCGGCTTCGAGGCCCAGGATCTCGCCGAGGTCGGCGCCGTCGCTCCACGAGCTGACGAGGTCCCGGATGCCGGCGAGGGAGTACCCGCGGTCCTGGAGTCGGCCGATGAGGGCGAGGCGGGCGAGGTGTGTCGGCCCGTAGATCCCAATGCGGCCGCGTCGTTCTGGGCCGGGCAACAGGCCTGTGGTCTGGTACTCGCGGATGGTCCGCACCGGGAGGCCGGCTCGGGTCGCGAGTTGGTCCACGCTGAGGTCGGAAGCCGTGTCGGTGAAGGCGATCGCAGGCATCCCTGGACAGTAACACTATTTACCGTTACGGTAAACGCCGTGACAATATCGACAGATCAGGTGGCGGAACTCTTGGTTGGCGCGTGGCCGGGGGCCGAGGTGGTCGACGGGCCGCGGGTGCTGTCGGGTGGATTCTGGGCGTCGATGGCGGCGGTGCGGATCGAAGGCCAGCCCGACGGGGTCCCCGCCGCGTTGGTGGTGCGCCACGCCCCGGATCGGGCGATGGGTGCCAAGGAGGCCGCGGTGCAGGCGACGCTCGCCTCGCTCGGGTTCGCGACGCCCGCGGTGCGGATTTCCACACCCGCCCCTACCGGGGACGGGTGGTGGTCGATGACTGACTTCGCCGCCGGTCGCCCGCTGTTGGCCGGACTCGACGGACCGGCAGCGTTGCGGCGCGCTCCCCAGCTGGTCCGGGACCTGCCCGTCCAGCTCGCCCGCACCATGGCCACCTTGCATCGGGTCGATCCCGACCCGGTGACCGACGCCGTGCGAGCGGCGGCCCCTGAGGTGGCGTGGACGGTCGAGGACGTGCTGACGCAGTTTCGGCTCGAGGCTGAGGCACTGGATCGCGCCGACCTCGTGGCCGTCATCGATGACCTCGCCGGACGCTCGCCGAACGAGGAGCGGCTCGTGGTCTGCCACGGGGACTTCCACCCGTTCAACGTGTTGGTCGACGAGACGGAGTTCGTGGTCCTGGACTGGACCGGGGCCATGCTGGCTGATCCGTGCTTCGACGTGGCGTTCACCGAACTGGTCATCGGGAACCCGCCCCTTGTGCTCCCCGGCCCCCTCGCCGTTCTCGGTCGGCTGGCCGGGCGGGTACTGGCCCGCCGATTCGTCCGTGCCTATCGGGCCGCCAACCCGACGGTCTCCCTCGAGCACCTCGACTGGTACCGGGCCTTGCACCGGGTCCGCGTGCTCCTCGAACGGGCCAGCCTGCGCCTCCGCCACGGAGACGAACGGGTGGGTCATCCCTTCGAGCTGCTGGCACCGATCGCAGCCCGGGACCTCACCTCGGCAACGGGCGTGCCGGTCGACGCGTGACCAGCGTTGTGGGCCCGGTCAGCCCGGCGTGTCGGCGCCGATCGGTCCGGCCGGGTGGGTCTCGTACATGCGGACCAGCACAACAACGCCTGAGGCCGCGGTAAGGGCGGCAACAGCCCAGATGGCGGCGTCGATCGACACGACGTCGGCGAGCACGCCGGCGAGCAGGGCGCCGACGGCGAACCCGCCGTCGCGCCACAGGCGATAGACGCCGACGGACCGGGCCCGCCAGCTGGGGTGGGCGACGTCGCCGATGGCCGCGAGGAGCGTTGGATACACCATCGCGGTACCAGCCCCGAGGACCGCCGCGCCCAGGGCCCAGGCCCAGAAGCCGGTCGTGGCGGCGATCCAGGCGATGGCTGTGGACTGGGTCAACATTCCGCCGGCGATGAGGGGCTTTCGGCCGATCCGGTCTGACAGACCCCCGGTGTAGAGCTGCCCGAGACCCCACACGGCGGGATAGAGGGCAGCAAGGATCCCGATGCGCCCGACGCTGAGGCCAGCGTTGGCGAAAACGATGGGAAACAGGCCCCATGCGAGGCCGTCGTTGAGGTTGTTCACGAGCCCGGCCTGGCTGCACGAGGACAGGGCCTTCTCGCGGAAGCTGGTGCGTCGGAACACCTCACCGGTGGTCAGCGGGTCGTTGTCACCGTCATGGCGGGCCACGTGCAACGCGGCCTCCTGCGCAACGTAGCCGCGGGTCTCGCGTACGAACACCACGGACAGGCCGAGCCCGAGACCGGCGAATGCCAGCCCGAGGAAGAACGGCTCGGGCCGGAGGCCGGCGTGCTCGGCGATGAACCCGGTCGCCAACGCGGTGACGGCGACGGCGCCGTAGCCGGCGGCCTCGTTTAGGCCCATGGCGAACCCGCGACGCTCCGGTCCGACCAGATCGATCTTCATGATCACCGTCGTCGACCACGTCAGCCCCTGGTTCACGCCGAGCAGGACGTTGGCGGCGATGACCCAGCCCCACGCCGGAGCCCAGATCAGGAGCAGTGGCACGGGGAGCCCGATCACCCACCCAGCCACGAGGACCGGCTTGCGGCCGTAGCGGTCCGACAAGGTGCCGGCGAAAAAGTTGGTGGCCGCCTTCACCGCGCCGAAGGCGGCGATGAAGGTCAAGGCGGCCGTGAAGGCCGTCAGGCCGAACTCGCGCTCGGCCAGCAACGGCAGGACGGTGCGTTCCTGCCCGATCATCCCGCCGACCAGCGCGTTGACGCCGACGAGCAGGCTGAACTGGGCCAAGTTCGGCCGTAGCCCGAGCCGTAAGACTGGCCCGCTCCTCTTGGTTGTGCCGGCCGTCAAGGTCGCCGGTCGGTGGTGAGAGCGCCGTGGCGGCGGGCCCAGTCGTCGGGTCCGCCGGTGAGCACGGTCACCTCGCGGTGGCCGGCGCGAGCGAGGAGGCTTGCGGCGGTCATGGCGCGCTCGCCGTGACCGCACATCACGGCAACGGGCCCCGGTGCCAAGTCGACCTCGCCGATGGACCCGAGCTCGACGTTGCGGGCGCCGGGAATGTGGCCGGTCATGTATTCGGCGTCCTGGCGGACGTCGACCACCAATCCCGACGCACGCGCGACCTCGTCCAGCGGAATCGATGCGAGGGGACGACCCGCGGATCGCCATGAGTCAACGCCACCGTCGAGCTCACCCAGAAGTCTCTCGTAGCCGACGTTGCGGGCTTGGCGCACGAGGTCGGCTCGGTCCTGGTTCGCGTCGAGGACGAACAGCAGCGGCACATCGTCGGGAACCGTCCAGCCCAACCAACTGGCGAACTGGGGGCGCAACGCAATCGAGAGCGACTCGGGCACGTGACCTCGACCAAACGCGTCGACCGGTCGCGCGTCGATCACCCAGGCGCCTTCTTTCCGCAGGCTGACGGCGCGATCCACAGGCAAGAGGGGGAGGAGGGGCTCTCCCGGTCCGTAAAGGCGCGGTCCGCGCCGGTTCACGTCACGTAGGCGAAGGAAGTATGGCGGGTAGGTGCCCAGCCCGGCGAGCAGCAGATCTACAAACGCGTCCTCATCGGCCGCCGCCAGTAGTGGGTTGGCGCGACGCTCGCGGCCGATCGTGGTTGTGCGCTCTCCGCGCGCCGGGGCCGAGCAGAACGACCCGGCTCCGTGGGTCGGGTAGACGGGAAGGTCGTCGGGCAGGGTGAGGATCCGTTCGTGCAGCGACCGCCACAACGATCGGGTCAACGCCTCGGTCTGGTCCGGGTCGATGAGATCGGTGCGGGCGACCGAGTCGATGAGTAGGGAACCTCCGGAGAACAGGGCTGCCGGTCGGTCACCGTCGAGCAGTAGGTAGGAAAGGTGCTCGGGCGTGTGACCCGGTGTCTCCAGCGCCCGCAGCGTCAGTCCGCCCAGGTCGACCTCCTCGCCGTCACGAAGTCCCTGCACCGGGAACTCATGACCTCCGCCGCCAGGCACCAAGAGGGTCGCACCGATGGCGCCGAGTTCGCGGGCGCCGGACACGAAGTCGGCGTGCAGGTGGGTCTCGACGGCATAGGTGATGGCGAGGCCTCGTCGCTCGGCCTCCGCCAGGTAGCCGGCGGGGTGGCGAGACGGATCGACCACGAGGGCCCGGCCATCGCCGAGGTCGACCAGGTACGACGAGTTGCCGAGACCCTCGTCGACGAAGGCGATCGGCGTGACCGGATCTTGGTGTGCCGCGGTCATCGCGTTCTGGCGGTTACGAGGCTACGGTTGGTGGCGCGCTCGATGCCCCACAGCAGGGTGAAAACCATGGAGGGGACGCACACGCCGGTCACGGCAACGAAGGCAGCGGTTCCTCCGAGGACGGCAGCGAGGACGAGGCCCACGCTCGCTGCTCCCACCGCATAGGCGACAGCAGCGCTGCCGAGGAAGGCGGCTCCGATCGCACAACCGAACCGCTTGGCCGCCCGGTTGGCTGGGAGTTGGCGACCGCCCCGAGCCGCCGCCCAGCGGTTGAAGAGGGACTCGAAGGGGTGGTTGGCGGCGAGCGCGCCGACCACTGCGGTGGCCGCGAACGCTCCGAGGACGACGGGCGACTCCGCCAGTGCCCCTGCCGCCGCGCCAACGGCACACACGGCGGGAGCGAGACGCTGCATCCCGACGGCCTGATCGGCGCACTCGGCGTCCACGCCCCTCCACCCCTGCAAACGCGTCCGTCGTTGCGTCCAGGTGAGGGACGAATCGCCGAGGACCACACGCAGATCACGAAGGCTCATCCTTCCGACGATGGACCCGAAAACCTCCTTTGTCAAGATATGACTTGAATACTTGACAATGGGAGGGAT
>JBKJKM010000073.1:0-4501 GCA_046597375.1 Acidimicrobiales bacterium | reverse complement strand
GCCAGCAGCCGGAGACGAGCCCGTTGCGAGGCGCCGTCGTGCAGTCGCTGAAGGTGCGGCAGATGCGCCGGCGGTCCAGCGCCTTGCCGTGGCGAAGGTCGTCAGGGAGGTCGTGGTAGCTCAGCACCATCCGACCGAGACCGATCCAGTCAGCGCCACCGTTGGCCAGCACGCCCGCAGCCACGTGGGGGAGCCACTCCTGCAGGTACGAGTAACCCGAGCCGACGATCGTGAGCTCGGGCCGGTGGGCCTTGAGCTCGGCCGTGGCCGTCAGCAACCGGGCGACGCCGACGAGCGGATCTTCGGGCGGAAGGTAGCCATCGGACGGCGGGAAGAACGCCGGACGCTGGACATGGGGCACGTAGTACGGACTTCCGGCGGTGATGCACACCAACTCGATGCCGAGCTCGACGAACACGTCGAGCAAGGCGCGCGGTTCGGTGAGGTCGATGCCGAGCCCGGTGCCGTCGCCGCCGAAGGCATAGGGATACGGCGACGGCGCCGACGGGTCGGGCTCGCCGATGCCGGTGCCATCGGCCGGGCGATGGGGTACGAGATCGAACCCGCTGACCCGCACCCCGATGTCGATACCGGGCGCGTCGCGGCGCACGGCCTCGACGCAACGGCGGAGGAAGGTCGTACGCGCAATCAATGACGGGCCGCCGTAGGGCCCGGGTCGGTCGACGGCACTCAGCAGCTCGTGGCCGAGATAGCCGTGGCAGGCCTTCACGTCGACGAAGTCGAACCCGGCCTCGGCTGCCACCACGGCGGCGGCCGCATAGTCCTCGACCAACGCGTCGAGCTCGCCATCGGTGAGCACCCGCACCGGTCTCGGCGCTCGTCCGTCGAGGACCGGGTGCTCGTAGGCGACGAGCGGCGCATCGACGGCGTAGCGACCGGAGTGGGTCAGCTGCAGGCCGATGGTGAGCTCGTCGGCGGAGGCAGCACCGAAGCGGTCGGCGTGGGCCCCGACGAGCGCTTCCCGCAGACCTCCGACCTCGGTGCTGATCACGAGCTGGTGGGGGTTGGCCCGCCCATCCTTCCGCACGGCGACGGCCTCCCCGCCCCAGATGAGTCGGGCTCCGCTCTCGCCGAAGCGCTCCCACCTTCGTTGTACGAGTTCGGTCGAGCGTCCGTCGTCGGTGGCGTCCCACCCTTCCATCGGCAAGATGGCGTAGCGGTCGGCGTGGGCGGCGTGCGGCTCGGCGATGAACGGCAGCTCGATCCCGAGCGAGGCGCAGTGGTCGAGGAAGGCTTCGGCCGTCACCAGCTTCCGGACCTGGATCACGCGCCCGCCACCAAGCCGAGCGAGACGGCGATGTCCTCGAGCAGCGCGACGTCGCTGTCGGGCCGGCGGGGGGCGCCGACCGGCGTGTCGTCACCGTCGAGCCAACCCCTTACCCTCAGGAACTGCGCGGCGCTGTGCTTGTACGCCGGCACCGGGGGACGGAAGGTGAGGTGGCCGAGGTACTGCAACCGGTCGTTGAGCTCGTGGAAGCCCGAATCGTTCGCCGCCCACATGGTGTCGCGCCGAGCAAAGGCGTCTGGCGCGAACGAGCTGAGGCCGAGGAGGTAGTCGCTGCCGTACATCACCATGTCGATGGCGAGATCGTTGCCGGTGTAGAGACGGAAATCGGGCCGACGTTCGTCGCGGATGGCGAGGCGGTCCCACTCGGCCTGTCGGCTCAGCGACGAGTGTTTGGCGCCGAGGCACTGGGGGATCTCGAGCAGGCCGGCGAACGTGTCGAGGTCGTAGATGCGTCCTGCCGGCGTGAACGCCGGGCTGAGCTCGAAGGCCAGGAAGGCATCGACGTCATTGGCCAACGCCGAATGGGCCTCGACGACGTCGGTTGCGGCCAAACCGTAGGACGGGAAGACGATGGGTGTACCGCCGGCCTCGGCGATGGCAGCCAACTCGTGGCGGTACCGATCGAGCGCGAAGTCCGAGCCGGGCTCGTCGCCGATCCAGGCGCCGGCGACGAAGCGTCCGCCGCCGACGATGCCGACCGTCCGAGCCAGCACCTCGCGGCGCGTCGCCTCGTCGAGGAGCTGGACGTAGCCCGTGTCCATGTTGACCGCCGGTGTGAGGCCGGCGGCGAGGGTGCGGGTGAGGTGACCCTCGAATCCGGCCCAATCGATGGTGACGCCGCCGTCGGTCCACGGCAGCAGGACAGCACTGATCCCGTCGATGGACCGTCCGGGCCGGAGGGGAGGAATCATCGGCCGGTTGATCGCGCCGACTCGATGGCCGACGCCGTGGCGTCGAGGTCGTCGATCTCGACGATGACGCGGCGGTAGGTGCGAGCCTCGGGGCGGATGTCGAGCACGAGCGCGGACGTGGCCCGATAAACGGCGAAGAAGTCGCGGCCGCGCCCGCCACCCCGGATGAAGGTGCCGGCGGTCATTACCTTGGGGAGGTAGGTGCCGATACGGAACCCGCCGATCAGGTTCTTGGCGTAATGGTCGGCATGCACCGTCTCGATGTCGACCAACGGCACGACGAGGCGCCGGCGCAGGGCGTAGATCGGCATCAGGCCTCGAAGGGTGATGCGCACCTTGCCTTCACGCAGCTCGACGCGCGCCGGCGCCACACCCGAGAACGACATGACCAGCATCCCGCCGATGATGAGCAGCGCCGGTGCCAGGGCGAACACGAGCGGGGCCTGGGTGCGCACGGCTCCGGACTCTACGGGTACGAGTCGCTAGGACGTGAGCGACAAGCCGGCGGCTCCCGCCAGCTCGAGGTGCACGGAGGACGGCCCGCTGCTGATGAGGGTCCGGACCTTGCCGTGATCCTCCCGGAGCTCGACGACGAGCTCATGGTTGTTGTTGGCCCAATCCTGGAGGAGGTGTTCGACCCGGTCGGCGAACCACACCGTGTCGGGCGTGTGGAACTGGAGGGTGAAGGGCATGCCGGAGGGCGCCGCGACCCCCGGACCGGCCTGGGTGACCTCGAGGAGAAGGCAGTCGATGGTGATGGCATCGCGATTGCGCCGGGTGAACAGCACCTGGGTGAGCAGGCGGATGCGGGGACGGTGGTCGTCGAAGATCGCCTCCCCGATCCGGGAGACGGGGGTCGGGGCACACAGCGACACCACCAGCACCAAGATGGTGGTGGCCACGGTGAAGCCGACCATGGTGAGGAAGACGGACGAGCCCATCAGGTGCGCTGTACCCGAGTTCTCTTCACGTCACGCCCCGACCATCCACCACATCGGAGCGGAGCGAACGTATGTTCGCTAGGTTGACTCCTCGTGGGCTGGACCAACCCGGACGTGCCGTGGAGCGAGTTGCACCGCCGGCTCAGCGACGCCCGTCCTGACGACGTCCCTGCCAACGCCAACGGGGGCGACAGCCCGGCCTGGTCGCGCAAGCGGGCGGCCTACGAGGCGCCGGCCACGGCCTCTTACGCCCCGGCCGCTCCCGGCGGCCGCGTGCCCTATGCCGAGCTCCACTGCCACTCCAACTTCAGCTTCCTCGACGGCGCATCGCACCCCGAGGAGTTGGTGGAGGAAGCGGCCCGCCTGGGCCTCGAGGCCCTGGCTCTCACGGATCACGACGGCATGTACGGCGTCGTCCGTTTCGCCGAGGCGGCATCGGCCATCGGGATGCCGACGATCTTCGGAGCCGAGCTGTCCCTCGGTCTGACCAAGCCGCAGAACGGGGTTGCCGACCCCGAAGGCCGCCATCTGCTGGTGCTGGCCCGTGACCCCCAGGGCTACGGCCGGCTGTGCCGGGCCATCACCGCCGCCCAGCTGGCCGGCAAGGTGAAGGGGAAGCCGGAGTTCTCGCTGTCGGCGCTGGCCGAGGCATCGGCCGGGCACTGGTTGGTGCTCACCGGCTGTCGCAAGGGCACGGTGCCGGGAGCGTTGCTGGCCGACGGGCCGGCGGCGGCCACCCGCCAGCTGGCCGACCTCGTCGTCGCCTTCGGGCGCGACAACGTGGCCGTCGAGGTGTGGGACCACGGCGACCCGCTCGACTCGGCCCGCAACGACGCGCTGGTCGACATCGCCCTGCGCCAACAGGTCGAGGTCGTCGCCACCAACAACGTCCACTACGCCGTGCCCTCGCGACGGGCGCTGGCCACGGCCCTGGCGGCGGTGCGGGCCCGGCGCTCGCTCGACGAGATCGACGGTTGGCTGCCGCCGTCGGGCGCCGCCCACCTCCGGACCGGGGCCGAGCAGGCCCGCCGCTTCGCCCGCTATCCCGGTGTGGTCGAGCGGGCGGCGGCTTTTGCCCGCGAGTGCGCTTTCGACCTCAAGTTGGTGGCTCCCAACCTTCCCGACCATCCGGTGCCCGAGGGTCACACCGAGATGACGTGGTTGCGAGTGCTGACCGAGCGAGGCGCCGAGAACCGCTATGGCCCCCGTTCGGCCGAGCGTGTGGCCGGCGCGTACGCCCAGATCGACCACGAGCTGGCCCTCATCCAGCAGCTCGACTTTCCCGGCTACTTCCTGATCGTCCACGACATCGTCGAGTTCTGCCGCAAGGCCGACATCTT
>JBKJKM010000046.1:0-18248 GCA_046597375.1 Acidimicrobiales bacterium | reverse complement strand
CGACGTCGGCGCTGGTGCTGCCGTCGTCGGCGTGGACCCGCCACCGCTCCGAAGGCGCATGAACACCTCGGTGACCCACAACTGACCCGAGCCGTCGGTGACGACGCCGATGCCGATGTGGGTCATCGCCCCATCCAGGATGTTCGCTCGGTGGGCCGCGCTGTTCATGAAGGCCTCGTGGATCGCGGCCACGTCGCCACCGAAGCCGACGTTCTCGGCCAGCTTCTCCCAGTCTTGGCTGACCTCCCGCGCCAGGTTCGGGTTGTGGGAGAGCCGGTTGTCGCTGGCCATCTTCTGCGACCACCGGCGGGCGATGGCGGTCAGTTCGGCGTCCTGGGTGAGGGCGCCGACGCCGCGACTCGACCGGGCGGCGTTCACCCGAGCCACGAAGTCCGCCTCGGCATCGGGGTTGGCGGCGGCGGCGGACAGGCCGACGACGACGAGTGAGAGCGCGACGACGGCCGTCACGAGCAGGCGAGCGGTGCGATTCATCGGGCGTCCAGATCTCGGAGTTGTTGGAGGACGAGCATCAGCCGTGCCGGGGCGACCGCAACGGGTCGGGGGGCGGTAGAGACGGAGACGAGCTCGACGGCAGGCTGCGGGCGGGCCGGCAGCGGCGCCGCGCCCGGCCGAAGCTTCATGAACTGGTGGGCGGTGAAGAGGGCCCCGTCGCGCCCGACCACGACGCCCACACCGACGTGGGTGAAGTCGGGGTCGACCAGGTTGCGATGGTGCGCTGGACTGCGGACGAAGGCGTCGTGCAGCTTCGGGACGGTCATGCCCACGCCGACGTTCTCGCCGAGCTTCTGCCAGTCGGCGGACACCACCCTCGACAGGCCGGGATTGTGGGAGATCTCGTCGGCCGCAGCCATGTTGGCGGCCCACCCCCGGGCCACGGTGACGAGCTCGTCGTGCACGACGAGCGGGCTGAGCCCCTCGGCCGCCCGCAGGTCGTTGATCCGGGCGACGAAGTCGGCCTCGATCGCTACGGGGTCGGCTGGCGCGGCGGTCGCCGGCGTCGCCGTCAGCAGCGGCAGCGCTCCGAGGAGCACTGCGACGAGGAGGATCAACAACCGGCGCACTCCAGGGCTATCGGCGCCTGGCCCGGCGTGATTGAGTCGTCCCCTTCGTCCTCTTCACCTGGCTCGTCGGCTCGGGGACGCCGCGCCGGACTTGCCAATCGGGTCCAGGGGCGGGAAATCTCCACCGGGTGAACCTGGCTTCCATCATCGACGGGCACCCCGACGACGCTCTCGCCTTCATCAGCCGGGGCCGCCGGACGACCTACGGCGAGCTCCGCGAGCAGGTCGCCCAACTCCGTGGCGGGCTCGTCGGCCTCGGCCTCCAGCCCGGCGAACGGGTGGCCCTCCTCTCGGCCAACAACTGGTTCTTCGCCGTCAGCTACCTGGCCGTACTCGGTGCAGGAGCGGTGGCCGTTCCTCTCAATCCGGCCAGTCCGTCGGCCGAGATTCGGTCCGAGCTCGTCGCCATCGGCGCTCGGCTGGCCATCGTCGGACCGAGCGGCCGTGACGCCATGGCCGGCATCGGCCAAGGGGCGACCGCCGTCGAGCACGTGATCGTCCCGGACGGCGTCGAGCTGGCAGCCGCCATTCCGGTCGAGCGGCTCTTCGCGGCGGCGCCCACGCCCGTCGTCGACCGGTCATCCGATGACCTCGCCGTGCTCATCTTCACCGCCGGCACCAGTGGTTCGCCCAAGGCGGCCATGCTCACCCACGGCAACCTGCTGGCCAACCTCGAGCAGATGCAGCGCCACCCGGGACGGGCGCTCTCACCCACCGACGTCAGCCTCGGCGTGCTGCCCCTGTTCCACATCTTCGGACTCAACGTGCTGCTCGGGCTCAGCCTGTACGCCGGCGCGTCCGTGGTGCTCGTCGAGCGCTTCGATCCAGCCTCGGCACTGGACACGATTCGCGACCACGGAATCACGCTCATCGCGGGTGCACCGCCGATGTTCCAGTCGTGGGCGACCATCAACGGCGCCGATCCGGCGGCGATGGCGACCGTGCGCCTCGTCGTGTCCGGCGCAGCCCCACTGTTCCCCGAGGTGGCTGACGCGTTCACGTCCCGCTTCGCCCTCCCCATCTTCCAGGGCTACGGGTTCACCGAGGCCTCGCCCACGGTGACCTCCTCCGTCATCGGTGGTATCTCCAAGCCGGCCTCCATCGGCCTGCCGCTCCCGGGCATCGACGTGCGCCTGGTGGACGAGGAGGACGAGGACGCCCTCATCGGCGATCCCGGCGAGATCTGGGTGCGGGGCCCGAACGTCTTCGCCGGCTACTGGGAGGACACGGCCGCCACCGAACGGGCCCTCACGCCGGATGGCTGGCTTCGCACCGGGGACGTCGCCGTCGTCGACGACGACGGCTACCTCTACATCGTCGATCGCGTCAAGGACCTCATCATCGTCTCGGGGTTCAACGTGTACCCGGCCGAAGTCGAGGAGGCGCTGCTCGACCACCCCGGTATCGAGGCCGTCGCTGTGGTCGGCGTGTCCCACCCGCACTCGGGGGAGACGGTCAAGGCCTTCGTGGTGCGGGCCGCCGGCCACCACCTCGAGGAGGATCAGCTCATCGAGTTCTGCGCCGGCCGCCTCGCCCGCTACAAGTGCCCGACCAAGGTGACCTTCGTCCCCGAGCTCCCCACGGGCATGGGCGGCAAGCTCCTCCGCCGCGAACTTGCCTAATTGATGGTTCGCTCCGGCGATACTGCCGTCCCGCTCACGTGCCGGCTGCTCGCTGGCGCTCTCGACGCCGGCCGTGCACGAGCGGAATGTCCGGCGTCGGGCCAACGGACTGCAGGCGCGTCACCGAGCGGCCGCCGCCTGAGGTGGCCACGAGGAAGCCGGCGAAGATGACGGAGATGCCGAGGACGAGGGTGACGGCGAAGCCGTCCATCTCGTCGAGCACGGAGTTGAGGAGGCCGCTGCTCGACAGGATGAGGGTGCCCAGAGCGATGAGGACGTTCGACCACAACATCGGTCCGCGCCGGTAGCGCACCGCACTCCACGCCGCCCCGACGAAGATCGTGAGGGCGCCGAGACCGGACGCAAGGGCGGCGAAGATGCGGGGGCCGGGGCCGTACACGTCGGAGCCCTGGGCGATCTCGTCCACCGGCAGCGTCCCCCGTAGCGGCTCGGTGAGGACGACGCCGGCGGCGAAGGCGCACACCAGGGCAACGGCGATCGCCACCCGATCGCCGGTGCGCTCGCCCGCGAGGAGATAGACGGTGCCCAGTGCGAGGAACGGCACGTTGACGACGGCGCCGAAGAGGTAGAAGAGGCGGAACGTGACCGGGTCCCAGCCGAGGGCCGCCCCGGCCGCCAAGGCGAAGGCGGCGAGCGAGAAGAAGCCGAGGGCCAGCGACCACGCCAGCTCATGGCGCCGGTGCCGGGCCAGCCACCGCTCGTACGTCGAGCACGCAAAGGCCAGGGCGACGAGCCCGGCGGCGGCGGCGAGGGCGGTGTGCATCGACCTCCATCGTCGCGGGCGGGAGCGCTTGGACCCAAAGTCGAAACAGGGCTTCGCCCCGCAGAGGTCGAACTTGACCAGCAGTGGTGACGCACTACGACGTGCTGGGGTCCACCCGCGACGCGCCGACCGACGAGCTCAAGCGGGCGTTCTACGAGCGCGCCCGGCTGTTCCACCCCGACGCCCATGCCGCGTCGTCCGAGGCGGTGCGGGCCGAGGCTGAACGGACGATGCAGACGCTGAATTCGTCGTGGTCGGTCCTGCGGGATGCGGCCCGGCGCCGCCGTTACGACCGGTCGCTCGACCGGATCGCTCCGCCTCCCGCCCGCGTCGGGCGCGTCGGGCGCGTCGAGCCCGTCGATCGCCGCAACCCCTTCGTTCTCGCGCCCGGGTTTCAGTACTGGTTTGCGTCTCCGGGACTTCCGCATCGGGGGAGCGGCCGTCGAGGCCTCAACCTGCGGGTCACCGGCTCGTCCCTCGCACCCCTCGAAGCGCTCGTCCCGGATGGCCTCGTCGGCCTGCACGCCGAGGGGACGATGATCGACGACGCTGAGTTGCGGAGCCTTCAGGCCATGCGCAGCCTTCGCTTCCTCGACCTCGCCGGCACCCGGATCACCGACGCCGGCCTCGTCCATCTTCTCGGTTGCCACGACCTCGAGGTGCTGAGCCTGTGGGACACGGCCATCTCCGACGAGGGACTGGCCCTCCTGGGCCGACTTCCCAATCTCCGTCAGCTCGGTCTCGGCAACACGCGGGTGACGGACGCCGGCCTCCGGCACCTCGAGGGTCTCCACCGGCTCCGCTTGGTGCAGTTGACGGGCACGGAGATCGAGGGGCCGGGTCTCCACCACCTTCACGGCCTGCCCGAACTGGCATCGGTGACCCTGCCGTGGCGGGTGCGAGGACGCGCCCGGCGCCGGCTCCGATCAGCCCTGCCCCGTACCGCCGTGCTCCTCTGAGCTCGCCCGCTCGTGATTTTGTGAACGGCGGGCGGAGCGCCGTACGATCGGACTCGTGCCTGGCTCGGACACGAACGGTGCGGCGCCCCTGCGGCGGATCCCGGAGGCCACCGTGGCCCGCCTGCCGGTGTACCTGCGGAGCCTGCTCGAGGTGGCCGAGACGAAGACGCCCACCATCTCCAGCGAGCGCCTGGCCGAGTTGGCCGGCGTCAACGCCGCCAAGGTCCGCAAGGACCTCTCGCATCTCGGTTCCTACGGCACGCGCGGGGTGGGCTACGAGGTCGAGTACCTGCTGTTCCAGATCAGCCGTGAGCTCGGCCTCACCCAGGACTGGCCGGTGGCCATCATCGGCATCGGCAACCTGGGCCACGCCCTGGCCAACTACCGCAACTTCAGCGCCCGCGGATTCCGGGTCGTCGCCCTCCTCGACGCCGACCAAGCCAAGGTGGGCGAGGTGGTTGCCGGCGTAGCCATCCGTTCGCTCGACGATCTCGACGACGTGGTGGCCACCGACGGCGTGTCCATCGGCATCATCGCCACGCCGGCCCATGTCGCACAGGAGGTGGCTGACCGGCTCGTGGCCGCCGGGGTGACCTCCATCCTGAACTTCGCCCCGGCCGTCCTCTCGGTGCCCGATGGCGTCTCGCTCCGGAAGGTCGATCTCTCGATCGAGCTCCAGATCCTCAGCTTCTACGAGCAGCGGGCGGCCGGCTTCGTCGCCGCCGAACCCCAGTAGCGATGCCCGTCACTGCTCCCACCCAGTACCCGGTCAACCTGGTTCTCACCGGTCGCCGGTGTCTCGTCGTCGGTGGAGGAAGGGTGGCCCTCCGCAAGGTCGAGGGGCTGTTGGCCTGCGGTGCCGACGTCACCGTGATCGCCCCGGAGGTCGATCCCGACCTGGCCGCCAATCCCGACGTTCGGGTGCTCGGGCGGGCGTACGTCGAGGGCGACGCCGCGCGCGGTGGGTACCGCCTCGTCATCACGGCGACCGACGACACGGCCACCAACCAGCAGGTGCACGACGACGCCGACGCCGCCGGTCTGTGGGTGAACAGCGCCGACGACCCCGAACGGTGCACGTTCACTCTCCCGGCCCTCGTCCGCAACGGCCCGCTGATGCTCACCGTGGCGACGGGCGGGCACAGTCCGGCCCTGTCGTCCCATCTCAAGGGCCGATTGGCGGATGAGTACGGAGGCGGGGACTATCTGACACTGCTCCGGCTGTTGGAGGAGGAGCGCGCCGCCATCCAGGCCGAGGGTCGCAGCACCGAGGGCCTGGCTTGGCAGAAGGCGCTCGAGTCGGACATGCTCTCCCTGATCCGGGGGGGCCGCATCTCGGAAGCAAGGGAACGCCTCAAGACGTGTCTGTCGTCGTCGTAGGGCTCAATCACCGCACGGTCCCGCTCGATGTGCTCGAGCGCATGACCGTCAACGACGCGCGCCTGCCCAAGGCTCTCTACGACCTGCGCACGCGGCCCAACCTCAGCGAAGCGGTCGTGCTGTCGACCTGCAACCGCACGGAGATCTACGCCGTCGCCGACCGGTACCACGGGGCCATCGACGACATCCGGACCTTCCTGACCGATCTGTCCGGGCTCGACATCGAGTCGTTCTCCGACCACGTCTACGCCTACCACGACGACTTCGCCGTGTCGCACCTGTTCAAAGTGGCTTCCGGACTCGACTCCGCCGTCCTCGGCGAGAGCGAGATCCTCGGCCAGGTGCGGGGTGCCTTCGAGCGGGCCAACGAGGAGGGCGCCGCCGGGTCGGAGCTCAGCCGACTGTTCTCCTCGGCCCTCGGCGTCGGCCGACGGGTGCGGGTGGAGACGGGCATCGCCCGCGGCACCACGTCGGTGTCCCAGGCCGCCGTCGCCATGGCCGTCGACCGCCTCGGTTCGCTCGACGACCGCCGCATCCTCGTGCTCGGCGCCGGCGAGATCGGGGCCGGCATGGCCGTCGCGCTAGCCGGCACTGCCGGTCTGGCCGAGGTGTTGGTGGCCAACCGCACCCGCACTCGAGCTGTCGCTTTGGCCGCACGCACCGGCGGCCGGGTCGTCGATTTCGGCGAGCTCGGCGAGGCGCTCACCACCGTCGATGTGATGTTGACGTCGACCGGGGCCACGGAGACGATCATCGACCGCGACGACATCGAGGCCGTGATGGCCCATCGCGACCAGCGCCCGCTCCTCATCGTCGACGTCGCCGTACCCCGCGACGTCGAGCCGGCCGTCGCTGACCTTCCCGACGTCACGCTGCTCGACATGGACGACCTCCGCACGTTCGCCGAGCTGGGCATTGCCGAGCGCCGTCGCGAGATCGCCAGCGTGCAGGACATCGTCGACGACGAGGTCAACCGATTCTTCGAGGCCCTCGCCGCTCGCGAGGTCGCGCCCATCGTCGCCGGTCTGCGTGAGCGGGCCGAGTCGATCCGCGCCGCGGAGTTCGAGCGCTACACCGCCCGCCTGGCCGATCTCACACCGCGCGAGCGGGCCGCCGTCGAGGGTCTCACCAAGGGCATCCTCAACAAGTTGCTCCACGAGCCGACGGTCCGGCTCAAGGACGCCGCCGGGTCGGCCAAGGCCGACCGCCTGGCCGACGCCCTCCGCGCCCTCTTCGACCTGTAGAACCGGGCACATCGGCCGATGCGTGGTTCCTTTCGTGAAGCGTTCTGGTCGCCCGAAGGCATCACGAAGCCCGTTGCAGCAGCCATAACGCGTCACGAAAGGCGTCGGGTCCAACGGTGAGGGGTCTTCGGGCGGCGACCCGGGGGAGTGCGCTGGCGCGATGGCAGACCGATCACGTCATCGCCGCGCTGGGGGTCGAGGTGGAGGTCGTCGTCATCTCGACCGAGGGTGACCGGCGGACGGACGTTCCCATCGAGGCCATCGGCGGACGTGGGGTGTTCGTCAAGGAGGTGCAGGCGGCGGTGCTCGACGGCCGGGCCGACTTCGCCGTGCACTCGGCCAAGGATCTTCCGTCGTCGGCTGAGCTCCAGCCCGACGGCCTGGTGATCGCCGCCGTCCTCGAACGCGGCGACCCGCGCGATGCCCTCGTCGGCTGCACCCTCGAGGCGTTGCCGCAGGGCGGCGTGATCGCCACGGGTTCGGTGCGCCGTCGCGTGCAGCTCGCCCACCTCCGACCCGACCTCACCTTCGTCGGGTTGCGGGGCAACATCGAGACCCGCTTGGCCAAGCTCGGCGAGGGCGTCGACGCTGTGGTCGTGGCGGCGGCGGCGTTGCAGCGCCTCGACCGGCCCGAGTCGGCGACGGCCGATTTGTTGTCGACCGACGTGCTGGTGCCCCAGGTCGCCCAGGGTGCCCTGGCCATCGAGTGCCGGGTCGATGACGTCGATCTGCTCGGCGCCCTCGCCGCCATCGAGCACGCCGCGTCGCGCCGCGCCGTCGATGCCGAGCGGTCGTTCCTGGCCGAGCTCGGCGGCGGATGCGACCTTCCGGTCGGCGCCTACGCCGAGGCGTCGGGCAATGCGAGGGACGAGCTGGCCCTGCACGGACTGATCGCCAGCCACGACGGCCGGGTGGTGCTTCGGGCCTCGGTGCACGGTGCCGAGCCGTCGGCGCTGGGCCGCCAACTGGCCACCGAACTGCTCGACGGCGCCGGCGCCCGCGCCCTGCTGGACTGACCGTCGGGGAAGAGAACGACAGACTGGCCGGCGATGACCGTGTACCTCGTCGGCGCCGGCCCGGGTGATCCTGGCCTCTTGACCGTACGAGGGGCCGAGGTGCTGGCCTCGGCCGACGTCGTCGTCTACGACCGGCTGTCCATCGAAGCGTTGCTGGACCTGGCGCCGGCGGGTGCCGAACGCATCAGCGTGGGCAAGACGCCGCGAGGGCCGAGTACCCCGCAGGACGAGATCAACCGGCTCCTCGTCGAACACGGGCGCACGGGAAAGCAGGTCGTGCGCCTGAAGGGCGGCGACGTGTTCGTCTTCGCTCGAGGCGGCGAAGAGGCGGCGGCGCTGGCCGAGGCGGGCGTCGACTTCGAGATCGTGCCGGGCATCACGTCGGCCATCGCCGTCCCCGCCTACGCCGGCATCCCCGTGACCCACCGCGGCGTCGCCACGTCATTCACCGTCGTCACGGGCCACGAGGATCCCTGGGCGGCCACCGAGACCGATTGGGACGCCGTGGCCCGCGTCGGCGGCACCATCGTCGTCCTGATGGGCGCCGCCACCCGCGCGGACATCGCCGCACGGCTCATCGGCGGCGGACTCGACGCGTCGACGCCGGTTGCGGCCGTGCAGTGGGGCACGAGACCCAACCAGCACACGGTCCGCACCACCCTCGCCGGCCTTGGCACCGCCGTCGTCGAAAGTCCTTCGACGATCGTGATCGGTGCCGTCGCCGCCCTCGACCTGTCGTGGTTCGAGCGCCGCCCCCTGTTCGGCCGGCGAGTCGTCGTCACCCGCAGCCGGGACCAGGCTTCCGACCTCCGCCACCGTCTCGCCGTCCTCGGGGCCGACGTCGTCGAGGTGCCCGTCATCACCATCGAACCCGTCGACGACGGTGAGCTGGTGGCGTCGCTGCCAGGTGCCGACTGGGCCGTCTTCACGTCGACGAACGCCGTCGGCATCGTGGTTGCCCGGCTGCGTGATGCCCGAGCCTTCGGCACCACCCGGGTGGCGGCCATCGGGCCGGGCACGGCCGGCGCGCTGGCCGACTTCGGGATCGTCGCCGACCTCGTCCCGGTGCGGAACGTGGCCGAGGGTTTGGTGGAGGCGTTCTCGTCCGGCCCCGGTCGTGTCTGGCTCCCGCAGGCCGCTGACGCCAGACCGGTGCTCGCCGAGGGCCTGAAGGCCAAGGGCTGGACCGTCGATGCGGTCGTCGCCTACCGCACGGTCGCCGTCCCACTCGACGAGCGCTCGCGGCGGGCTATCGCCTCGGCCGACGCCATCACCTTCACCTCGTCGTCGACCGTCACCAACTTCGTCGCCGCCGCCGGTGCCGACGCCGTGCCGACGACGGTCATCAGCATCGGTCCCATCACCAGCGCGGCCGCCCTCGACCACGGCCTCGTTGTCACGGTCGAGGCGAATCCCCACACCCTTGACGGACTGGTCGCCGCCGTCGTCCGTGCCCTTCCGCCGGAAGCCTCGGGAACCTGATGCCCCGCCGCCGGCGTCCTAGGGGCATGACACGCACGAGAAGGACGCATCGGGGGCTGGTTGCAGCGGTGGCGCTGCTGATGGCGGGGAGCGCCTGCTCCGGCGGAAACGAATCTCTCACTCGGCCACCGGGGAGCACGGTCGCCGGTCCCGACGATCCCCTGCGCATCGACGCCGACCTCATCTCGTCGTTGCAGGCCTTCGACGAGTGTGATGACCTCCTCGCCTACCTCGGTACCGAGGGCGCCAAGGTCGTCGGGCCCTATGGCTTCGACGGCGGCGTCCGCACCGCCTTCGCGTTGGAGGGTGCTGTCGCCGCCGATTCGGCTCGCCAGTCCGCCGCACCGACCGCCGGCGCGGGCGTGCCAGCCAACGAGCAGAGCGACACGGCGGCCACGTCGGCACCGAAGGTTGCCGGCACCGACTTCTCCGGTACCAACGTGCAGGAGGAGGGCGTCGACGAGCCCGACCTGGTCAAGACCGACGGCCGTCGCCTCGTCACCATTGCTTCAGGCGAGCTCCGGATCGTCGACCTCACTGGCGGAGAGCCCCGCTTGGCCTCCTCCCTCCGGTTGGACGACACCGACTACCTCGCCGGCCAGCTGTTGCTGGCCGGCGATCGCGTGCTCGTGCTTCGCTCCGTCCAGCCGCAGATGGGCCGTCCCCAACCCATGCCGGCGCCAGGGATCGCCGAGGGCGACCGGGCCGGCGTCGCCTCCGAGCAGTTCGTTCGGCCTGGCCCTCCGCAGACCGTCGTGACGGCCTTCGACATCGCCGACCCGGCCAAGCCCCGCATCGTCGAAGAGGTCACGTTCGACGGTGACCTCGTTGCTTCGCGGATGGTCGCCGGCGTCGCCCGACTCGTCCTCCGCTCGGGTCCGCCGGCGCTCCCGTTCCTCTATCCCTCGGGATCGGAGGCCAGTGTGGGAGTCGCCACCGACACCAACAAGAAGGTGGTCGCCGAGAGTCGCCTCGAGGATTGGTTGCCGTCCTTCACGGTCGGCAATGGGGGCCCCGGCGGGAGACAGCGCCTGAGTGATTGCGGCGATGTGCAGCGACCGGAGGTCTTCAGCGGCATCGGCATGCTGTCGGTTGTCACCGTGGATGCCGAGGATCCTCGGCCGGGACCGGCCGCCACGGTGATCGGTGCGGGGGAGATCGTCTACGCCAGCGCCGAGCGTCTGTATGTCACCTCGACGGCGTTCACGTCGTGCTCGCCGAACGCTGACTGCGCCGCCGTCGCTGACACCGACATCCATGCATTCGACATCAAAGACAAGGTGCGCACGACCTACGACGCGTCGGGACGGGTCAAGGGCCACCTCCTCAACTCCTATTCGATGTCCGAGCACGATGGCGTGCTCCGGGTAGCCACGACCGACGACGCAACCCGCCAGAGCGCCGTCACGACGCTCCGTCGCGACGGAGCGACGCTGGCCGTGGCCGGTACCGTCGGCGGTCTCGGAAAGGACGAACGCATCTACGCCGTGCGCTTCATCGGCGACCGCGGCTACGTCGTGACGTTTCGCCAGACCGATCCGCTCTACGTCATCGATCTCGCCGACCCCGCGGCACCGAAGGTGACCGGCGAGCTCAAGATCCCGGGGTACTCGGCCTACCTCCACCCGATCGGCGAGCACCGACTCATCGGCATCGGGCAGGACGCCTCCGACACGGGCCGAGTGCAAGGCACGCAGGTCTCGCTGTTCGACGTCTCCGATCCGACCAACCCGAAGCGCCTGGCCAACGCGGTGTTGCCGCAAGCCAACTCCGAGGCCGAGTTCGACCCCCACGCCTTTCTCTGGTGGGCCAAGACCGAGTTGGTCGTGGTGCCGGTGCAGGACGGCCGGGACGGTTCGTCCTCGGCCGTCGGCTTCACCATCGGCGATGGTGACGTTTCCGAACTCGGACGGATCCGGTCGCGCGACCGCCAGCCCATCCGACGCTCGATCGTCGTAGGCGACCGACTGCTCACGCTCTCCGAGGCCGGGCTCCAAGCGAACGACCTGGCGACCCTGGCCGAGCGGAGCTACCTCTCGTACTGATCTGCGGTCAGGTGGTGCGCTCGAGGAGCAGGGTGACGGTATTCCAGTTGCGGGCCGTGCCCTTGGTGCCGGGGAGCTTCTCGAGCGCAGTACCGAGCTTCGAGCGGTGGACGCCCTCGGCGAAGTACACGTAGAGGACCTGCTTCGCCGCCGCGAACTGTTCGGGAGCGAAGGCGGCCGGGTCGAGCGCCGCCAGTCCTTTGCGGTCGAGGTCGTGGTCGAAGAAGACGAGGTGCAGTTTGGCGGGCTCGGCTTCGACCTCACGCAGTGGGTTGTCCTCGACGAGCTGCTGCAGTGCGGCGCGAGTGCGGACCACGACGTCGATGTCCATCCCGAGGCGCTCGTCGAGAGCGGTGCGGAGCTCGGCCGCCAGTCTCGTCTCCGACGCCCGCCCCTTGGCCGTGAACGAGACGTTGCCACTCTGCAGGTAGGTGACGACGTCGGTGTGGCCGAGCTCCTCGACGACGTCGCGAAGGTCGGCCATGGCGAGACGCTTGGCCCGCCCGACGTTGATCCCGCGCAGGAAGGCGAAGTGAGTGCTCACCTCTCCATGATCGTCGACCCGCCCGTAGGCTGGCGGCCGATGCCCTATCCCGAACGACGGTTGCGCCGTCTCCGGCGCACCCCGGCCATTCGCCGATTGGTGGCCGAGACCCGCCTCTCCGTCGACGATCTCGTTGCACCGTTGTTCGTCCGCCAAGGCATCACCGAGCCCCAACCCATCGCCTCGCTGCCCGGCCAGGTGCAACACACCCGTGAGTCGTTGATGAAGGAGGCGAGGGCGCTCAGCTACCTCGGCGTGCCGGCCATCGTGCTGTTCGGTGTTCCCGAGACGAAGGACGCCAGCGGGAGCCAGGCGTGGGATCCCGACGGCATCGTGCAGGTGGCGCTGTACGACCTTCGCGAAGAGCTGGGCGACACCATCGTCTTGATGGCCGACCTCTGCCTCGACGAGTACACCGACCACGGGCACTGCGGCATCGTGTTGCCCAACGGTGAGGTCGACAACGACGCCACGTTGGAGCTCTACGGACGAGTGGCTCGCGCCCAGGCCGAGGCCGGAGCTCATGTGGTTGCACCGAGCGGGATGATGGATGGTCAAGTCGGCGCCATCCGTGCGGCCCTCGACGACGGTGGCTTCACCGACACGGCGATCCTGGCCTACGCGGCCAAGTACGCCTCCGCTCTCTACGGGCCGTTCCGAGACGCCGTGCAGGTCGAGATCGCCGGCGGCGGCGATCGAAAGGGGTACCAGCAGGACTACCGCAATCGTCGCGAAGCGATGAGCGAGGTGCTGGCCGACATCGACGAGGGCGCCGACATGGTGATGGTGAAGCCCGCCCTTGCCTATCTCGACGTGATCGCCGACGTGAAGGCCGAGGTCGACGTGCCGGTCGCCGCCTACCACGTCAGTGGCGAGTATTCGATGATCAAGGCGGCGGCCGAACGGGGCTGGATCGACGGTGACGCCGTCGCCCTCGAGCACCTCACGTCGATCAAGCGGGCCGGCGCCGATGTCATCCTCACCTACCTCGCTCGCGAGGTTGCCGAGACCCTGAATGGATGACCCAGAACGGATGATCACGTGACGAACGCCGAGCTGTTCAAACGGGCGGGCGAAGCCATCCCGGGCGGGGTCAATTCGCCGGTGCGGGCCTTCCGCTCCGTCGGGGGCACGCCGTACTTCGTGTCCCGAGCCAAGGGCGCGTTCGTCTGGGATGTCGAGGGGAGGAAGTACCTCGACTATGTGCAGTCCTACGGGGCGTCGATCCTCGGTCACGCCCACCCGTTGGTCATTGAGGCCATCAAGCGGGCGGCCGACGACGGCACCACCTACGGCGCCCCGACCGAGCGGGAAGTGCTCCTCGCCGAAGCCATCAGTGAGCGCATCGGCGCCGGCTGCGATCTGGTGCGACTCGTATCGAGCGGCACCGAGGCAACGATGAGCGCCGTGCGCGTCGCGCGGGGTTACACCGGACGCGACCGCATCGTGATGTTCGAGGGCTGCTACCACGGGCACAGCGACGGGATGCTCGCCGCCGGCGGCAGCGGGATGGCGACGCTCGGGCTCCCGGCATCAGCTGGCGTGCCGGCGTCGTCGGTGGCCGAGACGGTGGTCGTCCCGTACAACGTGGTGCCGCCGATCGGCCACGACGTGGCGTGCGTGATCGTCGAGCCGGTCGCCGCCAACATGGGCTTGGTGCCGCCGGCGCCCGGCTTCCTCGAAGGGCTCCGCGCGGCGTGCGACGCCGCCGGCGCGCTCTTGATCTTCGACGAGGTCATCACTGGCTTCCGCATCGCACGCGGCGGCGCCACCGAGTTCACCGGCGTACGTCCCGACCTCTGGACGTTCGGCAAGGTCATCGGTGGCGGGCTCCCGCTGGCCGCTTTCGCCGGGCGGCGCGACGTGATGGAGGTGCTGGCACCGATCGGCCCGGTATACCAAGCGGGCACGCTGTCCGGGAACCCGCTCGCCACCGCCGCCGGCTTGTGTGTGCTCGAGCACCTCGACGAGGCGGCCTACACGATGCTCGCCGGTCGGGCCGCCGAACTCGGCCCGATGCTGGCCGCGGTGCTGAACGAGGTGACGCCGGTGCAGGTGCCGGTGGTCGGTCCGCTCGTCGGACTCTTCTTCAGCGCCGCCCCCGTCACGGACTACGTCGCCGCCAAAGCATCGGCCGACACTGGTTGGTACCCGCGCTTCTTCACGTCGATGCTCGAACGGGGCGTCGCCTTCGCGCCGGGTGCGTACGAAGCGATGTTCCCGTCGCTGGCCCATACCTGGAACGACATCGAGCGCACCGTCGACCTCGCTCGAGCCGCAATCGCTCTCGCCTGATGGTTCTGTGCGCTGGCGCTTCCGTCGGCGGCCTCGTGGGCGAGTGCGAGTGAAGCGCCAGCGACGAGCACCAGCCGAGCGGCCCTGCTCTGTCTTCCGACGGAACGGCCTTGGCCCGGAGGGCGGCGCCGCAGAGCGAGGCCAAATTTATGGCTCCGGCGTGACCCGCGCGATGAGCGCCACCGCCTTGTAAGCCGCCTCGGCAGGGCCGAGCTCGTCGGGGCGGAGCAGGTTGGCCATGATGCGCAGCACCCACTCCATCAGGGTGCGCGAGTGCATGCCGGTCGACACCAGCGCCCGCATGAGCTCGGGGCGGCCGATGATCTTCACGAACGCCCGCGCCACCTTGTAATAGAGGGCGTAGGTGTCGCGAATCTCGGTCTCGTAGCGCTGGAGCGCGAGCCCGTCACCAGATGACAGCGCGTCGACGAGTACCGACGCGGCCAGTCGGCCCGTCTCGTAGGCGTAGGCGATGCCCTCGCCGTTGAACGGGTTGATGGCACCGCCGGCGTCGCCGGTGACGAGGTAGGTGGGGCCGGCGTGGGGCCCGACGGAGAAGGCCATCGGCAGGCGCCCACCGGTGGCCGGGCCGCATGAGGTGGCCGGCGAGATCTCCCACGACTTCGGGGCATAGTCGACGAACGCCTCCATCAGGTGCGTCGTGTTGACGGCCTTCCACTGGTTGAAGGTGGAGAGCAAGCCGATGCCTACATTCACGCGACCGTCGCCGACCGGGAAGATCCAGCCATACCCGGGGAGCACGTTGCCGGCCTTGTCCCGGATGTCGAGGTGCGACTCGATCCACGGCTCGTCGTGGCGGGGGGAGGTGAAGTAGCCGCGGATGGCCATGCCGAGGGGGTATTCGCGGTTGCGGGACGTGCCGAGCGATCGACCGAAGCGAGAGTTGGCGCCGTCGGCCACCACGACGTAGCGCGCCTTGACGGCATCGGTGCGACCGCCCTCGCCCTCGGCCTTCCGCTTGATCTGCGCACCCCGAACCAGGCCACCCTCGACGATCGGGGCGATCGCTTCCGATTCCTGCCACACCGTCGCCCCGGCCTTGACGGCTCGGTCGGCCACCATCTCGTCGAGATCGTGACGCGTCATCACGTAGCCGTAGTCGGGGAAGTCGGGGTGCGACGGCCACTGCAGCTCGAGCGTGCGCCCGAAGGCGATCGAGCGCAGCCCGGTGTAGCGGTGGGCATCGGCGGCCAGCTTGTCGGCCAGACCCATGTCCTCGAGTTGCTTGACCGACCGGGGGGTCAAGCCATCGCCACAGGTCTTCTCGCGGGGGTAGCGCTTCTTCTCGACCAGCAACACCTCGTAGCCGGCCTCAGCCAGCCAGTAGGCGCACGATGCTCCGGAGGGCCCCCCGCCCACCACGAGGACGTCGGGGCGATTGCTCATGATTCGAGTATGGGCTAGCTCTCGGCGGAAGCGGAATCGGTGCTCGACTCCGCCTCGCCGGTCTCGCCGCCCTCACCGGAATCCGGGGCGGCGCCGGCCTCGCATCGGGCCGGGAGCTCCTCCTCGGCGTAGGTCACCCGCTCGTGGCAGACGATGGCGATGACTTCTTCGTCGGTGAGGTCGGGGAAGCCCGGCATGCCGCCCGTGGCGATCTTGCCGGTGGCACCGTAGGGCTGGCCCTTGAACGGAGCTGAACCAGTGCGGACCCACGACACCTGATCTTTGAAGGCGGGGAACGTCTTGACCGAGCCGTCGAGGGCGGGGCCGACGCCGCCTCCGCCGGTCGGGCCGTGACAGCCTGAACAGCCCTGCCCGCGGTAGAGCGAAGCGCCGACTTGCAGCGGGCCCTCCTCGGAGGTGGCTCGCTCGCCGAAGGCGCCGCCGTAGAGCACGGCCCACAGGGGCAGGGCCACGAGCACGGGCATGGCCCATGCCGGCACCCGCTGCTTGCGGGGCGGCGACGGGGGAGGGCCGGTGTAGGGCGGTGGCGCCTTGGGTGTCGGCGGCACGGCAGCCCCGCCGCCTCCCGCCGCGGCCGGCGTCGCCGCGGCAGTCGCTTCGACCGCCTTCGATGTCGTCGCCTCGCCCGCGGCTCCCGCGTCGGCCGGCGCCTCGCCGGTCATGGCGTCGCGTCGCTCCTTGGCACGGCGGAGGAGATGTTCGGGGACCTCGGTCAAGACACGCTCCCGGTCGCACAGGTAGGAGAACGCCCGCATCGTAGGCGCGCCCGCAAGACCACAACCAAGCCGTCAGGGCGTCCCCGGCCGCCATGTCCGCCGCGTCGGGAGCGCCAGCGAGCAGTGGCCGTGAGCGGAGCCAGCAGCACCGGCGCAGCGAACCATCAGCGAAGTGGGAACTCCGAAAGACCCCGTGGTAGAACCGCGGCTCAACGAAGAGGCGCCATGCCGTACCCGTGGCTGCCCGCTTACAATGTGATTCTGTTCACGAGGGCTGAGAAGGGCGAAGGGTTGACTGCATGGTTGCGTTCCTCGTCTCGCTGATCATCAGCATCGCCATGACGATGGTGGTCGTGCGCGTCGCCCGCAACCGAGCCGTCGGGACGCCCCTCACCTGGGGCGAGGCGTTCGTCGCCGCCATCTGGGTCTTCACCCTGCTCTTCCTCCTCTATGGCGTCGTGCCCCACCAGTTCCTGGCGTGGGCCGACAACGAGCTCGAATGGCGCTCCGACAAGGTCGGCATCCCGCTCGGTCCGCTCGGCGGCCTGCTCAACGGCACGCTGGGCGTGAAGAAGGGGCTGCTGTTCCCCAACGGCATTCCGCTTCCCAACGGCACGTTCATCGTGACCGCACAGATCCTGCGGGACGTGATCGCCGCCGGCCTCTACATCGGGTTCCTTCTCGTCCAGATCAAGATGTGGCTCTGGTGGCAGAAGCGTGACCAGAAGAAACCCGACCAAGGTGAGCTGACGTCGGCCTACGGCCGCCCGCTCGTCCGGGGGAGCTGAGCACCGCCATGGCGAAGACCGATGCAAACCCGCCGCTCCCCGTCTTCCCCGGCGACTACGTGCTCCAGGAGATCGGGGCTGACGAACTCTCCAAGTCGGTCAAGCCGAAGCAGTTCCTCCACATCGACCAGGCCGAATGCATCATGTGCGAGGGCTGCGTCGACATCTGCCCTTGGAAGTGCATCCACATGCTCGACGCCGGCACCATCGCCGAGTCGACCAACACCGAGCAGCCGGGTGTCGACCCCGATGACCACGTGATTTTCGTGGTCGACGAGGATGTCTGCACCCGTTGTGGCCTCTGCGTCGACCGGTGCCCGACCGGCGTGATCATCATGGGCAAGGCCGGGTTGGCCCCCCGCGAAGGCGATGCCCACCAGCGCGACACCAAGCACGGTTTCGCATACGGCATGCGGTTCTAGGAGGATTTGCAGATGGCGAAGCGCATGAGTCTCAAGGACCGGCTGCCCAAGGCTCCCAAGCCGGGAGACATGGTCGACTACGTGCAGGGCAGCCAGCTGTGGGCCTCGATCTTCCGGCCGGGCTTGATCTTCCGCAAGGGTTATACCGACAGCCCGCGAAATCGTTCCTACGTGGTCATGAACTCGGTGCTGTACCACCTGCACCCGGTGAAGGTGAAGCGTCACGCCGTCAAGGTCAGCTACACGCTCTGCCTCGGCGGGTTGTCGTTCTTCCTTTTCATCATCCTCACGGTCACGGGCATCTTCTTGATGTTCTTCTACCGACCCACGGCCGCCCAGGCCTGGAACGACATCGAGACGCTTCAGACCTCGGTGACGTTCGGCCTCCTGGTCAGGAACATGCACCGCTGGGGTGCCCACCTGATGGTGATTTCCGTGTTC
>JBKJKM010000226.1:0-14121 GCA_046597375.1 Acidimicrobiales bacterium | reverse complement strand
GACATCGGGGTCGCTGCCGGCACCGAGGCCCCGGGTGATCGTGCGCCCGATGTCGAGCTTGAGATCGGCGTCGCTCATGAGCAGCGCCTGGGCGTCGGTGTTGACGGCGATGAACTCGACGCCCTTGAGGCCTACCTCGATCATGCGGTTGATGGCGTTGACGCCACCACCGCCGACGCCGACCACCTTGATCTCTGCGATGTAGTTGGGTCCTGCGCCGGCCATCAAGTTCTCCCTCGAGAAACGGGCGGAAGGCCGGGCGCGCGAGCGCTCCGGCCTCAACTGTCACCCTGAAGTACAGATCGAGAGTTACTGTGAACCTCTCGAAGTGGTGGAAAGTCTACGTTGAGGTTCACCCTCGGGTCAACACCGGCGCCGTGGGCACCCGGACATCGATCGCCTTGACGCCCCGGAGGTCGGTCCTCGCCGCCAGGGTGGCCAGGGCCACGAGCTTCGGGCGCACCTGATCCGGCGGGCCGAAATGGATGATCGGGAGGCCAACGGCGTGGACGTCGAGGGTGCCGTCGGCGGCCACCGTGAGCCCGTTGACCCGCTCCGACAACGACGGAGGCAGTGCATCCAGCACAGCCAGGCTGGCTCGAACGTCGGCCGCGGCTGCCTGCCCTGGTGCGGGGACGGGTGTGGCCGTGACCTGGACCATCCCCGCGGAGGGCTCGGGCATGGTGGCGAGTACGCGACCGGATCGGTCGACCAGGGCCCAGCCACCGGCGGCGGCCGCCACCGTGGCCAACGGCGCCCGCTCGACGAGCGTCACCTCGACGGTCCCTGGCCAATGGCGCACAACCCTCGCCTCCTGTACCCAAGGCAGAGCCTCGATGCGCCGGGCGACCTCGCGGGGCTCGACGTCGGCGAGCTGCGGCCGGCGATCGAAGCCAGCGGCGATCGTGATCTCGGACACCGGCGTCTGGGCGGCACCAAGCACCTGAACGCGGTCGACATCGAGCAACGGTGATCGGGTGATCCCGAACGCCAGCGCCAACGCGGCGGCCGCCGAGGCTGCGACGAGGAGCAGGCGGAGCCGACGGCGACCCTCGTCGCGCCGAACGGCAACCCTGCGCTCTCTGATCCTTGGATCCATCCGCAGGCGCGGCGCCGGTGACTCGTCAACCATGCCGGTCACGAGAAGCCCACCATGCGCAGCTCGGGCACGAGTCCGATGCCGGTCTCCACTTCCACGCGCTGGCGCACCTCCTCGATCAAGTCCCGCACGTCGTCGGCTGATCCGCCCGCATCGGCCTGAAAGAAGTTCGCATGCTTCGGCGAGACGAACGCGGATCCCCGTCGGTGGCCCTTCAAGCCGATCGACTCGATGAGCCGGCCGGCCGACGCACCAGGCGGGTTGGTGAACACCGAGCCGGCGTTCTGCCCGCCGGGCTGGTTGGCTCGGCGCCACCGCACGATCTCGGCGATCTCCGCCTCGGCCTCGGCCCGGTCGCCTTCAACGAGTTGGAGCTCGGCTTCCAGCACGACCTGATGGGCCTCGATCGTCGAGTGCCGATAGGCGTAACCCAGTCGGTCGGGTCCGGCGTCGCCGTCGGATCCGCCGTGCAGGTCGGCGAAGCGGAAGCGGACGAGCGACCGGCTCATGTCCGATCCGTGACCGCCGGCGTTCATTCGCACTGCGCCTCCCACCGAACCTGGCACCCCGACGGCCCACTCGAAGCCCCGGAGCCCGGCGGCCGCGACCCGTCGGGCCAGCACGGGGAGGCTGACGGCGGCGCCGGCGACGACCCGCTCGCCCGCGCGCACGTCGACGGCCGCAAAGTTCCCGCCGAGGAGGAGCGCCAAACCGTGGAAGCCCCGATCGGCGACCAGCAGGTTGGAGCCCCGGCCGATCACCAAGACCTCGACGCCGGTCGCCGTCACGGCCGCTCGGACGCGATCGACGGCGGCGTCGTCGGCCAACTCCACCAACAGCGAGGCCGGTCCCCCGACCCGATAGGTGGTCAGTGGACCGAGCGGGGCGTTCCGCTGCGCCAGGTCGCCGAGGAGCACGGCCGCCTCGGCGAGTGGCGACGTCGTCAACCCGACCGCTTGCCCAGCAACTCGTCGGGGAGCAACGTCAGGTCACCGGCCCCGAGGGTGAGACACAGGTCCCCCGGACGCAGGATGCTGCGGACGTTGATGGCCAGATCGGCCCGACTCGGGAACCAATAGGCCTTGCGGCCCGGACGAGCGTCGAGCACCGCCTCCAGCACCCGCTTCCCGCTGACCCCCGGGCGGGGTTCCTCGCCTTGGGCGTAGATCTCCGTCAACACGAGCACGTCAGCGTCGTCGAAGACCGGGCCGAAATCGGCGAGGTCGAGCGTGGCCATACGCGAATAGCGGTGCGGTTGGAAGACGCAGACGATCCGCCGCCACCCTCCCTCGCGAGCCGCCGCCAGCATCGGGAGGATCTCTCCCGGCAGGTGGGCGTAGTCGTCGATGAAGGTGACGCCATCACGCTCCCCCCGGAACTGGAAGCGACGGGAAACCCCGGCGTAACGAGCGAGCGCCCGGGCGGCGTCGTCGAAGGGTGCGCCGATCTCGACGGCGGCGGCCACGGCGGCGCAGGCGTTGCGGGCGTTGTGGATGCCCGGTACGGGGAGGGCGATCTCGCCCAGCGTCGCGCCGCCGTGCTCCACGGTGAACGTGATGCCGGTGCGACCGCCCGCCACCTCGACCATGCGGTAGTCGGCTCCTTCGGTGGTGCCGTAGGTGACGGCGCTACCGGCGCGGGCTCCGGCGGCCGCCGAACCCCGATCGTCGGCGCACACCACTCGCACACCCGTCGCCTCGGTCAGGAAGCGATCGAAGCCGGCCTCGAGGGCGGCGAAGTTCCCCCAGTGCTCGAGATGGTCGGGCTCGACGCTGGTGACGATGGCCACCTCGGCGCCGAGCTCCAGGAACGTGCCGTCGCTCTCGTCGGCCTCCACGACGAACCACTCGCCGTCCGACCACACGGCGTTCCCACCGGCCAGCTCACCGCCGACGATGAACGAGGGGCGCAACCCCGCCTCGACCAGCACGAGCGCCAACATCGACGACGTGGTCGTCTTGCCGTGACTGCCGGCGACGGCGATGGTCCGCCGCTGCGCGCAGATCCCGGCAAGCGCCCCGGCGCGCCGCAACACCGGGATCCCTCGACGTGCTGCCTCCACCACTTCGGGGTTGGCGTCGGGCACGGCCGTCGATCGCGTCACGGCTTCGACGTCCGGGCCGAGGTGCTCGGGTCGCTGACCGATCTTCACGTCGACGCCCAGCGCCCGAAGGCGGTCGAGCACCGGGCCTTCGCGGCTGTCGCTGCCCGACACCCGGTGACCCATGGCGACCAGAACGGTCGTGATAGGGCTCATGCCTGTTCCGCCGCAGCCGATGACGTGCAAAGTGCGCGGCGTGCCGAGGTCGAACACGTCGGCGTCGCTCATACGGTTTTCCGCTTGGCATGGCGTTCGACGACGTCGGCCACAGCGTCGGCGGCATCCGGCCGGCCGATCGAGCGGGCCGCTTCGCCCATCGTCCGAAGTCGTTCCGGACCTTCACGCAGAAGGTCCTGGAGCTCGGCCTCCAGACGCTCCCCCGTGACCTCCGGGTCGCGCAACATCAGCGCCGCTCCCACCTTCACGTGCTGTTGCGCATTGTGCGCCTGGTGGTCGTACGGCGCGATCGGAAGAGGCACAAGAATGGCGGCCCGACCGATGACGGCCAGCTCGGCGACACTGCCTCCGGATCGGGCCACGACGAGATCGCAGGCGGCCAATAGCTCCGGCATCCGGTCCTCGTAGCGCACGGGCTGGTACGCAACCATCCCGGAGGCCAGGATCGGCGTGTTGGCGAGGGCCCAGTCCCAGTCGCGCTCACCGATGGCGTGGCGCACGGCCAGCGGCGTGCCCTGCCAGCGGCCGACGAGGTCGAGGATCGCGGCATTGATGGTGCGAGCGCCCAGCGAGCCCCCGAATGCGGCGATGACCACGGCGTCCTCCGGAAGGCCGAACTGGCGTCGCGCGGCGAGCCGGCCGGTGGGCGAGGCGTCGACGGCGAGGATCTCGGGACGCACGGGATTGCCGGTCACGACCGGATGGGGCAGCGGGGTGCCCTCGTATGGCACGGCCGATGCTGCGGCAAAGCGACCGACGAGCCGATGCGTCGCCGTGGGAACAGCGTTCTGCTCGGCGACCACCAGCGGGATGCGCAGGAGGGCGGCGGCCAGGGCGCACGGCGCCGCCGCGTACCCGCCCATCGAGACCACGACGGCCGGTCGTTTGCGCACCAGCAGGGAGAAGGCCAGAACGAGCCCGGCGGCGAACCCGGCCAACGACTGCAGGTTCTCGATCGTGAGCTTGCGGGCGAGGCCGCGGCCCGGCAGCAACGTCAGGGGAAACCCCGCCGCAGGGACGAGTCGGCGATCGATGCCACGGCGCGACCCGACGAAGTGGAGCGTGTCAGCGGGGTGCCCGCGCGCCACGAGGGCCTGTCCGATGGCAATGGCGGGCACGACGTGGCCGGCGGTGCCGCCGCCGGCGATCACGGCCCAGCAACGCGTCACGATCGCGCTGCGCCAGGGGCCGGCGCCGTCACGCGACGCCGGGCCGGGGTCCGGCCCTGGCGCGTCACGTTCAGGAGCATGCCGAGCCCGGCCATCATCGGGACGAGCGACGAGCCACCGGAGGAGACGAACGGCAACGGCACGCCGGTGATCGGCAACAATCCGACGACGGCGCCGATGTTGATGACGGCCTGGCCGAGCACCCACGACGTGATTCCACCCGCCAAGAGAAAGCCGAAGCGGTCGGGCGCGCGCAGCGCTGCCCGAGCTCCGAGAACTCCGAAGCCGGTGAAGAGGGCCAGCACCGAGAGGCTGCCCGCGAGACCGAGCTCCTCGCCGATAATGGCGAAGATGAAGTCGGTATGGGCGGCCGGCAAGAAGCCCCACTTGGCTCGGCTGGCGCCGAGGCCGACGCCCGAGAGGCCGCCGTTGGCCAGAGCGATGCGACCCTGGGCGGCCTGGTACCCGGTGTTGGAGGCATCGGCGAAAGGGTTGAGGAACGACGTCATCCGTCGCCAGCGATACGGCTCAATCTTGGCCAGGCCCAGGGTGCTGAGGGCGGCTCCGATGCCGATCCCGCCCATCCAGTGCAGGGGCGTGCCGGCGAGAAACAGGAGGCCGAGGACCATGCAGGCCGTCACGAGGGCGGTGCCGAGGTCGGGTTGCAGCAGCAGCAGGATGGCCACGGCACCGAAGAATCCGAGCACCGGTCGGGTGGTGGCCTTGAAGTTGCGAACCTTGTCGCTGCGCCGGCTCAACAGGTCGGAACAGAAGAGAAGGAGCCCGAGCTTGGCCAGCTCCGAGGGCTGCAGCCGAAACGGACCACCTCCCAGCCACCGACTCGAACCGCTCACGCGGATCCCGACCCCGGGCACGAGCACGAGCACCATGAGGCCAATCGAAAGGCCGAGGACCGGCACGGCGATCATCCGCCAGCGCCGGTAGTCGACGCGGGACGTCGCCACGAGTGCGCCGACGCCGAGGAGCACCCAGAGGAGCTGGCGGTTGAAGAAGTACCACGAGGAACCGTGGTTGCGCAGCGCCTGCACGGATGAGGACGAGAGCACCATTACCAGGCCCAGCACCGTGAGGGCGCCGACGACGACAAGCAACAGCACGTAGGTGGCGGGACGGGGCAGCGGTGGCGCCTTCACCTTGACCCTCTTCACGGGACGCGACGCCACGGGCTTGACCGGACGGGATGCGACGGGCTTGCGGGCCCGCACTCTCGGGTCGTCAGTGGCCGTCACGTCCGTACCTCGGACGCAATGAGGTCAGCGACCGCGCGCGAGAAATCGTCGCCCCGCTCGCCGTAGTTCCGGTACCAGTCGTACGACGCACACCCGGGCGAGAGCAGCACCGCGTCGCCGGGACGGGCCAGCTCGGCGGCTCGCGCCACGGCTTCATCCATCGAGTCGGCCGTCACCACCGTCGTCGTGCCGGCGAACGTATCGGCCACGATGGGACCAGCCTCGCCGATGGCCACGACGCCTCGAAGGCCGGCACCGAGCGATCGGAGCCCTGACAGGTCGAGTCCCTTGTTCTTGCCGCCGGCGATCAGCACGGCCGAGGCGAAACCGGACACCGCGGCGACGACCGACGCCGGCGTCGTGGCCTTGGAGTCGTCGTACCAGCGCACCCCTCCAGCGTCGCCGACCAGCTGCACGCGATGGGGGAGGCCACCGAATCGCTCGAGCACCGTGCGAATCGCCCCGAGGTCGGCGCCGGCCTCGCAGGCGACGGCGGCCGCCGCCAGCGCGTTCGCCAGGTCGTGCGGAAGACGGCGGGGCAGGTCATCGACGCTCGCGATGCGGACGCCGGCGGGGGTGCGCAGCTCACCGTCGACGATGCGGTAGTCGCCGTCCGTCAACCCGAACGTGACGACGCGCCCCGGCGCGCGCCGAGACCACTCGAGCACCGCCGGGTCGTCGGCATTGGCCACGGCAACATCAGTCGGGCGCTGCCCAGCCCACATGCGGAACTTGGCGGCGGCGTAGTGCTCGAACGAGGGGTGCCAATCGAGGTGGTCCGGTGAGAGGTTCAGCCACACGGCCACCGAGGGCCGGAACCGCTCGGTGAACTGCAGTCGGAACGACGACGTCTCGACGACGAAGATCTCCACGTCGTCACGGTCGAGGGCATCCACAAGCGGGAGGTCGTTGTTGCCGGCAGCCACGACGACGCGACCGGACTCGTTCAACATCTCGGCGATCAGAGTCGTGACCGTGGTCTTGCCGTTCGTACCGGTGACGGCGACGATCGGGCGGTCGTCCCACTCGGCGGCCAGTTCGAACTCGCTCCATACCGGGACGCCGGCGGCCACCGCAGCGGTAATGACCGGGTGCGCGATGGGCACCCCGGGAGACGGCACCACGACGTCAACGGCCGCGACCACGACCTCGATGTCGATGTCGTCGGTCGCCAGTACTTCGACGCCGAGGGCCAACGCACGGTCCTTCGACGCGTCGGAGGGATGATCGTCGAGCACGACGACGGTGTGACCCCGCGCATGCGCTTGGCGGACCACCGCCTCGTTGGTGATGGCCAGCCCCAGAACGAGATACCGCATCAGTCAGCGGCACCCAGGGCAATGAAGTCGGCGTAGAAGATGCCGAGGGCCATCGCCGTGCAAAGGCCGGCGAGGATCCAGAAGCGAACGATGATCGTGCTCTCCGGCCACCCGCTGAGCTCGAAGTGGTGCTGCAGCGGCGCCATCTTGAACACGCGCTTGTGGAACACCCGAAAGCTGAAGATCTGGATCAAGTTCGACATCCAGATCAGGACGAACAAGCCGGCGATCACCGGTAGCAGCAGGTGCACATTCATCAGCAGCGCCAGCGCGGCGATGCCGCCGCCGATGCCCAGGGCGCCGGTATCGCCCATGAAAATCTTGGCCGGTGGCGCGTTCCACCACAGGAAGCCGAGGCACCCGCCGGCCAGCGAGATGGCGACCAGTGCGAGATCGAGGGCCTGGGGCACCTGGTAGATGTCGAGGTGGCGGAACTGCCAAAAGCCGATGATGGCGAAGGCCGACAGCGCGAAGGTCGACGAGCCGGCGGCGAGTCCGTCGAGGCCGTCGGCGAAGTTCACTCCATTGGTGACGGCATAGATGATGAACAGCGCCCAGATGGCCCACATCCACGTCGGCATCGGCTGGTCGCTCAGGGCATCCCACCGGGTGAACGAGAGGTTGGTGCGCACGTGGGCATAGCGGATGGCAAGCACGCAGAAGAGCGCGGCGGCCAGCACGAGGCCGAGACTCTTGGCCCGCTTGCTGAGCCCGAGGTTGCGCTCGTCGCGGACCTTGATCCAGTCATCGCAAAGCCCGGTTGCGCCAGCGCCGAGGGTGAGAGCGATGGCGGCGATGCCGCCCCACGTGAAGATCTGGCCCGAGACATGGCCGGCCAGGTAACCGGCCAGGGCGCCCAGGACGATGATGAGGCCGCCCATGGTCGGCGTGCCCGTCTTGGCGATGTGGGCATGGGCCAGTTCTTCGAGGATGGGTTGGCCGATGCCATTGGCCTTCAGCCATCGAATGAGGATCGGCGTGCCGACGAGCGACACCACGATCGAGACGGCGCCGGCGAGTAGCAGGGCGATCACGAGGGGCTCCGTCCAGAGAGGATTTCGATGGCGACCGCACGGTCGTCGAATGGCACCACGGTGTTGCCGATGGTCTGACCCGTCTCGTGGCCCTTGCCGGCGATGACGACCACGTCGCCCGCCGAGGCGCGAGCGAACGCCGTCGCAATGGCGGCCCGGCGGTCGGGCTCGACGAGCACCTGGGCACCGCCGGTGGCGCCGTCGACGACCGAGGCGATGATCGCCTCCGGAACTTCGTCGCGCGGGTTGTCCGAGGTGACGACGACGACATCGGCCGTCGAAGAGGCGGCCCAGCCCATCGGTGCCCGCTTGGAAGGATCGCGACGGCCGCCGCAGCCGAACACGACGAGCACGCGGCCGTGTTCGCCGGCCGCCGAACGTGCAGCCTGCAGGACCGACGTCAGCGCCAGCGGCGTGTGGGCGTAGTCGACGACGACGCGGAAGTCCTGACCGGCGTCGACGGCCTCGCCGTGTCCCGGAATGACGCCGACCGAAGACAAGCCGGCCGCCACAGCATCGGCGGCGATGCCGAGCTCGCGAGCTGCGGTCGCCGCCGCCAAAGCGTTACTCACGTTGTAGGCGCCATCGAGTGGGAGGTCGACTCGGACGCCATCCCACCGGAACGTCGACGAGCCGATACGGAGCTCGAGGTCGACGGCGTCGGTCATGGCGTACGGACGCATCTCGACCGTTGCCCGCTCGAACAGGCGCCGACCGTGGCTGTCGTCGACATTGACGATGCCCACGGCCGTCCGCTCGGGAGTGAAAAGCGATGCCTTCGCCTCGAAGTACGCCTCCATCGAGCCGTGGTCGTCGAGATGGTCCTGGGACAGGTTGGTGAAGATGGCTGCCGCAAACCAGGTGGCGTCGACCCGTCGCTGCACGAGCCCCATCGACGAGACCTCGATGGCCGCCGCACGTTTGCCTTCTCTCGCGAAGCGAGCCAGCGTGGCCTGCAACACGGGAGCTTCGGGCGTCGTGCGCGATCCGGTCATCGTTCCGAGCACCCCGGTCGGGAGTCCGGCCGCCTCGAGGATCGCCCGCACCAGGAACGTGGTCGTGGTCTTGCCGTTGGTCCCCGTGATCCCGACGACCTGTAGCAACGTGCGCGACGGATGGCCATGGAGCTCGGCGGCCAATGACGCCATCGAGCGGCGGGCATCGGCCACCACCACCTGGGCGACGTCGGCCAAGAGATCGAGCGGGCGTTCGACGAGCAGCGCCGTAGCCCCCGAGCCGACGGCGTCAGCCGCGAAGTCGTGTCCGTCCCGAGAGGTGCCGCGGAGGCAGCAGTAGAGCGAGCCCGACACGACTGCGGAGGAGTCATGGGTCACGTCCGAGACCTCGACCGCATCGACGTCACCACGGACGTCGAGGACGGGAAGGGCGCCAAGCAGGCGGGCGAGTCGCAACGCGGGGCGACGATCTCTCTACGGAGTGGGGGCGGGAGCAGCAGCGGGACGCACGTTACCCGGCGTGGACGGGGCGCCAGGTGATGCCGGCACCGTGGCCACCGTGGTCGGTGGGGCCACCGGCGGGTCGACACCCACGGGCTCGCTGCTCCCCTCTCTGATGACCTCGACCGACACTTCGGGCACGACGCCCGCCAGCGCCACCGGGGGCGGCGGGACACGGAACTGGCGCAGCCCATAGCGCATGACCTCGGCGAACACCGGGGCCGCGACCAGGCCACCGAAGATCGGCGTCGGCTCGTCGAGCATGACGATCGACGTCAGCGCCGGCTTCTCGGCCGGAACGAACCCGGCGAACGAGGAGACGTAGGCACCGGCCTTGTAACCACGGGCGTTCTCGAGCGGTTTGCGGGCGGTGCCGGTCTTGCCGGCCACGGTGTAGCCGTCGATGGCGGCGTTCGTGCCGGTGCCCACCCGCACGACCTCGGCCAACATGCCGGTGACCTGGTCGGCGGTGCGCTTCGAGATCACCCGGCGGCGAGCGGATGGCGGCGTCGGGTGGCTGTCGCCCTTGGCATCGACGGTCGCCTTCACCAGCTTCGGTGAGACGTACTCACCGCCGTTGGCCACCGTGTTGTAAGCGGCCAGCATTTGCATGGCGCTCACGGCGATGCCTTGGCCGAGCGAAATCGTCGGAAGGGAGGTGCCCGACCACTTGGACGGGTCGAGCATGATGCCGCGACTCTCCCCGGGAAACCCGAGCCCGGATCGCTCGCCGAATCCGAAGTCGCGGAGGTAGCGGTCGAGCCGTTCCTTGCCCAACTTCTGGCCGATCAGAATGGAGCCGACGTTTGACGAGTTGGCCATGATGTCGGTCACCGACCAATTGACCGTCGGGTGCGGGTCGTGCTCGCTGAACACGTGATCGGCCACCCGGATCGTGCTGGCGACCGACAACTTGGCGTCGGGCGCCACCAGCCCCTCTTCGAGGGCTCCAGCGATGGTGATGAGCTTGTTGACCGACCCCGGCTCGTAGACGTTCGTGACGGCCAGGTTCTTCTCGGCCGGCACCGGAGGGCCAACGTTGTCGGGGTTGGCCGACAGGTTGGCCAGGGCGAGGATCTCCCCGCTCTTGGTGTCCATGACGATGGCGACGCCACCGCGCGCCCTGGCGATGGTGATCTCGTTGGCGAGGGCTCGCTCGGTCTCGAACTGCAGCGACCGGTCGAGGGTCAGGACGAGGTCGTCGCCCCGAACGGGACTGGTGAGCTCACGCAGCCCGTCGTAGGGCTGGCCGGCCGGCGTCTGCTCCACCGTCTTGGTGCCGGCTTTGCCGGCGAGGGTGTCCTCGAACTGGAGCTCGATGCCCGACAGCCCCTCGTTGTCCGTTCCGACCTTGCCGAGCACCGGCGCCGCCAGGTCGCTGGCGGGCGTGAAGCGCTTGGGCTCCTCGATCAGGTGCACACCCGGGAGGCCGAGGTCGGCGACCTGCGCGGCGACGGCATCGGGCACCGTGCGGGCGAGGTAGACGAAGGCGGCGTCTCGGCTCAGGCGCTCCTGGAGCACGACGACGTCGACGCCGAGCATCGGTGCAAGGGCGGCCGCCTGGCCGGCCGGATCCGTGACCTGGCGGGGGTTGGCCCACACCGTCGATTGTCGTACCGACAGGGCCAGCTCGCGACCGTTGCGGTCGAAGATGGCGCCGCGGGCCGCTGGAAGCGCAATCTCGTGCACCAGCTGGCGCTCGCCGAAGGCGGTGTACTCGGCCGGAGGGCTGGCCTGGAGGAACACGAGGCGGCCACCGAGCGCGCCGAAGGCCAGCACGACGGCGACGAGGAACGCCAAGAGACGTCGACCATCGCTTCGCCGCTGGCGCGCCACCCGGGCCTTGGCCGGAGGCGCCAATGCTCGTCGGACGCGCCCTTCCAGGGGTTCAGGGCTCGGGCGGGGCCGACGGGCCCTCGTGGTCGGTGGGGTGAGCGTCCCCGCCATCAGCCGTCTGCCAGATGCGGCTTGACCACGGACCAGCTGGCGCCGGCTGCGGTCGCGCCGGGGGAACCGGCCGAAGCCGGCGGCAGAGCGCTGGATGCGCCCGGCCCTTCGACCGTTGGCGCCAAGTAGGTGATGCGGGGCGGCGTGATCATGCCGAGGCGGAGCTGGGCGTCGGCCACGATGCGGTCGGGAGACTCGAGCTCGGCGACCTGCAGGCGGAGGCGGTCGTAGTCGGCTTGGCGCTCGAGTGCCTGGTCTTGCAGCGCGTCGAGCCGGAACTGGTTCTGGGTCAACACGACGTGGAAGACCACGACGCCGAAGAGGCAGAGGGCGGCGACCACCAACGCGACGACGGTGAGCGTCCGGACCATGCGGCGGCGGGCGTCGTCGGTGGCGGCCTCGCCAGCACGAAGGACCCGAAGCTCGGGCCGAGCAGGCGACGGCCGAGAGGTTGGCTTGCGGACGGGCGCGGCCCGACGCGGATCGACGACGGGGGCGGTCATGGACGTCCTGAGGCGGTGCGGTCGGGAGCGGCCGGAGGGAGCTTCTCCAGGGTGCGGAGGCGGGCGCTCTCGGCCCGTGGGTTGGTGGCGATCTCCTCACGCGACGGTTTGCGTGCGCCGCGATGCAGCAGTCGAACGGTTCGTCGGTCGGCCGCCCCGCACACGCACGGCAGCCGGGGCGGGCAGGTGCAGCGCGCGCCCTCGGCGGCCAAGAACCGCTCCTTGACGATGCGGTCCTCCCCCGAGTGGTAGCTCAGGACGACGACCCGGCCGCCCGGCGCCAGCCGGGCGATGGCCGTATCGAGGGCGATCGGCAACACCTCCAGCTCGCGGTTGACGGCGATGCGCAGCGCCTGGAACACGCGCTTGGCCGGATGCCCACCCGTGCGGCGCGCCGGTGCGGGAATGGCGTCGCGCACGATCTCCGCCAGCTGCGCCGTGGTCCGCACCGGTCGCTCCCGGATGATGGCCTTGGCGATGCGGCCGGCGAAGCGGGTCTCGCCGTTCTCGGCGAAGAGTCCGGCCAGCTCGGTGACCGAGGCGTCGTTGACGATATCGGCGGCAGTGCGGGGATCCCGACGGTCCATCCTCATGTCGAGCGGCGCGTCGTTGCGATAGCTGAACCCGCGGTCGGCGCGGTCGAACTGCGGCGAGCTCACCCCGAGGTCGAACAAGGCGCCGCTCACGGCGGCCATGCCAGCGGCATCGAGCACCTCACCAAGACCGTCGAACCGGACATGGTGCAACGACACGCGCTCCCCGAACTCCCCGAGGTGGTGCGCAGCGGCGACAAGCGCGTCGGCGTCACGGTCGAGGCCGGCGATGCGGAGATGGGGATGAGCCCGGAGGATCGCCCGGCTGTGACCGCCGCCGCCGACGGTGGCGTCGACGACGGTGCCGGCCGGGACCGGCCCGAGAAGGTCGACGATCTCGTCGACCATGACGGGTCGGTGCTCGAAGTCCGGATCCGCCTGGCTCATCCGCAGCCCCCCGACGCGACGGGTGCCGTCGGGATTTCTCCCCGATCGTGCTCGGCGGGAGCGGGCGGAGTGGGGTTCTCCCGCCGTGCCGGCCGAGGGGCTGCGCATGCTCCAGGCGTTTCGATCTCCGGACGCACCTACGCGTCCAACAACTGCTGCTCCGAGGGCAGCACCTTCTCCTCCCACACCGACGGGCTCCAGAGCTCGATCCTGTCGATGGCTCCGATCAGGAGCACCTCCGACTCGAGGTGGGCGAAACTCCGTAGGAAACCCGGGATCGGCATCCGCCCCGACTTGTCGACCTCGACCTCCGACGACCCACTGGCCCAGAGGCGCACCAGGTTGCGGTCGTCTCGGCCCAGGTCGGCCCGGGTGCGATTGGCTTCCAGTTGCAGGTCGAATTCCTCGGGCGTCCACAGTGCCAGGCAGCCCTGCGCGTGCTGGCTCAGGAACCCGCCCCGCTCGAACTCGGCCCGGAACTTGACCGGAAGGATGACGCGGCCTTTCACGTCCAGCGAGTGCTCGTACCTCCCGATGAATCGCGCCACTCGCTCGCCTTTGCACTGGATCTCCCTCGGGACGCTGTTGGAGCCCCCCTCAGGAACCCCTTCGCGCCACTTGCCGCCACCTTACGCCCCTCTCCGCCACCGGTCAACCACGTTCCGCCCCCCATGCCACGGTCGGGGACCCTTTCCGGCGCGAACGTGCCGCCTGACGACCGCACGCGCCGGAAAGCGGTCAGGGTCGGGACCATCGGAGCGCTCCTGCGGGCAGGCCTACGGGAGGCGGCGGGCGAGAAGGAAGGCCTGGGGCGTCGACTCGTGGGCCAGTTCCGGCTCTCGCCGGACGACCGTGTGGACCCGCAGGCCGGCACGTTCGAGCGCCTCCGTGACGGCCTCGGGCGAGTGCCGGACGTTCACGAGGGTGACCCCGGTGTCGTAGGCGTCCTCTCGCGCGATGCGCTCGCCGTTCCCCGCCTGGAACCCCACGAGGAGCGGACCACCGGCGACGAGGACGCGAGCCACCTCGGCGAACACCGCGCCGAGCCCCACCGGCGGGGTGTGGATGATCGAGTACCAACAGGC
>JBKJKM010000280.1:0-5140 GCA_046597375.1 Acidimicrobiales bacterium | reverse complement strand
CGCAAGATCACCGGCACCTGCCAACGGGCATCGGCGTCGTCGGGGGTCGGGAGGTACCGGAACCGTCGCTGGGCGATCTCGACACCGCCGCCGTCGTCGGTCGAGTCAACCGTGATCACGGGATAGCCGCCCTGGAAGATCCACGAGTCCATGGTCGAACGCACCGGTTCGCCGCTCGCCTCCTCGATGGCGTCCCACAAGTCGGTGGTCTCGGTGTTCCCGTGCGCGTGCTTCGTCATGTAGAGCCGGATGCCCTCCCGGAACCGCTCGGCCCCGAGGTACTGCTCGAGCATGCGGACGACCGACGCACCCTTCTGGTAGGTGAGGACGTCGAACATGCCCTCGGCCTCTTCTGGTGCGTCGACCGGGAACTCGACGGGACGCGTGGCCTGCATGCCGTCGGTGTTCATGGCGGCGGCCCGGCCCGTCGAGAAGCTGACCCAGCGCTCCCAGTCGGGCCTGAAGTCGTCGACGGCCAACAGCTCCATGAAGGTGGCGAAGGCCTCGTTCAACCAGATGCCGTTCCACCACTTCATCGTCACGAGATCGCCGAACCACATGTGGGCGATCTCGTGGGCCACCACATCGGCCACCCGCTCGTGCTCGACCCGGCTGGCCGTGTCGGGGTCGACGAGGAGGGCCGTCTCCCGGAACGTCACGCAGCCGAGGTTCTCCATGGCGCCGAAGGCGAAGTCGGGCAGGGCGACGAGGTCGAGCTTGTCGCTGGGATACGGAATGCCGAAGTACTCGGTGAAGAAGCGCAGCGAGTGGGCGCCGGACTCGAGGGCGAACGCCGTGAGGTGGCCCTTGCCGGGCACGTAGGCGACCCGCAGCGGGGTGCCGTCGACGTCGACCGGGTCAGTCAGTTCGAGCGGCCCCACGACGAAGGCGACGAGGTACGTCGACATCTTCATGGTGTCGGCGAACGTGACGGCCCGGCGCCCGTCGCCCATGGTCTGCTCGCGAATTTGCTCGCCGTTGGACAACGCCGTGAGCCCGTCGTCGACCACCAACGTCACGCCGAAGCTGGCCTTGAAGTCGGGCTCGTCCCAGCAGGGAAAGGCGCGGCGGGCGTCGGTCGACTCGAACTGGGTCGTGGCGATGACTCGTTCGTTGCCGTCGGCATCCTTGAACGTGCTGCGGTAGAACCCAGCCAGCTTGTCGTTGAGGATGCCGGTGAACGCCAGTTCGAGCTCCCACTGACCGGGCTCGGCCGTCCCGTCGAGGCGGATCTTGAGTCGCTCGGTCTCCTCGTCGTGTTCCACCCAGCCGGAGAGCGTGATGTCGCCCGAGCGCAGTGTCGCCCGCTGGACGGCCAGCTCGGCGGCGTTGCACACGATCACACTGGTGGCCTCGTGGACCTCCACGGTGACGGTCTCGGTTCCCTCGAAGGTGAACGCCCGCAGGTCGGGTGCCAGCGTGAGCTCGTAGTGCAGGGGGACGATGATGCGGGGGAGACGGTGCTCGGACGGGGCCGGCGCGGGAGGAGTGGTCGCGGACGACACGGAAGCCATCGGGGCAGCCTACGGGTTGAATCGACGCCCTCGGCTGGGGCCCTAACGTCGGCCGCCATGGCGCTCGTCCCTCCCCTCGACGTACTCGCACTCGGCAATGCCATCGTCGACGTCCTGGCCTCGGCGGCGGAGGCCGACCTGGCCAGGCACGGACTCGTGAAGGGCTCGATGCGGCTGTGCGACGAAGCGGCGTCGGCAGCCCTCTACGACGACATGGGTTCGACGGTGGAGATCTCCGGCGGGTCGGCCGCCAACACCGCCGTCGGCATCGCCTCCTTCGGGGGACGGGCTGGGTTCATCGGCAAGGTGCGCGACGACGAGCTCGGATCCGTGTTCGCTTCCGACATTCGCGCCGCCGGCGTCGACTTCGACTCCACCCCGGCAGCCTCCGGCCCCCCGACCGGCCGGTGCCTGGTGCTGATCACGCCGGACGCCCAGCGGACGATGAGCACGTTCCTCGGCACGGCTGGGCTGCTGGGCCCCGACGATGTGCCGCAGGAGAAGGTGGCGTCGGCCGGCGTCACCTACCTCGAGGGCTATCTCTGGGAGGAAGCCTCGGCCAAGGCCGCCATCCACCAAGCCATCGCGGCGGCCCACGGTGCCGGACGCCAGGTCGCCTTCACACTGTCGGATTCGTTCTGCGTCGAGCGCAATCGCTCGGAGTTTCGCGACCTCGTCGAGTCGTCGGTCGACATCCTCTTCGCCAACGAGGCCGAGATCACCTCGCTCTACGAGGACGACGATGTCGAGGCGTGTCTCCGTCGCTTGCAGGGAACCGTTGCACTGGGCGCCGTGACTCGGAGCGCGGCCGGCTCCGTGCTCGTGGCCGGCGATCGCCTGGAGGTGATCCCGGCGGAGCCCGTCGAGGTCGTCGACACCACTGGCGCCGGCGACCTCTACGCCGCCGGCGTGCTCTTCGGCCTGGCTGCCGGCTACGACCTCGCCATCGCCGGCCGGCTCGGGTCGATGGCGGCGGGGGAGATCATCTCCCACGTGGGGGCCCGCCCCGAGGTCTCCCTGGCCGAGCTGGCCAGGCCGATCCTGGGGTAATCCCGCCGGGGGCCGCGCCGGTGGCCGGTACCCTCGCTGCCGGTTCCGTCATGCACCTCCTTCGCTCCCGCTCCTTCCTGCTCCTCTTCCTCGGCCAGGCCCTCAACGGCATCGGGAGCTGGGCCGCACTGGTGGCCATGTGGGGCTTCGCCGCCTACCAATTCGACTCGGGGCCGGCACAGATCGCCCTGCTCGGGCTGGCCTGGGCCGTGCCGTCGGCCATCGTCGGCCCCTTCGCCGGGGTGCCGATCGACCGGTTCGGGGCCAAGCGGGTGCTGATCCTGGCGTACGTGGCGTCGGCGGCGACGGCGACGGCGATGTCCTTTGTCGACTCCTACCGGCAGCTCGTGGCCCTCGGCGTCCTCCTGGGGTTGGCCAAGGCCTTTGCCATGCCGGCGGCCGACACCCTTCCTCCCCGCCTCGTCGAGGACGACGACCTCTTGGCGGCCAATGCCCTCCTGGGAGCATCGTCGGAGTCGGCGATCGTCTTCGGGCCATTGGTGGCCGCCCTGGCCATCGCCGCGTGGGGACTCCGGGGCGCCTTCATCGTCGATGCGGCGACGTATCTCATCGGCATCGCCGTCGTCGCGCCGTTGGTGCTCCGGACGCCGGGCGGCCACGACGTCGAGGCGCCGTCCGGCAACCTGCGCCAAGACCTCCGAGAGGGGTTCGCCCTCGTCGCCCGCCAGCCGGTTCTGCGCTTCACGCTGCTGTTGTCATCGATTGTGTTCGTGACGTGGTCGACGTTCGTGGTCGTAGAACCCATCTACGTCCGTGATGTCCTCGGTCAGCCGGCGTCGTTCTTCGCCCTCTTGCAGACGGCCTTCGGCATCGGGCTGGTCGGCACCGGTCTCCTGCTCCCACGCCTCGGCGATCGCGTCGCCGGCCCGCGGGCGCTGTCGCTGTCGGTGGTGCTGTCGGGACTCACCGCCGCGGTGTACGTCGGGACGAACATCCCGGCCGTCGCCGTCGCCGGCGTGTTCCTGTGGGGTGTCGATGTCGCCTTTTTCTCGGCGCCGTCGCGCACCCTGCTGCAACGCAACAGCCCGCCGTCGACCCACGGTCGGGTGCTGGCCCTCTACCGCACGGTGCACTCGGGCGCCGATGTCATCGCGCTTCCGCTCGCCGGTCTGGCCGCCGGCGTGGCCGGTGTGCAGTCGACGGCCCTCGCCGTGGCCACGTTGCCGTTCCTCGCTGGAATCGTCGGCTTCCGCTTCGCCGCCCGCTTCTCCGTACCAGAGCTGCACCCGGACCTCGTCGAACCCGTCCGCGTGGAGTCGCCGGTCGCCTGAGGCGACCTCTCCCGTCCGTGTGGGCTGTCAGAGCTGGGTGCGGCCTCGTTCGATGATGGCGTCGCGCCGTCCGGCGACGCCGTCGACGGCTCCGGGGTTGGCGTTCCATCCGGCGGCGATCGACGCCTCGATGCGCAGACCCTCGGCCACGGTCGTCGATGTGGTGCGCTCGTACCCGGCGAGGAGGGCCCGCATCGGACGCGGGTCGTAGCCGGCGATGTCGGCGGCCAGGCGGCGAGTGAACGGGAGGAGATCGTCATGGTCGACGACGTGGTTCACCAGACCCCAGGCCAAGGCATCCGGCGCCGACAAGAAGTTGCCGGTGAGGCTGAGCTCTTTGGCCCGGCGCACACCGATGGCCTGCGGGAGCAAGACGCTGAGCCCCCAGCCGGGAAGAATCCCGACGCGAGCGTGGGTGTCGGCGAAGGCCGCCCGCTCGGATGCCACGAGGAAGTCGCACTGCAGCGCCAGCTCGAAGCCTCCCGTCACAGCGGCGCCGTTGACCGCGCCGATCACCGGCTTCACCGTGCGGGCCCACGGGCGGCTGGGCTCATGGCCTCGCTCTGCTGCGCCGCCCTTCGGGCCGGAGCCTTGCCGCTCGGCTGGCGGCTGCTCGCTGGCGCTCCCGACGCCGCCGACGACACGCATCCTGCCGGAGCCGAGCTCCTTGAGGTCGACCCCGGCGCAGAAGGCCGGGTCGGCGCCCGTCAGGATGATCACCGAGACGGCGTCGTCGGCGTCGACCTCGGCCATGGTCGTGCGCAACGCCGCCGTCAACTCGCCGTTGAGGGCGTTGCGCCGGTCTGGCCGGTTGAGGGTGACGACCGCTACGCCGTCGGTCACAGCGGTCTCGATGACGCTCACGGACGGAAGCTACCTTCGGAGACGTGAACGCGAACCCCTGGCTCGACCGACGCATCCTCAACTGGGCCCACCAGGGAGGCGCCAAGGAGGCCCCGTCGAGCACGTTGTTCGCCATGCGCCAAGCGGTCGCCAACGGTGCTGATGCCCTCGAGCTCGACGTGCACATGAGCGCCGACGGGGTGTTGATGGTGTGTCACGACGCCACCGTCGACCGCACGACCGACGCATCGGGAGCGATCGCGTTCCTGACCTCGGACGAGCTGCGCGCCCTGGACAACGCCCACTGGTGGACGGCGGGAACCGTGGTCGATCATGACAACCCAGACGTGACGGCCTACGTGCACCGGGGCAAGGCGGCCGACGATCCCGAGTTCCGCATCGCCACCCTCGACGAAGTGCTCGACGCCTTTCCCGACGTCT
>JBKJKM010000276.1:0-2820 GCA_046597375.1 Acidimicrobiales bacterium | reverse complement strand
GACGAGACGTCGCCCGTGCGGCCCGAGCGCTTCCCCTACCGGGGGCAGATGCAGGGCATGGACGACTACGAGAAGCTCGAGGTCGAAGAGCGCTGGCTGGCCCGCCACGCCACGGTGTGCCGACTTCCGATGGTGATCGGCGAGCGCGACTACCAGCGCCGCCAGGAGTTCGTTCTGCGACGGGTGCGGGCGGGCCGCACCGAGATCCCTGCCGGCGCCGGCACGGCGTTGCTGACCCACGGGTACGTCGGCGACATCGCCCGGGGCGTGCGGCTGGTCTTCGAGGCCGACCGATCGGCCGTCGCCGGCGAGGTCTTCAACTTCGGCGAACGCCGGTCACCGACGATGGGGCTGCGGGCCCGCTCCATCCTCGAGGCGTGCGGCGCCACTGCTGCTGGCATCGAGTTCGTCCCCGTGCCCGACGATGCCCTGCCGCCCGACCTCGGCCTCCTCGGATCGATGGCGCAACCGCTGCTCGTGTCGTCGGAGAAGGCCCGCACCGTGTTGGGCTGGGATGAGTCCGACCCGACCGAGGCACTGCGACGGACGGTCGAGTGGCACCTGGCCAACCCGCCCGGCGCTCAGGAGGGCAGCGACGACTTCTCGGCCGACGATGCCGCGCTCGAACGGGTCAGGAGAGATGCCACCGCATAGCCGACACTCAGCACGACCGCGCCGCCCACCGCGTCGAGCCAGAAGTGGTTGGCCGTCACGATGATGGCGAACAACGTGGCCGCCGGGTACGCCGCCAGCAAGACGCGGGCCCAGGTCCGTCCCGCCGTCGCCGGCCAGAGGACGAACATCGACCACGACGACCAGCCGAAGTGCAGGCTCGGCATGGCGGCGTACTGGTTGGAGACGGCCTTCATCGTGCCGGAGTCGAACGACCAGAGCCCGCCGTACGACGCCAGCGTGTCGACGTAGCCGTAGCTCGCTGGGAGCAGGCGCGGCGGCATGAGCGGGTAGAAGGCGAAGCCGATCAGGGCCAGGGCGGTGGTCGCCGCCAGCGTGTTGCGCCAGCGGGGATAGCGGTCGGGCCGGCGGCGAAAGCACCACACGAGGGCGCCCGCCGTGACGACGAAGTGGAAGCTGCCGTAGAAGATGTTCCACGCCTTGATGAACCAGCGCTGCGACAAAAACAGCTCCTGGATCGTCTCCTCGTGGTAGAGCCCGACGAGGCGTTCGAGGCGGATGATGTCCTTGGCGTGGTCGAAGGCCGAACCGACGGCGTCGGCGCCCGTGCCGGCGTTGCGGACGGCGCTGTAGACGACGTAGAAGACGATGACGTAGAGGACCTCGTGCCACCACCGGAGTGGTCTCCCTGCCGGTGCCTCGTTCCCCTCGACCTCGATCGCCACCCGCCGACGCTACCCGCCGCCGAAGCGCCGTCTCCTGAAGCGTTTTGGTCGTCGTAGGCCGCTTGGTGATGCGTTTTGGCCGCCCGAACGCCTCACGAAACCGGCACTCAGGCGGAGTGGCCGCCCGAACGCTCCACGAAACCGGCGCTCAAGGGGGGATGGTGCGCCCGTCGCGGTCGGCCGAAACCGGCGTTCAGGCGGGTGCGTGAGTGGTGGCGAGGCCCCGGTGGGCGCGACCGCCGACGGCGAAGGCGGGGGCGCCGAAGAGGCTGGCCGTGAGGTTGATGCCGTACACCAGGAGGCCGAGGGTGATGGCCTGGTCAGCACTCACGCCGAGGGGGTGGAGGAAGAGCACGAAGGCGCCTTCACGCACGCCGAGGCCGCCGATGGTGGGAGCCGGCAGCACTTGGACGATGGCGACGGCCGGCATGAAGGCCAGCACCGCCGTCCAACTCACTGGCAAGCCGAGGGCCTTGGCCGAGAGGAAGGCCGCCAGCACGACGGCGAGTTGGTAGGCGAAGCCGACGATCAGGACCTCGGCGGCCATGCCCGGCGACTTGCGGAAGCGGGCCAGGCCCAGGTGGATGGCGTTGATGAAGCGGAGCCAGCCGGCCTGGGTCTGGAGTCGTCGGCCAACGCGCGGGCTCGACGCCGCCACCAGCACGACGCCGAGGAGGGTGAGCGTGACCAGCGAGATCACGATGACGAGGTGGGAGGCGTCGTCGATCGGCGGCCGCAACAGACCCGGGTTGATGGCGAGTGTCACGAGGGAGATGACCGGGAGGACGAGCCAGCCGGTGAGGCGCTCGAGGACGACCGAGGCGAACGAGCGGGGCGACTCGCCGTTGTCGGCGGATAGGCGGCTCACCCGCAGCACGTCCCCACCGATCGTCGTGGGCAGGAAGTTCGAGACGAAGAGGCCGGCCAGGTAGTGGCTGAGGAGGGTGCGCACCCGGGTGCGCACGGCGAGGGCCAGGAGTACCCGTTGCCAACGCAAGGTGGCTAGCACGACGCCGACGAGAGTGACGGCCACAGCGGCGACCAGCCACGCCAGCGTGCCCGGGTGGAGAAGCGGGCGAACGAGTCCGGCGGCGCGCGGCAGGAGCACGATCAGCATGACGATGGACGCCACGACCCGGACGCCTCCCCAGATCTGGCGGCGTCGGCGAGCGCGTTGTGCCTTTTGTGCCTGTTCGACTTCCGGCTCCACCCGCTGCACCCCCCCTGTAGCTCTCCCGTTAGCGTAGGCCTCGTCCGGTGGTAACCGGTAGAGGGTTCGGAGGCCCAGCGTGGACATTCGTCGCATCGAGGTTGCAACCGGGCCGTCGTTGTCCGTGCTCGAGGCCGGGGTCGGTGGCCGGCCGCTGCTCCTGGTGCACGGCTTCACCGGTGCGAAGGAGGACTTCGCCGACCACCTCGGCCAGCTGGCCGGCGACGGCTGGCACGCCGTCGCCCCCGACCT
>JBKJKM010000299.1:0-7889 GCA_046597375.1 Acidimicrobiales bacterium | reverse complement strand
GTGCGGTCGCGACTGGCGCGGCGGTCGGCGCCAACGGGGAAGATGGCGGTCCAGAGGTCGGTGGCGCCGGCATCGAGAAGCGCCTGGAGTTGGGCGGTGACGGACGCTTCGTCGCCGACGATGGCGGCGTCGCCGGGACCGTCGGCGGCGCCGTGCTCGAGGATGCGCTGGTAGTTGGGCAGGGTGCCGTAGCCGGCGAATTGCTTGGCGGCGTCGGCCCGTCCCTCGTCGGCGTCGTCACAGACAGCAACCGGCAGACCGACGACGATGCGGGGCGCCTCCCGGCCGGCGTCGGATGCGGCCTGGCGGATGATCGGTGCCACGTGGGTCTCGATGGCGCGGGCGTTGGCCATCCAGGTGATGGTGCCCTCGGCCAATGTGCCGGCGGCCCGCAGCGACACCGGTGCGAGCGCGGCCACCAGCACCGGCACTGGCGTACCGGCCGGCGGCGCCATCTGCGCTTTCACCTTGTAGAACTCTCCTTCAAAGCCGACCTTGCCGTCGTGCAGCAGCGGGCGGAGGACGGAGAGGTACTCGCGCATGTTCTTGCCGGGGCGGTCGTAGGGGATCCCGAGCATGTCCTCGACCGCCGGGCGGTGGGAAACTCCGATGCCGAGGGTGAAGCGACCGTCGGTGCCGATCGCCTCCCGAACGCCGGCGGCTTGTTGGGCCATGGCCACCGGGTGACGCGGGTAGGTGGGAATGATCGAGGTGCCGAGCTCGATCCGCTCGGTGGCCCTCCCGGCGAGGGCGATGACCGTGAGCGGATCGCCGCCCACCCCGCCGGCGAACCAGACGGTGTCGAACCCGTCGGCCTCGGCTTCCTGCACCTGGGCCACCATCCGGTCGAGGGTGCCGCCTGCGCTCAGTCCGATTTTCATGCCGCCCTGCTTATCCGATCGGGCGGATCAGCGCTTCCTGGGTGATGCTCACCGCGAGGTGACCATCCTGGGTGAACATCGTCCCCCGGGCCAAGCCCCGAGCGTTCGAGCAGGCCACCGCTTCGAGGTCGTAGAGCAACCACTGGTCGGCCCGCACCGGCCGATGGAACCACATCGTGTGGTCGAGGCTGGCGCTCATCCAGGATTGCTGGCCGGTGAGGAGGGGGCGTCGGGCGGCGCCCACGGGGCCGCTGTCGGACATGTAGGTGAGGACGCAGGAGTGCAATGCGGGATCGTCGGGCAGCTCACCGTCGGCCCGCACCCACATGGCCCGAGTGGACGTCGCCGTCGGGCCGGTGCGCAACTCGCGCGTGTCGATGGGCCGACGATGCATGCCGCCGCCAGGTCCGTGCTCAGCTCGCGCCAGTTCGTCGGGGCCAGGCACACCGTCGAGCGGGGCGGGCAGCTCGAACTCGCCTCCCGGCTCCTCTTTGTGGAAGGAGGCATCGAGGTTGAAGATCGCCTCGCCGTCCTGCAGAGCGACCACGCGGCGGGTCGTGAACGACGAGCCATCGCGAATGCGGTCGATGGAGTAGATGATCGGCAGGCCGGGCCGGCCGGGACGGAGGAAGTACGCGTGCAAAGAGTTCACCCGGTGCACGGTCTGTCGGTTGAGCTCGCTCGGCTCCACCGTCTTGGAGGCGGCCATGAGGGCTTGGCTGGCGACCTGCCCACCGAACACGCGGCCCCCACCTCCTCCTCTCATGGCCGGGTTCGGTCCCCGGTACAGGTTGCGGTCGATGTGTTCGAGGTCGAGCAGGGCTAGCAGCCGGTCGAGACCTTCGGTCATCCGGTGGCGGCCGGCCTGGTCGCGTCCATGTTGAGGCGGACGTAGTCGATCGTCACCGGTCGCGGCAGGCGCTCGAGGACGAGCCGCACGAACTCGTCGTGGTCGGGCTCGTCGAGACGATGGAGGTGGGCGCCGAGGTTGACCGTACGCAGGTACTCCGCCGGCTCGTCGGGCACTTGCGGCGCCGGCTCGAGCCAGGTTCGGACGTCGCCGAAACCGGCGTCGGTCAGCTTGGCGGCTGTTTCCTCGGCCGTCGCCATCCGGCTCGGGCGCACCCACCCATCGAAGCGGTCGGCCCAAGGTCCCCCAGCACCGACGGCGTCGGCGGCCCCGAGGATGGAGGCGATGTTGCCGTCGCCACCGCACTGGGCGACGAGGCGGCCTCCGGGTCGCAGGGCGGCAAACAGTCGGGTGAAAAGAAGGTCGTGGTCGAGGATCCAGTGGAAGGTTGCTGTCGAGAGCACGGCGTCGACGTCGGCGTCGAGGTCGAGGGCAAGGAGGTCGACGTGGCGCACCTCGACGTGGCCGGCATCGACCTGCTCGCCGAGCGTCGCGCGACAGGCGGCAACCATCGCGGCGTCGGCATCGACGGCCAACACGCGCCCCTGCGGCAGGCGATCGCACAACAACGCAGTAACCCTTCCGGTGCCGCAACCGGCGTCGAGCACGATCTCGTCACCGGCCAGGGGCAGTCGGTCGAGAACCTTCGCGCCCATGGCTTCCATCGGGCCGGAGACCTTGTGGTAGCTGGCCGCATCCCAACGGCGAGCCGGCAAGGACCCCGTCGTCATGAGGTGGATTCTCGCAGGACTCGTCGGGGGTGCCGGCCGTCGACGTAGCCCATGAACGGCGGGTGGATGTTGTAGCCCAACAGCTCCTGCAGCCGGTCGGGGAGTCGTGCGGCGACGTCGCGAGGGACGGCCAAGACGTGGTTCTCCTGGGGTCGTAGCCACGAGCTCACGTATTCGAGGATCACGCCGAGGCGAGGCCGGTCCGTGCGGTTGGCGCCACCCCCGTGCCAGATGCTGCCGGTGTAGAAGATCACCGAGCCCGCCCGCATCTCGACCTGCACGACGTCGGCCTCATCGGCCGCCGTCGGTCGGCGTCCCGGTTCCCAGCGGTGGCTACCGGGAATGATGCGGGTCGCGCCGTTGGCGACGGTGAAGTCGTCGAAGGGCCACATGGTGTTGAGCACGACCTCGTCATGGGGGACCGGCAGCGGATAGATCGAGTCGTCGTGATGCAGGACCTGGTTCACCTCGCCAGGGCCGATCTCGATGCCGGTCGGGGCACTCAGCTGATAATGGCCGAGGAAGTCGTCGAGTACGCCGAGCAAGAGCGGGTGGATGGCCGGCTCGTCGAATGACCGAGTCTTGGCGAAGAGGGCGTAGATGCGGCGCGTGAGGTGGCCCTCGAAGTCGTTGCGCCCCGTCGGCGTCTCGGCGAGCACCCGGGTCAGGTCGGCCCGGGTGGCCGCCACCTCCGCCGGCGAGAGCACGTCTTCGACGAGGGCATAGCCGTCCTCGTCCAGGCCCAAGAGGACGTCGTCGACGGACGCGGCACGAGCAGTGATCCCCACGGGTGCGATGCTGCCACGTGATGACGGACGTGCGCGTCGCCACCCTCAACCTCTTCAACAACGCCGCGGGCCGCTGGGGCGGCCGCGCCGCCCTCGTGGTGGAGCAGGCGCTCGCCCTCGACGCCGATGTCTACGCCTTCCAGGAGTGCGATCTCTCGGAAGGACAGGTCACGCTCGTGGCCGACGCCCTCGGCATGCGCTATGAGCTCGTGACGTTGCCGAACCCCTCGCCGCGGAGCATCAAGTCACTGGCGGTGATCAGCCGCCTGCCGGTCGACGGCCATGACGGTTGTCTCGACCTCGGCTCCGGCGACATCGCCCTGCGCGTCCGTCTGAGCGGCGGGGACCGGCCGATAGAAGTCGTCACCACGCACCTGCACTTCGGGCCATCGCGTCGCGGAAGTGAGATTCGCGCCGCCCAGGTACGCCGCCTCTTGGCCTGGCTCGGCCCGATAGGCGACCGCGCCCTCGTCCTGGCCGGCGATTTCAACGCCGGTCCCGCCGGCGACACGGTGCACGCCATCAAGCGGTGTCTCCGATCGGCTCACGAGGAGGCCCATGGCGCCGAGCCGGAGTGGACCCACCCGACGCCGCTGATCGAGATCGTCGACACCGAGGCGGCCTTCGGCATGCCGGTCCTGCCGGTATCGAAGGGCCACGCCATCGACTACGTGTTCGTCGGCCCGCCCTTCGAAGTCGCCGGATGCCGTCTCGCCTTCGACAAACCTGCATCCGACAACCCGCAGCTCTACCCGTCCGACCACCTCGGCCTCGTCGCGGACCTCCGCTTCGGGTGAGCGACCCCGTGCTGCTGCCACAACCCCGATCGGCGTCATGGACGGGTCGACGGTCGACCGGGCCGATTGCCGTGCAGGAGCTGCGTGATCCGTCATTGCCGCCGCAGGGATATCGCCTTTCCATCGCCGTCGACGGGTCCATCACCCTGACGGCCGCCGACGATGCCGGAGCGTTCTATGGGCGGGCGACCTTGTCGCAACTCGGCGACGGTCCTCCCGAGGGTGTCATCGAGGACTGGCCCGACATCCCCGTTCGGGGCGTGATGCTCGACGTTTCCCGTGACAAGGTGCCGACCATCGCGACGCTCGAGTCGCTGATCGACCGGCTGGCGTCGTGGAAGATCAACCACGTCGAGCTCTACATGGAGCACACCTTCGCCTATACGGGTCACGACGAGGTCTGGGGAGCGGCGGGGGCGTACACCCCGGACGAGATCCGTGCCCTCGATGCCTTCTGCAAGGACCGCTTCGTCGAGCTCACGCCCAACCAGAACTGCCTTGGCCATTTCGAACGGTGGCTCCGCCACGAGAAGTACCGGGACCTCGCTATTCGCCCGGACGGCTGGACCGACGGGCGCGGCCGTCATCGCGCGCCGACGACCCTCGAACCGACGAACGCTGGTTCGCTCGATCTCGTGGCCTCGCTCCTCCAACAACTCCTGGCGGCATTCTCGAGTCATCGCGTCAACGTCGGACTCGACGAGCCCTGGGAGCTGCCGGACGAGCGCTTCGACGACTACCTCGCCTACGTCCAGCGGCTCCGGGCGCTCCCTGAGCTCGACGGGCGCCAGGCGCTGATGTGGGGCGACATCGTTGCCTCACACCCGGATCGGCTGGCCGAGATCCCCGATGGCGTCACCGTGTGCGAGTGGGGCTACGAGGATGGACACCCGTTCGGCGAGCGGGCGGCGCTCCTGGCCGCTGCGGGGAGACCCTTCTGGCTCTGCCCCGGCACGTCGAGTTGGAACTCCCTTCTCGGGCGTACGACAAACATGATCGGCAACGTCGCCGGCGCGGCGGCGGTGGCCGTCGACACCGGCGCCGAGGGTCTGCTCCTCACCGACTGGGGCGACAACGGCCATCTGCAGCACCTCCCGGTGAGCGAGCCCGGCTTCGCCTTCGGCGCGGCCACGGCGTGGTGCGCCAAGGCCAACATCGACCTCGATCTCGGCGCCGCGCTCTCGGCCCACGCCTTTGACGACCCGACCGGCGAGTTGGCGGCGGCGCTGCTCGCGCTCGGTGATGTCCACCGACTCGTCGAGCCGCAGGTGCCCAACAACTCGATCCTCATCCTCCAACTGCTCTCGCCCCGATTCCGTATGGGTGAGGGCGTGACGTCCGGGCTCACCGACGGCGACCTCGAAGCAACCGAAGCGGCGATCGAGGAGGCGCGGACCGGGCTCGCCCGAAGCCGTCCGGGACGAGGCGACGGCGCGATGGTGGTGGCGGAGCTCGACTCGTCGGCTCGGCTCCTGGCCCTGCTCGTGCGCGACGCCCGAGCGCGGCTCAGGGCGGGCGGGACGCTCGAGGCGGTGGTCGTCGCCGATCGGTCGGCGTTCGCGTCCGAGCTCGAATCCCTGGTCGAGGAGCACCGCCGGCTCTGGCTCGGGCGAAACCGACCGGGCGGACTCGACGACAGCGCCGGCCGACTCGTTCGACTCGGCGCCGCTTACGTCGCCTGACGCGGCCGATCCGTCAAGACGGAGGTTTCGCTTTCTCCCCAGGGTGGCGACGCCGTCCCAGCCGGAGGCGGAGGACCGCTTCGCGGTGGTCGATGGCCGAGCGGTCGGACGTCCACGGAGCCGTCGGCGCCATGGTGAGGTTGGCCAACTGCAGGAGGACGGTGTCGTAGTTCACCCGCCAGCCAGAGAAGTCCCGCCAGGCCTGGTCGCGGTCGGGCTCGATCGGTGTCCCGGCCGCTTCGAGTTGTCGGAGGGCATCGTCGAACTCGTCTCGGGTGATGGAGATCGGATCGTCGGGCGACGGGTCGTCATCGTGTTCGATGTCGAAGAAGTCGGCGATGCGGCGGAGACAGAGGTAACCGGAACGGATGCACAGCTGCGCATGGGGATCATCGGGCCGGCGGATGGCCGAGAGGGAGAGCGCGGCGGCATCGAGCATCGTGCCCGCAGCCGTGACCCACGCATGGGCAGGCTGCGGCGAGCGGAAGAAGGCGAGGGAACCCAGCGACGTGTGGCTCTCCTCGATATCGGAGAACCAGAGTTCACCCCGCTCGAACAGCTCGTCGGCCCGCTGGTCGAGGCCGATCCGTTCCGAACGAACCAAAAGGGCGACGGCCCACGGCGGGCTGCCAGCACGCCCCTCGAGCAGTGAAACGAAGCCCTCGCGGCGGCTGAAAGCACCGTAGATGGTGGGCAGGTAGGTGATGAGGAGGGCGAGGAGGGCGAGTCCGACGGCGGCCTCGACGAAGGAGATCACCGTCGTGACCCGGCTCGCCGGATGACGGAAGCCGAGGGTGAAGAGGGACGAGCCACTGGTCTCGATGGCCGCCCAAGCGCCGTCCTGGTCGACCGACCAGGTCATGGCGGCGAAGGCAAAGAGCACCGTGGTCAGCCAGACCGACGGAAGCACGAGCAGCGCCGTCGGGGCATAGAAGGCGAGGCGACGGTCGAGCTCGTCGTAGGACTTCTGCTTCATCGACAGGGTGAACAAGCGGCGCAAGACGACGAACACGGCGCGAGACAGCGCCACTGGCACGCCCCGCGGCACCACGAAGGTACGAACGGCGGAGGTGACGGTGCCGGTCACGGCCAGGAAGGCCAGGGAAAACACCGCGATGCGAACGGCTAGCACGCTGCGCATCTTGTCGCGGTAGCGTTCTCAACTTGACCAGCCTGTCGAGCACCGCCACCGCCACAGACGAGGGCCTCGATGCCCAGGACAGCCCGGAACTGGCCGAGTTTCGCCAGAAGTGCCGGGCCTTTCTTGTCGCCAACGCCAAGAAGCGCCAGCAGCGCAAGCCGACCGAGGACGACGACGAGATGGCCTCGGCCCTCGAGGGCGGGAACATCGACGCCAACAAGCGCTTCCAAGCCGCCCTGTACGACGCCGGCCTGGCCGGCATCATCTGGCCGAAGGAGGTTGGAGGCCAGGGCCTCAGCAACGACCATCAACGGGTCTTCAACGAAGAGGCGGCCGACTACGAGCTCCTCACTGGCGTGTACACGATCGGCCTCGGAATGGTCATTCCGACGATCGTCGAGCACGGAACCGACGAGCTGAAGGATCGCTACGTCCGCAAGGCCCTCCGGGGCGAGGAGATCTGGTCGCAGCTCTTCTCCGAGCCCGGCGCCGGTAGCGATGTGGCGTCCCTGCAGATGAAGGCCGAGCGCGACGGCGACGAGTTCGTGCTCAACGGCCAGAAGGTGTGGACCACCGGTGCCCAGCACTCCGATTTCGGTGCCGTCATCGCCCGCACCAACCCGGACATGCCCAAGCATCGCGGCATCACGATGTTCGTGATCGACTTCAAGGCGCCCGGGGTCGAGGTGCGGCCGCTGCGTCAGATGAACGGCGGGTCGGGGTTCAACGAGGTCTACTTCACCGACGTCCGCGTGCCGGCGACACAGGTGATCGGTGCCGTCGACGACGGATGGCGCTGCGCCATCGCCATGCTGGCCAACGAGCGCGTGGCCATCGGTTCCGGCGGCGGAGGAGCGCGGCGAGGTTCGGGCGGCGGCATCGAGCCGATGGCCAAATTGGCCCGCCAGCGTGGGCTTCTCGACGACCCGGTCATCCGCCAAGGGCTGGTCGACGTCTAC
>JBKJKM010000267.1:0-11509 GCA_046597375.1 Acidimicrobiales bacterium | reverse complement strand
GCTGCGACGGCGACTCCGTTGCCCTGACAGGGGCGACGCAGCCGAGCATCGAGGAGATCGCCCTCGGCGGGCTTCCCGGACTCCCGAAGATCGCTGTCCACTGGCCGCTGATCGACTTCGAGTGCGGCCCGAACGGTGGCGCCGACGATTTCCTCGAGTGGTTTTTTAAAGCAGACCGAGGTGAGCTTGAACCGTTCGTGCTGATCGTTGAGGGCTCGATCCCGAACGAGGCGATCAAGAAAGAGGGCTACTGGTGCGGCTTCGGGAACAACCCCGAGACCGACCAGCCCATGACCACCAGCGAGTGGCTCGACCGCCTCACCCCCAAGGCGCTCGCAGTGCTCGCGGTCGGCACGTGCGCGACCTACGGCGGTATGCACGCGATGGCGGGCAACCCCACTGGCGCCATGGGCGTGCCCGATTACCTCGGCTGGGACTGGAAGTCCAAAGCCGGCATTCCCATCGTGTGCGTGCCGGGTTGCCCGGTGCAGGGCGACAACCTCTCCGAGACGATCCTCTACCTGCTGTACCAAGCGACGGGCCAAGCTCCCATGATCCCGCTCGACGACGCGCTACGCCCGCAGTGGCTCTTTGGCGCGACCGTGCACGAGGGTTGCGACCGCGCGGGCTACTACGAGCAGGGCGACTTCGCAACCGAGTACGGCTCGCCGAAGTGCATCGTGAAGTTGGGGTGCTGGGGGCCGGTGGTCAACTGCAACGTGCCCAAGCGCGGCTGGATCAACGGTGTGGGTGGTTGCCCCAACGTCGGTGGCATCTGCATCGGCTGCACCATGCCCGGCTTCCCCGACAAGTTCATGCCCTTCATGGACGAACCCCCGGGAGCCCGCGTGTCGAGCGCGGCGAGCGGCATCTACGGCGCGGGTATGCGGCGGTTGCGAAAGATCACCAACAAGACGCTCAACAAGGAACCGAAGTGGCGACAGCCCGGTCGCGAGTTGACGTCCGGACACACGAAGACGTGGAGCTGAACCCATGACCATGACCTCATCGCCCAAGACCAAGAAGCCCGACGCCAACGGCCTCGTCGACATGGCGTGGGACCCGATTACACGCATCGTGGGCAGCCTCGGGATCTACACGAAGATCGACTTCGGCAAGGGAGTAGTCGCCGAGTGCCAGAGCACGTCGTCGATCTTCCGCGGCTACAGCATCTTCATGAAAGGCAAGGACCCCCGCGACGCGCACTTCATCACCAGCCGCATCTGCGGCATCTGCGGGGACAACCACGCGGTGTGCTCCTGCTACGCGCAGCAGATGGCCTACGGCGTCCGGCCGCCGAACCTCGGGGAGTGGATCGTCAACCTCGGTGAAGCCGCCGAGTACATGTTCGATCACAACATCTTCCAGGAGAACCTGGTCGGTGTCGACTACTGCGAGAAAATGGTCGCCGAGACCAACCCGGGGGTGCTCGAGCAGGCCAACCGCACCGAGTCGCCCCACTTCGAGGCTCACGGGTATCGGACGATCGGCGACATCATGCGGTCGCTCAACCCCTTCTCCGGCGAGTTCTACCGGGAGGCGCTGCAGGTTTCGCGTTACACGCGGGAGATGTTCTGTTTGATGGAGGGGCGCCACGTTCACCCCTCGACGCTGTACCCCGGCGGCGTCGGCACGACGGCGACCATCCAGCTCTTCACCGACTACATCACCCGTCTCATGCGTTACGTGGAGTTCATGAAGAAGGTCGTGCCGATGCACGACGACCTCTTCGATTTCTTTTACGCAGCCCTGCCCGGCTACGAGGAGAACGGTCGGCGACGCATTCTCCTCGGCTGTTGGGGGGCGTTCCAGGACCCGGACGTCTGCAACTTCGAGTACAAGGACATGGCCGACTGGGGTCGCGCCATGTTCGTCACGCCGGGTGTCGTCGTCGACGGCAAACTCGTCACGAATTCCCTCGTCGACATCAACCTCGGCATCCGGATCCTGCTCGGCTCGTCGTACTACGACGACTGGGAGGGCCAAGAGATGTTCGTCACCAAGGATCCGCTCGGCAACCCCGTCGACCGACGCCACCCCTGGAACCAGCACACGAACCCCAAGCCGCAAAAGCGCGACTTCTCCGACAAGTACAGCTGGGTCATGTCACCGCGCTGGTTCGACGGCACCGACCATCTCGCACTCGACACCGGCGGTGGCCCTCTCGCTCGGCTCTGGTCGACGGCCCTTTCGGGCCTGGTCAACACCGACAACCTCAAGGCCACCGGCCACAGTGTCGAGATCCACCTGCCGCGGACGGCACTGAAGCCCGAGGTCACGCTCGAGTGGAAGATCCCGCAGTGGTCGAACACGATCGAGCGGAACCGGGCGCGGACGTACTTCCAGGCCTATGCGGCGGCGGCGGCGTTGCACTTCGCGGAGAAGGCGCTCCAAGAGATTCGAGCGGGGCACACCAAGACCTGGGCCGAATTCAAGGTGCCGGACGAGGCCATCGGCTGCGGGTTCACCGAGGCCGTCCGGGGCGTGCTTTCGCACCACATGGTGATCAAGAAAGGCAAGATCGCCAACTACCACCCTTATCCGCCGACGCCCTGGAACGCCAACCCCACGGACAGCTTCGGGACACCCGGTCCTTACGAGGATGCGGTGATGAACACCCCGATCTTCGAGGAGAACTCGATCGACAAGTTCAAGGGCATCGACATCATGCGAGCCGTCCGCAGCTTCGACCCGTGCCTGCCGTGCGGCGTGCACATGTACCTCGGCAACGGGAAGGTGCTCCGCAAGGAGCACTCGCCAACGATGTTGCCGAGCGTCGAGGGCTGATCGTCATAGCCAGCGGCGAACCCACCGAGGGCGCATCGGCCATCGACCTCCGGGCTACCGGCGATCGGATCGAGGAGCTCCTCGAGCATCTCGAATCGACCCTCGACCTGCGGGCCTGGGAGCAGGTGCAAGATGTCGTCAGTCTCGTCACCGAGCTCTACGGAGGCGGCCTTGCCCGCGTGCTCGAGCTCGCCGGCGACGACGTCGAACTGCGCCGGAGGATGGCCGAGGACGATCTCGTGGCATCGCTCCTCGTCCTCCATGACCTTCATCCACTCGGTCTCGACGATCGGGTTCGCCATGCGGTCGATTCGGTGCGCCCCTACCTCGGCTCCCATGGCGGCGATGTCGAGATCATCTCGATCGACGGCGTCGAGGGTGTCGTCACGGTCCGGATGCTCGGGAGCTGCGACGGATGCGCCTCATCATCCGTCACCCTCGAGTTGGCCGTGCAACGGGCCATCGAGGAGGCGGCGCCGGAGATCGTCCGCATCGCCGTCGAGGGCGGTGCGGCCGAGCCCGAGGGCGCATCCATCCCCGTGTCACTCGGCCGGAAGCCGACGGCCGCGCCGGCGCCGGCGATGGCGCCGATCTACGGCCTCCGGGCGTTGGCGCCCGGCCGGATCGGCGCCTTGGAGATCGACGGAACGAAGTTGATCGTTTGCCGCGTCGGTGCCCAGCTCTACGCCTACCGCAGCGTCTGTCCCGGGTGTGCCAGCGCGCTGGACGGCGCGTCAGTCGACGGCGCTGTCCTTCGTTGTGCGGTCTGCAATGCCGCCTACGACCTCCCGCGCGCCGGCCGCAGCCTCGACGGCAACGCCAGCCACCTCGACCCGCTTCCGCTGATCGAAGAAGGCGGGGAGGTGCGCATCGCCGTCGGGGCTCCGCCGACGCCGGTCCGATGAGCGATCCGCTCGCCATCCTGCACCGCATCCGGTCGGCCCCGGCTCGTCCCCGCCCGGGCGAGCGTTGCGACATGTGCGGCGAGTTCGTGCCGGACGAGCACGAGCACGTGGTCAACACCGAGAGCCGCAATCTGATGTGCACCTGCCGGGGATGCTGGCTGCTCTTCACCAGCAACGGCGCCGGCGGCGGCAGGTACCTTGCGGTCCCGGATCGATACGCCTCTCTCGGCGCGTTCTCGATTGCGCCTGGCAGTTGGGACGAGCTGCAGATCCCCGTGAGCATTGCGTTCTTCTTCCGCAACTCGACCCTCGGCAGTGTCGCCGCTTTCTATCCCAGCCCGGCAGGCGCCACCGAGTCGCTGCTCCCACTCGACGCCTGGGACCGGCTCGTCGCCGACAATGCGTTGCTGGCGACGATGGAATCCGATGTCGAGGCGCTCCTCGTCCGTCGGGACGCATCGCACGAGGAGGCCTACATCGTTCCGATCGACGCGTGCTACGAGCTGGTCGGCGAACTGCGGCGGCTGTGGAAGGGCTTCGACGGTGGGACCGAGGCGAGGGCTGCGAGCGATGCCTTCTTCGACCGGCTCCGGGACAGGTCGACATGAACGATTTCGCCATCTCCGTTCTTTCGAGCGCCCCCGACCCCTATGCCGCCGTGCCCACCCTGGTGCTCCGCCTGCGCATCGAGGCTCCCGTCGCCGAGCCGGTGCATGCGATGGCCCTCAAGGCGCAGATCCGCATCGAGCCTCAACTCCGGCGGTATTCGCCCGAGGAGGGGGAGCGGCTGTTGGAGCTCTTCGGCGAGACGCCAAGGTGGGGGACCTCGCTCCGCCCGTTTCTTTGGACCCACGTGTCGACCACCGTGGCCGAGTTCACCGGCGCGACCGAGATCGACCTTCCGGTGCCCTGCACCTACGACTTCGAGGTCGCCGCAGCCAAGTACCTCCATTCCCTGGGCGACGGCGAAATCCCCATCGTGCTCCTCTTCAACGGGACCATCTTCAGCTACCGCGATGGCGGGCTCGTCGTACAGCCGATCCCGTGGCACGTCGAAGCCCCGCATCGCCTGCCGGTGGCGGTCTGGCGGGCCACGATGGACGGGTTCTACCCGAACAGCGGCTGGATCCGCATCCGACGCGAGACCATCGACGCCCTCACCAAGTACAAGTCTGATCTTGCTCTCACCTCGTGGGAGGACACCTTCGAGCGCCTCTTGAAGGAGGCGGCGACGTGACCGCCGAGGATCCCTTCGCCAGTGCACAGCGCGTGGCCGATGCCGTTCTGTGGGAGGGCTACGTCTTGTACCCCTATCGCGCCTCGGCGGCCAAGAACCAGGTCCGATGGCAATTCGGGGTCCTCACCCCTCGCCCCTTCAGCGAGGCCGATGGCTTCGAGCGTTGGGCGATGCGAACCGAGTGCCTCCTCGAATTCGGGCTCGAAGCGTCCGTCGAGGTCAGGATTCGCTCGTTGCAAGTGCAGACGCGGACCGTCGAGGAAGCCGTGGGTGACAGCTTCAAGCCGGTCGCTGAGCTCGAAGTCGACGGCCGCCTGTGGGCGAGTTGGGACGAAGCGCTCGAGCACGTGCTGGACATCGATGCCTTCGATATGACGCGACCAGCACAGCGGGAGGTGCCGTTCCACTACGACGCCTGGCGCGAAGTCGAGCCCCTCGGAACTGCCGGACGGGTGGTCCGCGAACGCTGGCCGGTGGAGGGCGTCGTCCGTCTCGAGAGCGAGCACAGCCCAGGGCCGTACCCCCTCACCAAGCTTCGCGTCACCGTCGAGAACATCACCGATTGGTGTGACACCTCGGTACCGAGGGACGAGGTCATGCGCCGATCGATGGTCGCGGTGCACACGCTGATTCGCGCTGACGACGCGACCTTCGTCTCCCTGCTCGAGCCACCGGAGTTCGCGAGGCCTGCCGTCGACGATTGCCACAATGAGGGGACCTTCCCTGTGCTGATCGGCGACCGGAGCCGTCCCCGGGTTGCGCTGTCCTCACCGATCATCCTCTACGACTTTCCTGAGGTGGCGGCGGAGAGCCCGGGGGATATGTGCGACGCAACCGAGATCGACGAGATCCTGGCGTTGCGCATCCTCACCCTCACCGACGACGAGAAGCGCCTCGCCCGCAGCACCGACCCGAGGGCGGCGGCGATCGTTGACCGGATCGAGGGGTTCTCGCCCGAGACGTTCGAGAGCCTCCACGGCGAGATGCGTCCGATCGGCGGTGCGTCCGAAGCCGCGCTGCCGTGGTGGGAGCCGGCTGTGGACGCGGCCGTGAACCCGTGGGAGGACTCGATCGTCATCAATGGCGCTCAGGTGGCGAGGGGCACAAAGGTGCGCTTGCGGCCCGGTGTCGCCGCCGGTCGAAGGACGGACGCGCAGGATCTCTTCCTCATCGGCCTGGAAGCCACCGTGGCGGGCGTCTTCTTTGATGTCGACGGCGACCAGCACGTCGCGGTGACGCTCGATGACGATCCCGCAGCCGACCTGCACCAGGCCGGCGGTCGATTCCTGTACTTCCATCCCGACGAGGTGGAGCCACTCCCGTGAAATCGCTCGTGGCCGGCATCGGCAACATCTTCAATTCGGACGACGGCTTCGGGGTCGAGGTGGCACAGCGCCTGCTTGGCGTCGACCGACCTGAAGGCGTCCACGTCGAGGATTACGGCATCCGCGGGATCCACCTCGCCCTCGAGCTCCTCGAGGGGTACGACCTTCTGGTGTTGGTCGACGCCATGGCCCGACCTGGCGAGGCGCCCGGCACGTTGTTCCTGCTGGAACCGAGTGTTGACGACATCGAAGGCGAAGCTTTGGATGCCCACCGGATGGATCCTCTCGCCGTGCTGGCGATGGTCGCCGACCTCGGTGGGGTGATCGGTGAGGTACTCGTCGTCGGGTGTCAGCCCGAGACCCTCGACGAGGGCATCGGCCTGTCTTCGGCGGTGGCCGCCGCCGTCGAACCAGCGGTGCGAATGGTTGAGGAATTGCTTGCAGAAAGGAACGTCCGATGCTCCGTCGACTCGTCCTAATCGGATTTGCAGGTGTCGTCGGCTTGGTGATCCGCGAGATCGCCCCCGACGTCCGCCGCTACCTCAAGCTCAGGGAGATGTGACCCATGGCCGTACTCGGCATCGTGTTCCTCGTCCTCATCGCCTTGGCGGTGCTGTTCGGGCTGATCGTTCTGGTCGTAGCCCTTCCCGATATCTCGCGCTACCGGCGACTGCGCCGGATGTGACCGCGTTCCCCGCCACCTAGGAGCCTCATCATGTGCCTTGGCATCCCCGGCCAACTCGTCGAACTCTCCGCCGAGAACGATCAACTCGCTCGCGTTGACATCGCGGGCGTACGCCGCATGATCAACATCGGGTTGCTCGAAGACGAGACTCTCGAACCGGGCGATTGGGTCCTCATCCACGTCGGGTTCGCCATGTCGAAGATCGACGAGGAGGAAGCCGAGCAGGCGCTCGCCTCCCTGATGCTCATGGGGTCGGGTCTCGACGACGAGATGGCCATGTTGAAGGGGACGGCGAGATGAAGTTCGTTGACGAGTATCGCGACCCGGTTGCAGCTCGCCGGGTGCTCTCCACGATCTCGGAGCTGGCGACGACGGGCCGGCACTTCAAGTTCATGGAGGTCTGCGGGGGCCACACCCACACGATCTACCGGCACGGGATCGAGCACGTCCTGCCGGCGAATGTCGAGCTCGTCCACGGGCCGGGCTGTCCCGTCTGCGTCATCCCGATGGGGCGTATCGACGACGCCATCGCCGTCGCCGAGACGCCCGGAGTCATCTTCACGAGCTTCGGCGACATGATGCGCGTCCCGGGCGGGAATGGGACGTTGCTGGAGGCGAAGGCGCGAGGTGCCGACGTCCGCTTCGTCTACTCGCCCCTCGACGCGCTGAAGATCGCCGTGCAAGAGCCGGATCGTCAAGTCGTGTTCTTCGCCGTCGGCTTCGAGACCACCGCCCCCTCGACCGCCGTCACCCTGGTGAAGGCTCGAGACGATGCCGTCATGAACTTCAGCGTCTTCTCGAACCACGTCACGATCGTCCCGCCGATCAAGGCGATCCTCGAGTCGCCCGACCTGCGCCTCGATGGCTTCCTCGGACCCGGCCATGTGTCGACCGTCGTCGGGAATCACCCGTACCGGTTCGTCACCCAGGAGTACGGAAAACCGCTCGTCACGGCGGGCTTCGAGCCATTGGACATCCTCCAGGCCATCGCCATGCTGCTCGCCCAGATCAACGAGGGCCGGTGCGAAGTCGAAAACCAGTACACCCGAATCGTTCGCGACGAAGGGAACCCTCGGGCACTGCGGTTCCTTGCGGAAGTGTTCGAATTGCGGCCCCACTTCGAGTGGCGCGGTCTCGGCTTCATCGCGCAGAGCGCCCTCAAGTTGCGGGACGAATTCGCGCCGTGGGATGCCGAACTTCGCTTCGCCGTCCCCGGCGTGCGGGTTGCTGATCCCAAGGCATGCCAGTGCGGCGAGGTCCTCAAAGGCGTCATCAAACCGTGGGAGTGCAAGGTGTTCGGAACTGCGTGCACTCCCGAGACACCCATCGGAACTTGCATGGTCTCCTCGGAAGGCGCGTGCGCCGCCTACTACAACTTCGGGCGCCTCCACCGAGAGGTCGCCGTGAGCCTCGGGCGGGCGTCGGCGACGTCGGCGTCGGCGTCGGTCTAGGCGTGCACGAACTTTCGCTCTGCCAGGCCATCCTCGAGACCGTCGAGGCGCGCTCGGGTGGTCGTCCCGTACGCCGCGTCGACGTGCGGATCGGGCACTTCCGCCAGGTCGTCCCTGACTCGCTCCGATTCGCCTGGGAGATGCTGACCGAGGGCTCCAACCTGTCCGATTGCCAACTCGGCATCGAGTCCGTGCCGGCCGTCGTGCGCTGCCGTGCTTGTGCGTCGACGACGGTGCTCGACCTTCCGGTGCTCGCTTGCGCGACCTGCGAGTCGCTCGACGTCGAGTTGCTCAGCGGTGAGGAGTTCCAGCTGGCCTCGTTCGACGTTGCCACCGACGCCGTCTGATGGGGCGGTTCCACCGTCACGCCGACGGGACAGGCCACGACGAGGAGCACGAGCCGGCGCGGCGGTCGGTTGGGGACCACCGCAGGTACCCGGAAACGGGTCTGTCTCGCGTGGCCGTCCTCGAGTCGATTCTGTGCGAGAACGATCGCGTCGCCGACGCCAACCGACGGCTCTTCGCCGCCGCAGGATTGCGAGTCGCGAATCTGATGTCATCGCCGGGCGCCGGAAAGACTGCGCTACTCCGGCGGACGATCGTCGAACTCGGATCCGAAATGCGGGTGGGAATTCTCGAGGGCGATATCGAAACGAGACTCGACGCCGATCGCCTCGAAGGGCTCGGCGCCACCGTGAGCCTCGTGAACACCGGTGATGGCTTCGGAGGCGAGTGCCACCTCGACGCCACCATGGTCAGGTCCGGCCTCGGCCGCCTTCCGCTCGACGACCTCGACCTCCTCCTGATCGAGAATGTCGGCAACCTGGTCTGTCCGGCCGAGTTCGACGTCGGCGAGCACACCAAAGCAATGGTGTACGCCGTGACGGAGGGGGAGGAGAAGCCCTTGAAGTACCCGGTGATGTTCCGAGCCGCCGAGGTCGTACTGGTGAACAAGATCGACCTGCTGCCGCACCTCGACTTCGACCTCGATTTGTTCCTCACGAACCTGCGCGCGGTGAATCCTGGCGCCACCGTCGTACAGGTCAGTGCCCGCACCGGCGAAGGCGTCGCCGACTGGTGCGACTGGCTCAGGGACTTCCGGACACAAGGCCAGCCGATCGACCGACACGCCGTAGTCGGCGAGGAGGATGGCTAGCGAGCGGGGCCGAGGGTAAGAATGCGAACCGTGGCCCAAGACTTCTCCGCCGCTGCGCAACAATGGCAATCCGACGGTTGGACGTTGATTGAAGGCCTCGTACCGGAAGCCGACATCGACGCTGCCGCCGACGACGTAGCGCGGCTATACGGCACCGACACCTTCGACAACTACAACCGCGCCAAGGGCTTCGGCGACGGCGCGCCCGATGGCAAGCAGTTCCGTTCGTCGCAGTTCGACGGCATGCGCGGCTTTCCTTTCGCCGACAGTCCCACGCTCAACAACCTGTTCGTGCATCCGAGGCTCGTGCGGTTTGCGCAGATGGCGTTACAGGACGACGACGTGCGCATCTACCAGGCGGCGGCGTGGGGGAAGTGGGCGGGAGCGATCAACTACGAACAGCCGTTGCACCAGGACAGCAATCACTCGCTGCTTCCTCCGCGAATGGAACGCGGCTTCTGGCACCTCGAGTCCTTCCTGTACTTGTCCGATGTCGACGAGGACTGTGCACCGCCGCGCCTGGTTCCCCGGCGCCACTCCAATGTGCCGTACCCGGAGTTGTACGACCACGAGGTAGTGGCGACAGCCAAGCGCGGTTCGCTGCTCGCCTACCGCTCCGATGTATGGCACCGCGGGAGCGACTTCGATCGTCCCGACGGCTCCCGCTTCGTCGCCGTGGTTGCGTTCCGTCCGGCGACTGCCGACTGGTTCGGCTACGACGCGTTTCCGCGACTTGGCAACAGCCACGTCTTCGCCGAGTTCGTGGCCGGCAAGACACCGGACGAACTCGCACTGTTCGGGATTCCGCGTCCCGGTCACCCGTACTGGACGACGGAGACGGTCGACGCGATGGCGTTGCGCCACACTGGCCTGGACATGTCGCCATGGCGCGACGCCCTCTGACCGAGCGCGCATTCCGGTACCTTTTGTCCACGAAGCGGCCACGAGGCCGCTGACGGAAAGACGGGTAGGCGGGTGGCGAGCGACGAAGGCTTGACCCGGCGCGGGTTCACACCTACGGGTCGCTCAGCAACCTCGTCGTGAGCCTTGACGCCGTGGTCTGGACGCCGCCGCCGGCCGCTACCGACTGCGCACCTTCGAGCGCAGCGATCCTGCCACCGCCGCGCTCCTGACGAACCTCGGCCGCGGCTTCCTCACGTCCGTGACCCTCCGGGTCGGCGCCCTCCGCTTCCTCCGATGCCGGTCGATCACCGACATCCCGATCACCGAACTCCTGGGCCCGCCGGCTGGCCCGTCCTCCCGCCACAGCGGCGGCGGTGCCGTCGCCTCATTGCGGCCACCACGCATGGCGCGACGGCTCGAAGCTGGACGGCGGGCTGGCCGACCAGTTCTCGACTCGTGAGGTCGGGCCTCGCGGCTGGACCTGGGCGCCGGCACGGCTCGACGCCCTCGACCCACACCGCGTCTTCTCGAACCCGTTCCTCGACCGACTACTCCATCACTCGACGAGCTGACATCGTCTGCGGCCAGCGCCTCCGCAAATTATAGACAAAGCGATATGCTGTGGCCGTGGATCCTGCCGAACTGCTCCGCGCAATCCGACGACGTCGCGGGCTGACCCAGGCCGACCTGGCGGCGCGGGCGGGGACCTCGCAGCCGGTGATCTCGGCGTACGAGGGCGGGCATCGCGACCCCACCTACCGCACGCTGCGCCGCCTGGTGGAGGCCGGCGGCGAGCAGCTTCGCATCGACGCCGCCCCTCCCACGAGCGACCTTCCTCCGCCAGTCGACGAGCACGAGCATGCCCGCCGGCTGCTCGACGTGCTCTCGATTGCCGACGCCATCCCGATGCGGCGGAGGAGCAAGGTGCTGACCGCACCGCGGCTCACCTCCACGTGAGCCGCTCGCCGACCCTCGCCGAGCGCGTGGTGGCCATCCACCACGCGCTTGTACACGTGCCGCATGCTTTCGGCGGTGCGCTGGCGTTGGCGTACTACGCCGA
>JBKJKM010000217.1:0-6394 GCA_046597375.1 Acidimicrobiales bacterium | reverse complement strand
CTGGTGACGTCCCTCTAGCAACGGGAGGGTGATGGTGCCCGCCTCTTTATCCAGCGAGATCGTGCTGGTGAGGAAGACCTCGTCGCTGGACGCACCCGCGGTTGACACCAGGAACGGGACTAGCAAGGTCGCCACCACCAACACTCTCTTTACAAACCTCATCAGACATCCTTTCGTTCGGCAACGCCATGAAGCGAAGGGTCCTTCGCCGACGATCTGTATCGCCGAACATCACCGTTGCCGAGCAACCTAAGTACAACGACAACGGCAAAAAGGGCGAAATCGCTAACGATTCGGTGAACTGGGAGGGCACCGCGGGTCGCCCGCGACCGGCTTGGCTGGCACCTCATCTTTCTCGCCGGCCTGGGATGCACTACACCCCCCCCGCTCCCTTCCGAAATGACTCGCCTGGTTGTCAAGCGGCGAGCTCGAGGTCCCGCAGCTCGGAGATGGCTCGGATGAGCGGGAAGAAGTGGCGGGCGACGGAGCGCTTCAGGGCCGCCGGTACGCGACGTGTGCGGACGAAGCGCTGAATCGCCCTGGGTTTCCCGGAGGCTGGGATTAAGCAACGTCGCCGAACTCGGCGACGTTGTTGTGACGGTACTGGTCCTCGAAATGGATCGGTGCGAGCGGCCCGATCTAGTGGTGAATCGTCGAGACGTTGAACCAATGGACCCACTCGGCGGTCTCTCGTTCGACCTCGGCCCGGCCCGTCCATGATCGGCGGTGGTCGAAGTCGATGACCTCGGTCGTGTAGAGCCCGATGGTGGACTCCATGAGCGCGTTGTCGAGGGCGTCGCCGACCGAGCCGATGGAGCCGGCGATGCCGGCGATGCCGGCGTCGATGAGCGCCTCGGTGAACGCGATCGACGTGTATTGGCTGGGTTCAACCGGTCGTTGCAACACCTGCGTGGATGGACGGTAGGTGCTCGTCGAGGACTTCGGCTGGCGTCTTTCAGCCGAGGATCTTCCGTGGTCTGCTGTTGATTGCGTCCTGGACGGCGTGGAGGTGAGTGTGGGTCTGCGAAGTAGACGGCGATACCGGTGTCGATCGTGAACTGCGCGTGCGCGGAGAGTTCCTTGCCGCGGTCCGAGGTCAGCGAACGAAGCAGCGCAGCGGGCATCGACCCCATGGTCGATTGGAGGGCGTCTTGCATGGCGATGGCGCCGTGGCCGCCGAGCGCCGGACCGTTCTTCATGGGCGCCACGGTGCCGTAGCCATCAAACTAGGGAGGTGGACGAGCAGCGTGTAGCGGCTGGGGGCGCGTTCCACCACCGTGCCGAGGGCCGAGCGCTGTAGTCCGATGATGAGATCCCCCTCCCAGTGCCCGGGCACCGCCCGGTCCTCAGCCTCGGCCAGCCGCTCGCTCAACACGACATCCGCGGTGTCGTGGCCCTGCGGCCGGTTGCGCGCCCCGTCCCCTTTCCGCGAACTGCTGCCGTCGCACGACCGGTCACCTCCATCATCAAGAGGTGTTGCGACGAACGGTTGAGTTCGCCCACCCACGCCAGCAGGTCAGATGGTGATTTCGGCCGGAACCGCTGGTCAGGGAATCGCTCGAATTAGAACTCCCAGTACTCCTCGGGGAGCTTGCCTTCGATCGATCGGATGTTGGCCCGTACGCATTTGGAGCACTGGTACTCCACCCGGCGGTTCTCCGTCACCAGGGACCACCCCTCGGGAAGCCCGTCGACGGGCGCCGCCACCTGGGTCCCACACGCCGAACAGGTCCGCAGCACGGTCTCGTCACCCACGGTGCCAGCGTACGGCCCGTCGGGGTGGAAACCTGGGGTGCCAATGGCCACATCCCCCAGCCGCCCGTCTTCCCGCACCGCCGTCCCGCCCGAATTGGCGGCGCCCGTCGAGGCCTTCCTCGACGCCATCGGCGTGACGACCAACCGCGACCAGTTCACCCAGATGCTGCTCACGGTGGCGGCCCTTGGCACCGACGACGTCGATCGGCTCGACCTCAAGATCACGGCCACGGCCCTGAGCGAGATGCGCGAGGCGTACCGGATCTTCGCCCCATACCGGGCGACGCCGAAGGTCACCATCTTCGGGTCGGCCCGCACCTTGCCGGAGGACCCGCTCTACGAACAGACACGTGCGGTCGCGGCCACGCTGGCCCACCGGGGTTGGATGGTCATCACCGGCGGTGGTCCCGGCATCATGGCGGCGGGGCTCGAGGGCGCCGGCCGGGACATGTCGTTCGGTATCAACATCCGCCTGCCCTTCGAGCAGGGCGCCAACGAGTTCATCAAGGCCGACCCGAAGCTGGTGGAGATGAAGTACTTCTTCACCCGCAAGCTCATGCTGATGAAGGAGTCGGACGGATTCATCGTGCTGCCGGGCGGCTTCGGCACCCTCGACGAGACGTTCGAGCTGCTGACGCTCATCCAGACCGGCAAAGCCGAGCCGTCGCCGGTCGTGCTGCTCGAGGTCGAGGGCGGCACGTACTGGCACCAGTTCGAGCAGTTCGTGCGCCACGAGGTCGGAAGTCGAGGACTCATCAGCGACGACGATTGCGTGCTCTATCGCATCACCGACGACGCCGAGGAGGCAGTCGCCGAGATCACGGACTTCTACCGCAACTACCACTCGCGTCGCTTCGTCGGCGACCTGCTGGTACTCCGGGTCAGAGCCGAACCGACCGACGACGAGGTGACGGCGCTAGCCGAGGAGTTCGCCGACATCGTGGTGCGAGGAACCATCGAGAAGACGGGACCGCTCCCGCCCGAGGTGTCCGGTCGCGACCACCTCGACATGGCCCGCCTGGCCTTCCGCTTCGACCGCATCCACCAGGGCCGGCTCCGGACCTTGATCGACCGGCTGAACTCCCTCGAGTCGGCACCGAGCCGTCACGTTGGGCCGGCCAACCGGGACGAGGTCGCCGGCGGACGCCCGATGGAGGCGGACGTGCGGGCTCGCGACGACGAGGACGACGAGGGCGGCGCCGAGGGCTACGCCTGAACGTCGCCGGCCAGGTCGGGGAAGACCCGGGCAACCTTCGACGTGACGTAGTCGCCGTACGTACCCTGAAAGACGCGTGGGTCGGCGCCATCCCATCGGATGTTCGGTTCGGCTCGCGCGCCGGCGTCGAGCGGCAGCGGGGGGACGACGACGTCCCAGCCGGGATCGAAGAAGAACGGGAACGAGAGCCGGCTTCGTCCGCTGGTGTTGCGCACCCGGTGCGGCGTCGAGCGGTAGCGGCCGGCGGTCATCTTCTCGAGCATGTCCCCGAGATTGCACACGAACGAGTTCTCGATCGGTGGCGCATCGATCCAGCCGTCGGACCCGTGGACCTCGAGGCCGCCGTTGTCGTCCTGGCGCAGGAGCGTCAGGAGTCCGTAGTCGGTGTGCTCGCCGACGCCCCATTGGTCGGACGCCGGGTCGGGATCGGGTGGGTAGTGGAAGATGCGGAAGAGCACCAGCGGGTCGCCCGTGAGGTTGACGTCGAACCAGTCGGCCGGGAGGCCGAGACCGAGGGCTAGACCGCGGGCGACGGCGTGGGCGAGGGCGGTCATGGCATCCAGGTAGGCCAGCACGGTCGGGCCCAACTCGGGCGGCTCGCTCGGGAACAGATTGGCCCCGTGCAGCACCACGCCCTTGGCCACCTTCGGATGGTCCGGCCCCAGCTCGGCGCCGAAGTAGATGCCCTCCTTGTGGTCGGGGCGACCCGACGTGAGCTCTCCGCCGACGGGGAACCAGCCCCGCCACGACCGTCCGGCTTTTGCCATGGCGATCTCCGCCTTCTCTTCCTCCGGGCGGGCAAAGAAGCCGCGGGCGGCGGTATCGAGACGGTCCTGAAGATCGGTCGGCACCCCGTGGCCGACGATGTAGAAGAAACCCGTCTCGCGGCACGCGGCGTCGATCGCGCGCGCCGCGTGGGCCGATCCCGCCGGATCATCGCCGCGCACCAGTGGGCCGACGTCGACCACCGGGATGTCACGGGTCGCCATAGGGCCAGACCCTACGCTCGCCGCTATGACCAATCCGGCCCGCAAAGCCTTCGATCGCGCACGCTCCTGGGCGACGGCCGATGATCGGGTGAGCGCCGCCGTTGTCTACGGATCGGTCGCACGCGGAACGGAGCACGCCTACTCCGACCTCGACCTGCTCGTTGTGGCGCGCGATGGTCGCCGGGAGTCCCTCTGGAACGATCGGGCGGCGGTGGCCGCCGAACTGCTCGGCGCGCCACCCGGCTTCACCATGGAGCCGTTCTGGCAACGCCCGCATCGGTACCAGGCGTGGTCCGGCGACGGTGCCACCATGATCGACCTCACCCTCGACGAGAAGACCACGGCCCCCTGGGGCGGCGTCGCCGGTCCGCTCGAAGTGCTCGTCGATCGCGACGGCGTCGCCGCCGGCCTTCAGGCGGCCATGGATGGATGGACTGCGCCCGAAGCGGACGCCACCCTTCTCGACCCGACGACCTGGCCGTGGTTGGCCTATCTCGACGGACACCTCCGCAAGGGGAACACCTGGATCGTGCGAGCCGGCTGCTACGACACCCTTGGCAACCGGGTCGTCGCTCTCCTGGGTGCGGCACCTCACGACGTACACGAAGCGCTTCCGTCCGAACTGCAGCATGCGCTGGCCGATGCGGCGCCCCGCAGTTCGGAGCTTCCGGAGTTGCGTCGAGCGCTGGCGGCCACCGTCGCCCTCTACGACCTCGCCCTCGACGCCTGGGCCGAACGCACCGGTAGGCCACGCCCGGAGCATCCGCTGGCGCCGATGGTGCGCGCCCGGGTGACGTCGCCCTGACGCTGCTCCCCCGGTCGGCCACCGCCGTCGCCCGTCGCCTCATCGTCGCCCGCGCCGCTCGGGGGTTCGCCGACGGTTTGGTCAGCGTGCTTCTGGCGACCTACCTCAGCGGTCTCGGGTTCTCCCCGTTTCGAGTCGGCGCGGTGGTGACAGCGACGCTCGTGGGGTCGGCGGCCCTCACGCTCTCCACCGGACTCTCCGCGGCGCGGCTTCCCGTACGCAGCCTTCTCCTCGCCGCCTCAGCGCTGATGCTGGCGACCGGGGTCGGCTTCGCCGCCTTCACCACCTTTTGGCCGATCGTGCTCATCGCCGTCGTCGGCACGCTCAATCCCTCCGGCGGCGACGTCAGCGTGTTCCTTCCCACCGAGCAGTCGTTGCTGGCCGGCGAGGTAGACGACGACGAGCGCCCGCAGCTCTATGCCGTCTACAACCTCGCCGGTGCCTTCGCCGCCGCCTTCGGCGCCCTCTGCTCAGCGCTGCCCGAGGTGGTGGCACGCGCGACGGACTGGACGCTGGTTGACGCCCAGCGCCTCGGATTCGGGGTCTACGCCTTGGTCGCCTTGACCGTGGCCGGGATCTATCGGGGCCTCGACCGGCCCGAGGCCCGCACCGGCGGTGATGTCGAGCGCCGACGACCCCTCGAGCGCTCACGCCGGACCGTCCTCGAGCTGGCCGCCTTGTTCAGCCTCGACTCGGCCGGCGGCGGGTTCGTCGTCCAGTCGCTGCTGGTGCTCTGGCTGCACCTCCGCTACGACCTGTCGGCGGCCGCCACCGCATCGGTGTTCTTCGCCACCAGCCTGCTCGGGGCGACGTCGCAGTTGCTGGCGGCACCGCTCGCCCGTCGGATCGGACTCGTGCGCACGATGGCGTTCACCCACATCCCGGCCAACCTGTTGTTGATCAGCGCCGCCCTCGTGACGACGGCACCGCTGGCCGTCGGACTGTTGTTGGTGCGGGCCGTTCTGTCGAACATGGACGTGCCCGCCCGCCAGGCCTTCGTGATGGCCGTCGTTCCTCCGGAGGAGCGCCCCGCGGCCGCCAGCGTCACCAACGTGCCGCGAAGCCTGGCGGCGGCGACCACTCCCCTCCTCGCTGGCGCCTTGCTGGCCCAGACGTCCTTCGGGTGGCCGCTGATCATCGGCGGCACCATCAAGGTCGTCTACGACCTCCTGTTGCTCAGGCTGTATCGGGAGGTGCCACCGGAGGCGGGCGCCCGACGCGTGACGAAGGCGGCGCGTCCCACCACGTGAGCAGCTGGGAGTAGACGATCGGGTTGGCAGCCAACGACACGTGGCCGGTCGACGGGAATACCACGACCCGATGATCGTCGCAGAGCTCGCCATGGGCCGAGCGACGACTCACGAGGAGGTCGCCCAGCACCCTCGTGACCGGGTGATCGCCATCACCGAACGCACTGGCCGCACCGACGAACACGTCCAGGCCTTCGGGCAGTCGCGCGGGGGCGTCCGAGCCGAGTCCGTCCGCCACGGTGCCATAGCGCAGATCCTTCAGGCCCTCACTGCGGAGACCGACGAGGTCTCCAAGACGGCGGGCCGCCGAAACGCCCATCGACGTGAGCGCGACCTCGAGGGCATGGCCGGCGTGGGCCAGACCCGAGCCCTGGTTCGG
>JBKJKM010000148.1:0-43898 GCA_046597375.1 Acidimicrobiales bacterium | reverse complement strand
GCCCTGACGGGCCTGTAGCGCAGCTCGGTAGCGCAGCACCATGGCATGGTGAAGGGCGAGGGTTGAAATCCCTCCAGGTCCACTCCGTCGAGGTTTTCGCCGCCCCCGGCGGTCGGTCGTCCGACCGCTGGGTTACTCGCCGGCGGCGGCCGGCAACTCGGTGACGAGCGACTCCCAATCCACCTTCGGGGCGTCCGACCACAGCCGTTCGAGGTCGTAGTAGTCGCGCACCTCGTCGAGGAAGACGTGGACGACGAAGTCGCCGTAGTCGAGCAGCACCCAGCGGGCGTCATCGAGGCCTTCGATGCGCAACGGGGACGGTCCATCGCCGGCCTTGACTTGCTTTTCGACCTCCTCGGCGATCGTCTTCACGAGCCGGGTGTTGTTGGCCGAGGTGATGACGAAGGCATCGGTGATGGCGAGGATGGTCCCGACCTCGAGCACGACCGTCGACGTGGCCTTCTTCTCGTCCGCCGCCCGCGCCGCGGTCGCCGCCCAGACGCGCACTTCGTCAAGATCGCGGGCGCGGCGGGTGGTCACCGGCACGGGCAGAGGACGGAGGTGGAGATCACAGGCGAGCAAGGTCCTTCCCGAGCACGACGGTCACGTCGACCGACGGTTGGAACGCCTGCTGACGCCGCAACGTTCCTCGCCCGAGCATCGAGCGGATCCCTTTGGCGGTGGCCAGCGATCGGCGGTCGTAGTACACGATCATCGTCGACTCCTCGACCTCCGAGCGAGCCGATACTGGCCGGACCGCATCGAGGGAGACGCCCGCTTCGACCAGCCGATCGGCGACGCCGTAGGCCACGATCGGTTCGCCGCCGACGATCTCGACCCGTACTCCGCCGGGAAGGGTGGTCGCACCGGCGGCCAGCCGACCGCCGGCGCTCGACGATGCCGGCGTGGCCACCATCGCCACGGTCACCACCACGGCGGCCAGCAGTCCGACCACGGCAAGGCCACCTTGCCACCGTTCACCGGACGGGGTCCGAGCCGCAGGGGGTGCCGGGTTCATCCGGTTCGAGCGTATCGACCCCGTCGGACGATCTCGCGGACTGCGGCCGGGGGCACCAGGACATCGATGGGGCGACCATCGGCCAGCCGGGCCCGCACCTCACTCGAGGAGACGTCGAACGCCGGCACGTCGACCTCGGCGATCATCCAGCCCTCTCGCCGGAGCTGGTCGAGAGGCGCCGCCGGCGAGCCCGGACGGGCGACGACCACGAGCGTGGCGGCGGTGCGCACCTCGTCGGGGCGGTCCCACGTGTGCAACAGGCGGGCGACGTCGGCTCCGATGACGAGGAACAACTCTGCGCCGGGTTCGGTCGCGTGGAGCTGCGCCAGCGTGTCCGCGGTGTACGTGGCCCCACCCCGATCGATCTCGAGGGAGGAGGCCTCGAGCCCGTCGAGGTCCTCGACGGCGGCGGCCACAACGGCCAGCCGGTCATCAGCCGGTGCCATTCCCAATCGGCCCGACTTCTGCCAGGGCTCACCGGCGACCATCAACAACACGACATCGAGACCGAGGCGCCATTTCACCTCCGACGCCACCAGAAGGTGCGCGATGTGCACCGGGTCGAAGGTCCCACCGAAGATCCCGATTCGCCGCCCCATTCACGTACCGGCGAGCCGCGCGACGACCTCGCCGAAGGCCTCCATTTCCGGCTCGTGGACGACGACGTAGCTGAACCCGTACTCCTCCCGCCGCTGCTGGAGCATCTCGACGATCTGGTCGACGGTGCCGGCGAGAGCGATCGGCACGTCCATCGCTTCTTCCGGCGTGAGGCCGAAAAGTGGAGCCAGATTCTCGTAGGCCGATTTGCGGTCATCAGTGAACTGCACCATGAAGGTCAGGCACTGCAGCTCGAGATCGTCGAAACGATCGCCCGCCGCCTCCCGGATCCACCGGACCCGTTCGCGGTACAGATCACCCTTCGACGAGGCCGCCACTTCCGGCCCGACGTAGCCGGCGGACAGGTTCGGATTGACGCCGATGATGTCGGCCTCCCGAGCGGCGATCGACAGCACCTTCTTGCCACCACCGCCGATCACGATCTTCGGCGACGAGGCCGACGCCGGACGGGGCTGCCCCTGCGCCCCCTTGATCGTGTAGTGCTCGCCCTCGAACGTTGCCGAGCCGTCCCTCCAGAGCTGCTTCATCACGGCGAGGCCTTCGACCATCCGGTCGATGCGCAGCCCCGGCCGGTCGTAGTCCATGCCTGCTTCGTCGTAGTCACTCTTCATCCAGCCGGCGCCGATGCCGAACTCCACCCGGCCCTCGCTGGCCAGGTCGAGGGTGGCGATCTCCTTCGCCAACACGACCGGATGTCGGTAGTCGTTGTCGAACACCAGGGCGCCGACGTTGAGGGTCGTGGTCGCCTCTGCGGCGATCGTCATGCCGACGATCGGACCCCACTGATCGCCGAAGTGGTCGGGGATGTACAGCGTCGAGTAGCCAAGCGACTCGATCTTGCGGGCCCGCTCCCGCCACGCCTTGCCGTCCGGGGCGGTCGAGGTCTGTACGGCGAAGCGGAAGGGCTTGGTCATGGGCGGCATCCTAGGAACGGGTGGAGCGACGACCTGATGGCGAAATCGAGACGTGGCCCGGAAGGGTCGTCAGGCGAGGCGGAGGGACTCCGGCAGCTCCCCGGTGTGAACCAGCGCCAGCCGGGTCGTCGTGCGGGTGAGGGCCACATAGAGGGCGCCGAGGCCGTGCGGGTGCTCGGCGGCGATGGCCGCCGGTTCGACCACGACGACGGCGTCGAACTCGAGGCCCTTGGCATCGTCGAGGGTGAGGGCCGACACGGGCGCCGCCAACAAGTCGTCGTCGTGGCCCCCGAGATCGGGACGGGCCGCCACGGCGGAGACGGCCTCGGCCACCAGATTCTCGGGGCAGATCACGGCGACCTTCCCCCCGTCGACGAGCCCGAGCTCCTCGGCCGCCGTGGTGATGGCAACCTCGACCACCCGAACTCCCGGAGCGACGACGACCGCCCGAGGCAGGGCGCCGGCGTCGCGCACACTGCGGGCGGGTGTCAGATCAGGGCGGGCCTCGGCCAGCACACGCCCGGCCAACGCCATGACCTCACTCGGCGTGCGGTAATTGACGGTCAGTTCGACGACGGACGAACGGGGCGTGGGCACGAGGGCAAGCACCTCGTCCCAGGAGGTCGGTGCCCAGTGCCCGCTGGCCTGTCCGAGGTCACCCACGATGGTCATCGAGCCCGACGGGCAGCGTCGGGCGATCATCCGCCATTGCATCGGCGAGAGGTCTTGCGCCTCGTCGACGACGACGTGGCCATAGGTGCGGAGCTCGGGGTCTCCGACCGGTCCGACCCCGATGACCGCACTGACCAGCCGGAAGCGCAAGGTGTCGAGCAGCAGCGCCGCGGCCGGCGAGAGCACCTCGGCTGACGCCCACTCCTTCCGGCACGCATCGCACCGCCAGTCCACCTCGCCGACGCCGACGAACGTCAGCTCGAATTCGCAATTCGGGCAGGAGGGGAGGTCGTCGGCCAGAGCTCGATCGACGATGGCGGCGACGTCTTCGCCGCCGGCCGACGAGGACGTCCGTCTGACGCCGGGTTTCGTCGGCCCGAGCAGCGGTCGCGCCTCGTCGAGGAGAGGCAGGTCGGCCATCGACCAGGTCGGCGGTTCGCCGGGACCGGGACGCGGACGCTGGAGGAGCGCCTGCTCCTCGACCGACAGGAGTTCGGCGGAGGCTTCGGCGAGAAGTGACGGGAGACCGAACAGATCGCTCAAGAGCCGCTCCGGCGTCAGGACCGGCCACAGCCGATCGAGCAGCCGGTGGACGTCACGCGAGATGCGGAAGGCATCGATGAGCTCGGGCCGTTCGAGGGCGCGCGGAGACAGGCCCGCCCGTTCGGCCCTGGCCACGGCCTTGTCGTACTGGCGGGCCAGATGGGCGTGCACGAGGGCCTCCACCACGGGTCGCCTCGCGTTGTGGCGCCCGGCTCCGGCGGCGGCGATTGCCGCCGCAACGATCTCGGACGAGGCACGCGGGCCGAGCCGCAGTTCGAAGGCTCCGAACGGGATCACGGCGACCTTGCGCAACGGACGCTGACGTGAGCGCACGGCCGCCGCCACGACGGCCGCCAGGCGGTCGTCGCCCTTGAGCCGGGTCACCTCCGACCCTTCGACCCGCCCCACGTTCACGCCGTCGACGAGGTCGTGGGCCGTCGCCATGCGACAGCCCGACTCGCCGAGCGTCGGCAGAACACGCTCGACGTAGCGGAGGAAGACGGTGTTGGGCCCGACGAAGAGCACGCCCATTTCCTCCAGAGGAAACCGGTGCGTGTAGAGGAGGTAGGCGGCCCGATGGAGCGCCACCGCCGTCTTGCCCGTGCCCGGCCCGCCCTGCACGACGACGATCCCGCCCAGCGGCGCCCGGATGATCCGGTCTTGTTCGGCCTGGATGGTGGAGACGATGTCGCCCATCCGGCCGGTGCGGGCCCGACGCAACGACTCGAGCAGCGCCGCTTCGCCGACAAGGACGAGGGGCGGATCGTCGCCGGGCTGTTCCCCCCCGCCGTCGACCTCGGCCGCCCGTCCGAACACCTCATCATCGAGGCGCAGCACCTGTCGCCCTTTGGTGAGCAGGTGGCGGCGGCGGCGCAGCCCCAGAGCGTCCGCCGGGGTAGCCCGGTAGAAGGGCTCGGCCACCGGCGCCCGCCAGTCCACGATCAGCGGCTCCTGCTCCTCGTCGGCCACGGCCACCCGACCGAGGTGGTAGCTCGCCCCTCCCTCGCAGTCGATGCGCCCGAAGCACAGGTCGAGCGAACCCAGACGCAGGCTCGCCCGGCGGCGGAGCCCGGCCCGCTCCCGGACGTCACGCTCGAGCACACCAGCGAAGGTGCGGGAGTAGTCGCTTCGCTCCGAGGTGGCCAGCTCGTGCGCGAGCCGTTCGAGCTCTTCGAGGCGGTCATACGCCCGATCGACATGCGCCTGTTCGGCGGCCAACTCTGGATGCACCCTGCATGCCTATGCGGGAATTACTTCTATGGCAAGGAACATTTCTCGCCGAATTCCTGAATATGCGAGCAGCCTACATCCCCATATTACCACGCGAGAGCGGCGAATGCGCTTTGGCACAGGCCGCCGGTTCTGCGAACCTTGCCACCGTGAGTGCGAACACCTGGTCACCGGGCACGTGGCGTGAGCGGACGGCGGCCCAGCAACCGGAATGGCCTGATGAGGCCGCCCTCGATCGATCGCTGAAACAGCTCTCGACGATGCCACCCCTGGTGTTTGCGGGCGAGGCGCGAGCGTTGACCGCCACGCTGGGAGAGGTCGCTGCGGGCCGGGCCTTTCTGCTCCAGGCGGGCGACTGCGCCGAGTCGTTCCATGACTTCAGCGCCGACAACATCCGGGACAAACTCCGGGTCATCCTGCAGATGGCCGTCGTCCTCACCTACGGCTCGGGAGTGCCTGTGGTCAAGGTCGGGCGCATCGCCGGGCAATTCGCCAAACCCCGCTCGGCCAACACCGAGATCGTCGGAGGCGAGGAGATCGCCAGCTTCCGAGGACACATGGTCAACGGCGACGAGGCCACGGCCGACGCGCGTCGCCCTGATCCCGAGCGGCTGGTCGCCAGCTACCACCAGGCCGCCTCGACCCTCAACCTGCTGCGGGCCTTCACCAAGGGCGGTTTCGCCGACCTCTCGCAGGTGCATCTCTGGAATCAACAGTTCGTTGCCTCCAGCGCCGAGGGACGCCGCTACGACGCCATCGCCGCCGAAATCGAGCGGGCATTGCGCTTCATGCGTGCATGCGGCATCGATCTCGGCGCCGAACAGCGCCTGCACCAGGTCGACTTCTGGACGAGCCACGAGGCATTGATCCTCGGCTACGAAGAGGCCCTCACCCGCCAGGACAGCCTCACCGGTGACTGGTACGACTGCTCGGCCCACATGCTCTGGATCGGTGAGCGCACCCGTCAGGTCGGAGGAGCCCACTTCGAGTTCCTTCGGGGCGTGAAGAACCCGGTCGGTTGCAAAGTCGGTCCGTCGGCCACGACCGAGGAGGTGCTCGAGATCTGCGCCGCCCTCGACCCCGACAAGACCCCCGGCCGCCTCACCCTCATCTCCAGGATGGGAGCGAACAAGGTCGGCGACACGCTTCCCGCGCTTGTGCGGGCCGTCAAGGACGCTGGCCACCCCGTCGTGTGGGCCGTCGACCCGATGCACGGCAATACCTTTTCGTCCCCGTCGGGACGCAAGACCCGTCACTTTGACGACGTCTTGGAAGAGATCCGGGAGTTCTTCGCGGTCCACCAGGCCGAAGGGACGACCCCGGGTGGCGTCCACGTCGAGCTCACGGGCGACGATGTGACGGAGTGCCTGGGAGGCGCTGAGGAAGTCCTCGACGGCCACCTCGATACCCGCTACACCACGATGTGCGATCCGCGTCTCAACGCTCGCCAAAGCCTCGATCTGGCGTTCCGCGTCGCGGAACTCCTCCGGGCCTGATCTCGCCGGATCCCTCCGCTCCCTGACCCGCCTGCCGAACGGAAGGACGTGACTTCCGCCCTAACCGGTCAGAATGGGCGGGATGAACGCCTCGTCGATCTTGGCTTGCGGTCTGATGGTGAACCCATGAACGAGGGCAGCCGCTCGACCGTCTGGGTCTCGGTCGCCGAGGCCGCCGAGCGGTCCGGGCTGGACACCGGCACCGTGCGCCAGTGGTACCGGGCCGGCCGCATCCCGACGCAACGGGCGGAGGGTGAGCGGGGGGCCTTCCTCGTCCCACTCGACACGGTGCTCGAACTGGCCGAGCGGGTCGATGAGGAGGGCGACGACAACGGCGCCGCCCTCATCGACGCCAATGCCGGTTACTGGTCCGCTCAGAACGAGGCCGCTCGCGAGGAAGCGGCGCTGTTGCGCGACGAGGTCGCCGTACTGCGCACCGATCTGGCCGGCCTCCAGGCCCAGGCCGAGAAGACGAATGCCAGTCGCCTGGCCAGCGAGGATCAGCTCTCCTTCCTCCGTTCGCAGCTGGCCGAGGCCTCCGAGGACAACCGCCGTCTAGAGAACCAGCTGCGCGAAGGCGAGAAGCGGACGACCGAGCACCTGGCCGAGTGGGCGACGGCCAACAACGACCGCCGGCACTTGACCGAGGAGCTCGGGCTCGCCAACGATCAGCTGGCGGACGCGCAGCGTCGCTTGACGGCCCTCGAGGACGAGTTGGCCAGGCTGCGGGCCATCCAATCGGCGACGTCGTCGATCACCGACAACTCTTGGCTCGACCTCCCCACCAACGCCTATCGCAGCCCCGTCCGTCCCCAGAGACTCGCCCACGACGCCCTCGCCGCCATGGTGGCCGACACCCGCCCGGAGGAGTCGGTCAACCCAACGGCCTTCGACGACGAGCCCTTCGTCTCGGCCCAGGAGTCGTCCTTCGGGGGCGCAGAGGAACCAACGGACGACCCTGAACTCGGCCCGACTCCGGCGCCCCACCCGTTGCTGGGTGAGCACGACGACGACGTCTTGCCGGCTACTGACAAGAAGGGCCGACGCGGCCGACGCTGACCCGTCAAGCAGCGAAAGTCGCAAAACTTGATCGGAGAGGTCAGGTTTTGCTAGATTTGGCCCGGTGATGGCCGCACTCCCCCTCGGATTGCTGCGCACGAGCGGTGCGCCTTCCGTTGCCGTCGGCGCGACGCCCCACCTCGGCCGCGACGGCCATCGACGCCTCCACGGCTGAGGTCGCCGACGGAACATCCACTCGGCGACGGTGGTTCTTCGTCCTTGTACGCCCAACGCACGCTGCTCGTGAAGGGGTCTTCCATGTCCATTTCCCACACCGTCGAGATCGGACCGGGGGCCTTCGCGCCCGCCCTTCGCGCCGAGATCGACGCGGACATCACCAAGTTCCGCCAGATGCTGGTGCCCTATCTCGCAGGCGAGATCGATGAGGACCGCTTCCGTGTCTTCCGATTGAACAACGGCGTGTACGGCCAGCGCCAAGGCGGCCGCAACCAGATGATCCGGGTGAAGCTTCCCTATGGCGGCGTCACGGCAGAGCAGCTCGATGTGTTCGGCCGCATCGCCGACGAATACAGCCGGGGATGGGGCCACATCACGACCCGCCAGAACATGCAGTTCCACTTCGTCGACCTCGAGCGCGTGCCCGATCTCCTGACCGAGTTGGCCGACGCCGGGCTGACGACACGCGAAGCGTGCGGCGACACGGTCCGAAACGTGATGGGGTGCCACCTCGCTGGCGCCTGCCCCTTCGAGGTGCTCGACATCACGCCGTGGGCCGAGGCGACGTTCAAGCACTTCCTCCACCACCCCTACGCACAACGCCTACCGCGCAAGTTCAAGATCAACTTCTCGGGCTGCGTGACCGACTGCGGCCAGGCCATGTTCAACGACGTCGGCGTCGTCGCCGTCGGCCGGCCCAACGCCGACGGCACGGTCGAGGCCGGCTTCCGCGTCTTCATCGCCGGTGGTCTCGGCGCCAACCCTCACCCAGCGCAGGCCCTCGAGGAATTCACGCCGCGCGACCAACTGCTCGAGACCATCGAAGCCTGCCTCCGCGTGTTCGACCATTACGGCAACCGTGACAACAAGCTGCGAGCTCGCATGAAGTGGCTCGTCGACACCATGGGTATCGACGAACTCCGACGCGTCGTGATGCGCGAGCGCAAGTTCCTCATCGCCTCCTCGACCTGGGCCGGCGGCATCCCCGAGATCGTCCAACTGGCAGGCGATGCGCCTGCGGGCAGCGCCGATGGTGTCGAGTCCGACCACCCGGGCACGCCGGTGACGCTCACCGCCCTCGATCCCTACAAGCGGTGGGAACAGGCCAACGTCTGGCGGGGCCGGGCCAACGGGACGGTGTCGGCGATGGCCCACGCCGTGCTCGGCGACATCACCAGCGACCAGTTCCGCGCCTTGGCCTCGATCACCCGAGAGCTGTCCTCGTCCGTGCGGGCGACCAACCGCCAGAACCTCGCCTTTCGCGACCTGACCGAAGCCCAGTTGCCGGTCCTGTACGAGCGCCTCTCTGCCATCGACATGGCCCGCCCCGGCGCCGAGATGGCGCGCGACGTCGTGAGCTGCCCGGGCACCGACACCTGCAACCTGGCTGTCACCCAGAGCCGGGGCCTGGCCAAGGCCATCGGCGAGGCGCTGGAGGAAGCCGGCCTGTCCGAGGTTCCCGGCGTTCGCATGAACATCTCCGGCTGCTCGAACTCCTGCGGGCAGCACCACATCGCCGACATCGGCTTCCAGGGCGTGGAGCGCCGGGCCCATCAGACGGCCGCTCCGGGCTACCAGATGTTCCTCGGCGGCCGTGTCGGCGAGACAGAGATCGAGTTCGGCACCAAGGCCTTGCGGCTTCCGGCCAAACGGACGGGTGAGGCCGTCGTGACCGTCGTCGGGCGATTCGCCAACGAGCGCGTGGCCGGCGAGCGCTTCGACGAGTGGCTGTTCCGTTCAGGTGGCGCCGCCGCCATCGCCGCCGACCTCAAGAAGCTCGACGACTGGCCCACCCCTGCCGAATCCCCCGACTTCTACGTTGACTACGGCGAACAAGGGCCCTACGTCGCCGAGGTCGGCGAAGGCGAGTGCGCAGCGACGTGACCGGACGGACCGTGTGGCTGACGGGGCTCCCGTCGGCCGGCAAGACGACGATCGCCCGTGCCGTCGAGAAAAAATTGCTCGACGAGGGCCGCAAGGTCGAGGTGCTCGACGGCGACATCGTGCGCACCCACCTGACCAAGGGACTCGGTTTCACTCGCGAGGATCGCGACGAGAACGTTCGCCGCATCGGCTTCGTTGCCGATCTCCTCTCACGCAACGGCGTCACGGTGCTGTGCTCGGTCATCTCCCCGTACCGCAGCGTGCGCGACGAGCTTCGCCAGCTCCATCAGGGCCGCTTCGTCGAGGTGCATGTCTCAACGCCTGTCGAGGTCTGCAGTGATCGTGACGTGAAGGGCCTCTACGCCAAGCAGCGGTCGGGCGAGATCAGCGGCCTCACCGGCGTCGACGATCCCTACGAACCGCCCCTCTCCCCCGAGGTGACGATCCCGACCCAAGACTTGTCCGTCGACGATGCCGCCGAGCTCGTCCTCGGAGCTATTCGATGAGCACGACGACGACGGAGGTCGTCGGGCTCGATGCTCTCTCGGCGTCGTTCGAATCGGCGCCGGCGTCGAAGGTCGTGCGCTGGGCGGTCGACACCTTCGGCGACGACCTCTGCATCGCTGCGTCGTTCCAGGACGCGGTGCTGATCGACGTGGCCACCCGGGTCAAGCCCGACATCGAGGTGGTGTTCATCGACACCGGCGACCACTTCGCCGAGACCTACGAAACGGTCGAGCGGGTGCGGAGCCGTTACAACATCAATCTGCGGATCTTGCGGGTGCCCGAACCCGATGTGCCGTTCCACGTGAGCGACCCGATCCGCTGTTGCTCCGATGCCAAAGTCGCGGCCCTCGACGAGGCGCTGTCCGGGAAGCGGGCGTGGCTCAGCGGCCTGCGTCGCGTCGAAGCCGACACCCGTGCGGAGGCGCCCATCCTCTCGCTCGACCGGCGCGGCCTCGTCAAGATCAACCCACTGGCCACCTGGGGCGACGTCGACGTCGAGGGCTACATCGCCAGCAACGACGTCCCCTACAACGCGCTGCTCGATCAGGGCTACCTCTCGATCGGCTGCCAGCCGACGACCCGTCCGGTCGCACCGGGCGACGATCCTCGGTCCGGCCGCTGGGCCGGCACCGACAAGACCGAATGCGGGATCCACGAATGACCCTTCTGGAAAAGGCAGGCATGGCTCCGACCCTCGCCCCCACGTCCGGCCGAAGCCGGCGCCTCACCCACCTCGAGGCGCTCGAGGCCGAGGCGGTCTTCCTCATGCGGGAGGTGGCGGCCGAGTTCGAGCACCCGGTGCTGCTCTTCAGCGGCGGCAAGGACTCGATCGTGCTTCTCCGCTTGGCTGAGAAGGCCTTTCGTCCCGGACGATTTCCCTTCCCGTTGATGCACGTCGACACCGGTCACAACTTCGCCGAGGTCTACGAATATCGCGACCGCCGGGTGGCCGAGCTCGGCGAGCGTCTGATCGTGGCCTCGGTGCAAGATGACATCGACGCCGGTCGCGTCGTGGAGGACGTCAAGGCCGGTCGCAACCGACTTCAGACGACCACGCTGCTGCGGGCCATCGAGGAGCACGGTTTCGACGCCGCCTTCGGCGGTGCCCGTCGTGACGAGGAGAAGGCCAGGGCCAAGGAGCGCATGTACTCGTTCCGCGACGACTTCGGGCAGTGGGATCCGAAGAACCAGCGTCCCGAGCTCTGGAACCTCTTCAACAGCCGCATCCGCAAAGGCGAGCACATCCGAGCCTTCCCCATCTCCAACTGGACCGAGATGGACGTGTGGCAATACATCGCCCTCGAGCAGCTCGAGGTGCCCAACATCTATTTCGCCCACCACCGCAAGGTGTTCGAGCGCGACTCGATGCTGTTGGCCGTCACCGACGTCACCCAGCCTCGCGAGGGCGAAGAGCCGTTCGAGGAACTCGTCCGCTACCGCACCGTGGGCGATATGAGTTGCACCGGCGCAGTGAGGTCGGATGCCCGCACCCTCGAAGAGGTCATCACCGAGGTCGCCGCCACCCGGATCACCGAGCGGGGGGCGACCCGAGCCGACGACAAGTTCTCCGAAGCCGCCATGGAAGACCGCAAGCGCGAGGGCTACTTCTAAGCCATGACCGAGCTGTTGCGGTTCGCCACGGCTGGGTCCGTGGACGACGGGAAGTCCACGCTCATCGGGCGCCTCCTGCACGACTCGAAGTCGATCTTCGAGGACCAGCTGGAGGCCGTCGAACTGTCGTCGCAACGGCGCGGCGACACCTACGTCAACCTGGCGCTGCTCACCGACGGCCTGCGGGCCGAGCGCGAGCAGGGCATCACCATCGACGTCGCCTACCGCTACTTTGCGACGCCGCGTCGCAAGTTCATCATCGCCGACACGCCCGGGCACGTGCAGTACACGCGCAACATGGTCACGGGAGCGTCGCTGGCCGACCTGGCCATCGTGTTGGTCGACGCCCGCAAGGGCGTGATCGAGCAGAGCCGGCGCCACGCCTTCCTGGCCACGTTGCTCGGCATCCGCCACCTCGTGCTGTGCGTCAACAAGATGGACCTCGTCAACTGGTCGGAAGAGATCTTCGACGAGATCGCGCGCGAGTTCGAGGCCTTCGTCGAGGCCATCGACTCGACGCACGAGGTCGAGGTCACGCCCATCCCCGTCTCCGCCCTCAATGGGGACAACGTCGTCGATCCCTCTCCCAACCTCGGATGGTACGCCGGGCCTCCGCTGCTCGAACACCTCGAGAAGGTCGACGTCCACGATCACGATCCCGTCCAGGGACGCTTCCCCGTGCAATACGTGATCCGCCCGATGAGCGACGAGCACCACGACTACCGCGGTTACGCCGGGCAGGTCGCCGGCGGCACCTTCCATCCGGGCGACGAGATCGTCGTGCTGCCCTCGGGCCTCCGATCGACCATCACCGCCATCGACACCTTGGAGGGCGAGGTCACCGAAGCGTTCGCGCCGATGGCCGTCACCATCCGACTGGCCGACGAGATCGATGTGAGCCGGGGCGACCTGCTGGCCCGGGTGGGCGAGGAGCCGGCCGTGGTCTCCGAGCTCGAGGCCGACCTCTGCTGGATGATCGACAGGCCGCTGGTCGTCGGCAACAAGTACTCGATCAAACACACGACCCGCATGGCCAAGGCCGTGGTGAGCGAGCTCGTGCACCGCCTCGACGTGAACACTCTCGACGAGGACGGCGAACCCACCGAACTCGGCCTCAACGGGATCGGCCGCGTGAAGCTCCGCATCTCGAGCCCCTTGGCCGTCGACTCCTACGCCCGAAACCGCATCACCGGCTCGTTCATCCTCATCGACGACGCCACCAACGCCACCGCCGGCGCCGGTCTCATCCGCAGCTAGGGACGAGCCGCCAGGTTTCGCAGGCTGGCCTTCTGCATGCGCAGGAGCCGACGCCGCAACACCCACCGCTCGATCGGGCTGAAGGGCCCAGCTGGAAACTCAACATCGATGGTGTGTCGAACGCAGGTGGCGCCGGCGCCGTCGGCCGTGAGCTCCCACCGGCTCACGAACCGGGCGCCGATCACCACCTCCTCCACCAGCACACGACCACGGTCGACCTCCATCACTTCACTGGTCCCGATGAAGTCGTGCAGCAGGATCGAGCTCTGCCCGTGGAAGCGGTCGCCCACCTCCACTTCGCCCGGCGACGCTTCCACACTCCGGAGCTCGGTCATCCACGCCGGCCGCCGAGCGGGGTCGGCGATGTGGGGCCAAATGTCAGCCGGCGACCCGGTCACGGACGCCACGTGGTCGACCGAGATCGGGCGGCGGGACATGCGGCCAGCATGCCCCCGTTGGTCAAGCGGCTGTGGCGACTCCAACAGGCGTAGCGTCGACGGTGTGCTGCGGGTGCTGACCCTGAACCTCTGGAACGTCGCCGGACCCTGGAAGGAGCGCCGAGAAGAGATCGTGGCGTGGATGGAAAACCTCAGCGCCGACGTCGTGTGCGTGCAAGAGGTGCTGGCCGACGCCGGCGGCCCCCGGAACACGGCCCACTGGATCGCCGAGCGGACGGGCTACGACCACGTCTCCCTCGGGCTGGTGGAGGGACGACCGGGCTTGTTGTTTGGCAACGCCATTCTCGCCAAGACGCCTATCGATCACGAAGCCGTCCACCTCCTGCCCACCGAGGATCGGCCTGGGGACGTGCAACGCCTTCTATTGCACGCCCGCACCGGCGGCGTCGACATGTTCACCACCCACCTCACGTCGTTGTACGAGTGCGGCGAGCAGCGGGAGCGCCAAGTCGTCCGGATCGACGAAGTGATCCAGGCCGAGGCCGACCCGGCGTCGGCGCTTCCGCCGATCCTGGCCGGTGATTTCAACGCCGAACCGGACAGCACGGAAATCCGGTTCCTCACCGGGTCGTCGTCGCTGCAGGGCCGGAGCACCTACTTCCAGGACGCCTGGCGAGTGGCAGGCGGCCGAGAGCCCGGATGGACGTGGAGCAACGCCAACCCCTTTGCGGCGGCCGAGCACGAGCCTGATCGACGCATCGACTACGTGTTCGCCGGGTGGCGGCGAGACGACGGTCGCGGGCGCATCACCGCCTGCAGCGTCGTCGCCGACCGGCCCCTTACGGGAACCTGGCCGACCGACCACTTCGGGCTCCTCGCCGATATCGCCACCTGAGACACCGCCCGACCGAATACCCTCGACTGTGTGGGGACGCCGGAGACCTGGCGATGGATTTGGCTGGCGGCGGTGCTGGCCTTCGGCATCGGCGAAGTGGCCGTGGCCGGCTCGTTCTTCCTCGCCCCGTTTGCCCTCGGCGCCATCGTCGCTGCACTGGCTGCTTTTGCCGGCGTCCCGGTGCCGGTCGAATGGGCCCTCTTCCTCGGCGGATCGGTCGCGACGTTTGCTGCGTTCCGCCCCTACGCCCGACGCCTCGAGCGGCGAGCGCCCTACTCGGCCGTCGGATCGGCCCGTTGGGTCAGCCGCGAAGCGCTCGTTCTCGAGGACATCCCTGGTGGTCCGGGCGGCGGCGGCCGCATCCGGCTCGACCATGAGGAGTGGCGCGGCGAATCGCTCACCGGCGTTCCCATCCGAGCCGGGTCCACCGTGCTCGTGAGCCGGGTCGACGGCACTCGACTGGTGGTCGTACCACTGGACGAGCCGCCGACCCTTCCAACTGAAGGAGCTACCTGACCATGGCGTTCGTCATCGTGTTCGCCTCACTGGCCCTCTTGTTGCTGGCCGTCGTCATCAGCGGCGTGAAAATCATCCGCCCGTTCGAACGAGGGTTGGTCGAGCGCCTCGGCAAGTACCACGCCACCAGTGAGCCGGGCCTCCGCCTCATCGTGCCGTTCATCGACCGGATGGCCCGCGTGGACATGCGTGAGCGGGTCGTCGACATCCCGCCCCAGGAGGTCATCACCTCAGACAACGTGGTCGTCTCGGTGGACGCCGTCGTCTACTACGAAGCGACCGATCCGCAGCGCCTCGTGTACAACGTCGTCGACTTCTACATGGCCGTCACGAAGCTGGCCCAGACGAACCTGCGCAACGTCATCGGGGACATGCAACTGGACGAGGCGCTGACATCCCGCGACACGATCAACACCCAACTCCGCCTCATCCTGGACGACGCCACCGACAAGTGGGGCACCAAGGTCGTCCGCGTCGAGATCCAGCGCATCGACCCTCCAGCCGACGTCATGCACGCCATGCACGAGCAGATGAAGGCCGAACGCACCCGTCGCGCCAGCGTGACCACGGCCCAAGGCGACCGCGAAGCCGCCATCGCCCGGGCCGAGGGGGCCAAGCAGTCGAAGATCCTCGAGGCCGAGGGTCATCGCGAAGCCCAGATCCTCGACGCCCAGGGTCGCGCCGAGGCGACGAAGGCCCAAGCCGAGGCCGAGCAGTTCCGCCAGACGGCCGTGGCCGCCGGCGAGGCCGAGGCCATCAAGTCGGTCTTCGCCGCCATCCACGAAGGGCGACCGACCAGCGACGTGCTGGCCGTCAAGTACCTCGAGACGCTGGCCAAGGTGGCCGACGGCCAAGCCACCAAGATCTTCCTCCCACTGGAGGCGACGTCGGTGCTCGGCGCCCTCGGTGGGCTCCGCGAGCTCTTCGCCAGCGAAGGCGACGCGACTTCGAACGGCGTGCTCGCCAGCCCACCGAAGTTGGGCTAGTCGCCGTCGTGGAGGTGGGCGGCGTCGTTGTAGCGGACGAGCCGCCAGCGCTCGCCCCGCCGGGTCCACTCCGTCATCGAAGCGTTCTCGGTGATGAAGCGGGCCGCCCGGTAGCCCTCGTCCATCGACAGGAACTGCAGCATCGACGCATCGACCACCCCGCCGTGGCACGCCACCACGATGGTCTGGTCGGGATGGCGATCGGTGACATCGACGAGAGCGCGGCGCACACGGCCGAGGAACCCCGACCAGCTCTCTCCCCCGGGAGCGGTCGGCACTGAAGGATCGTCCCGCCAGCGGCCCGACCCCTCGGCGAAGAACGTCGACTCGTAGTCGACGAAGGTCATGTTGTCGGCCTCGCCGGGGTGGAGCTCACAAAGCCGCTCGTCGGTCGTGAGGGGAAGTCCGCCGAGGGCCTCGTTCAGGATCTCCGCCGTCTCGACGGCGCGCAGCAAGGTGCTGGCATAGAGCACGCCGGCGCCGGCGAGCTCACCAGTTCGGGCCAGCCGGTCGCGGAGGAGTGCCACCTGGCGGCGCCCCTCCTCCGACAGACCGGTGCATCCCAGTGGCCCTCCGAAGCGCTTGGCCACGTTGCATTCCGCTTCACCATGGCGGACGAGGACGAGGCGGGTCACAGCCATCCGTCCGCCAGGTCGGCAAGGTGTGCGGCGTCGTTGAACCGCACCAGCGTCCAGCGATCGATGCCGCGTGCGTCAGGACCCCGGCGCCACTCCGTCATCGACGTGTTGTCGATGTGCAAGCGGAACGGTTGGCGAAGTGGGAGCTCGGCGAGGGAGCAGAGGGCGGCGGTGATGACGCCACCGTGGCAGACGACAACGAAGGTCTCCCCGACGTGTGCCGTGGTGAGGCGATCGAGCTCCCTTCCAATCCGCAGGGTGAAGTCGGCCCACGGCTCGGCACCGGCCGTCCACGGGAGATAGGGGTTATCCGTCGGCGGCCACTCGTACTCGGCGCCGAAGTCCTCGACGGACCGAGCGTCGAGCTGGTCGTCGACGTGCAGCTCACACAGCTCGCATGACTGCGCCGGTTCATGGCCTCCAATGGCCGCACTGATCTCGTTGGCCGTCTCCACCGCTCGGGGCAGGGTGCTGGCGTAGAGGGCGATGGCGTCGCCGAGCTCACCCGTCCGGGCGAGGCGGTCGTGCAAGGCCCGAACCTGTCGACGACCCAGATCGCTGAGCCCGGTGCAACCTCGGGCACCGCCGATGATGCCGTCGACGTAGGACTGGGCTTGCCCGTGGCGGACCAGGACCAGACGAGTCATGCGGGACGGTCGCCGCGGATGGTGATGCGTCGCATGTGACGGCGAAACCCGCGGTAGTCGTACAGGGCGTAGTGCTGGACGCTGCGGTTGTCCCACATCGCCACCGACCCGGGCCGCCATCGGAAGCGACAGGTGAACGCCTCCCGCACGGCATGGGTGAAGAGCTGCTCGAGCAACGGTTGGGACTCGTCTCGACGCATCCCCTCGATGCCGGTGGTGAAGGCCCGGTTGACGTAGAGGCCGCGCCGCCCCGTCTCCGGATGGGTGCGCACGAGCGGATGGCGAACCGTTTCGCCGGCGCGATCCGGGTTCTTGGTGCGCATCGACCTCGACTTCGTGGAATAGCCGCCCTCGGCGTACTGGGGCCCCGCCGAGTGGATGGCGACGAGCGGGTCGATCACCGCCCGCATCGTGTCGGAGAGCGTCTCGTACGCCAGGTGCTGATTGGCGAACAGGGTGTCCCCGCCGACGGACGGTACGTCGACGGCCTGGAGGATCGACCCCAGGTCCGGTTCCTCCAGGAACGTGACATCCGTGTGCCAGCCGCCTCCGAAATTGAACCGGTCGTCGGGCTCGGTGACGACCTCGATCACCTCGGGATGCGAATCCATGCCCTCGACGAAGGGATGGGTGTCGAGCTCGCCGAACTGACGGCCGAAGCGCCGCAGCGTGTCGGGCGAGAGGTCCTGGTCGCGGAAGAACACGACGTGGTGGTCGAGAAAGGCCCTTCGGATGGCACCAACAGTGTCATCGTCGAGCGGCTCGCTGAGGTCGACGCCACCGATCTCTGCACCGATGGTCCCGCTGACGGGGTCGACGGTGAGGCCAGCGTTCATTTGCACGACCCCGACCCTAGGATCCGCGCTGTGCCGCCCACCATTGCCACCAACACGATCGTGGCCCGGGACGAGTTGGTGGCGTTCCTCCGACCCCGCCACCGCGTCCTACTCACGACTCGACGGCGAGACGGATCGCCCCAGACGTCGCCCGTCACCGGCGGCGTCGACGCCGCCGACCGTCTCGTCGTCGCCACATATCCGGAGCGGGACAAGGTGCGGAACCTGCGGCGTGACCGCTCCGTGTCCGCCCTCGTCATAAGCGACGAGTGGGACGGGGCGTGGGTGCAGGTCGACGGCGAGGCCGAGGTGCTCGACCTCCCCGAGGCCCTCGAGCCGCTGGTCGACTACTTCCGCTGCATCTCCGGAGAGCACAGCGACTGGGACGAGTACCGCGCCGCCATGCAACGCCAGGGCAAGTGCCTCATCCGCGTGACGCCGCAACGGTGGGGCCCCATCGCCACCGGCGGCTTCCCCCCACACCTCCGACCCAGCTAGCCCACCCGGCGTCGGGAGCGCCAGCGAGCGGCCGCCAGCCGAGCGGCAAGGCCCCAGCCCGAAGGGCGTCGCCGCAGAGCGAGGCCAGTGACAGGGCGGCGCCGCAGAGCGAGGCCAATAATTAGGCGAGTTGCTCGACGAACTTCTCGAGTTGTTTGAGGTTGCGGCACTCGAAGACGCCGTCGCAGTGGGCGCCGTACTCCGACACGATGGAATCGCCGGTGTCCCAATAGGCCTTGGGCTCGGGATTGAGCCAGTACACGTGGCGGGCCCGCTGCTCGACTTCCTTCACGACCCAAGCCTGGGACGCGTGGTAATTGTTCCGGGCGTCGCCGAGGAAGATCACCGACGACTTCTTGGTGATCTCCTTGCCCCACTTGCTCCAGAACGTCTCGAAGGCGTGGCCGTAGTCGGAGTGGCCGTCGACCCAGATGACGTCGGCCTCGGTGTTGATGCGGTGAACCGCCTCCATCACGTCCTCGACACCCTCGAAGTAGGACGTGACCTCGTCGATGCCGTCGATGAACACGAACGCCCGCACCTTCGAGAACTGCGACGAGATGGCATAAACGAACTGCAGGGTGAAGCGGGCGAAGGCGGCGACCGAACCGGAGATGTCGGCGATGATGACGATCTCGGGCTTCGAGGGTCGGGGGTACTTGAACTTGGGCTCCGCCGGCACGCCGCCGTAGGACAACGAGTGCCGCACGGTGTTGCGGAAATCGAGCGGTCCCTTGCGGCCGTGGCGCCGCTTCCGGGCCAGTCGCACGGCGAGCTTGCGGGTGAGCGGATAGATCGCCCGCCGCAGCATCGTCAGCTCCTCACGCGAGGCGTGCATGAAGTCGACCTCTTCGGGGAGCGGCTTGCGAAGCGTCTTGGCCATCGCCTCGGCGCCCCGGTCGGCCACCAACCGCCGGCGGATCTCCGCCTCGATTTCTTTCTTCATCTTGTCGATGCGGTCTTCGTACTCGTCGCGGACGAGCCGCTCCTCGAGGTCGGTCATCCCACCGTCGGCTTCGTTCTGGGCCTGGGTGAGGAGCTTTTCCAACACGCCGTCGAGGTCGAGGTTCCGCAGCGTTCGGTACAGGTAATAGGTCCCGCCGACGGGGCGACCCGGCTCCATCCCGGAGAAGCGCTGCACCGCTTGACGGGCGATGGCCCGCATCATGCCCTCGTCGGCATTCATGATCGCCTTGTAGAGCATCTCGGCCAGCTCCTCTGGCGTCATGCCCTCCATACCGCCACCGGCCTGCTGCTGTTGGCCCATCATCTCGGCGATCATCTCGCTGAGCTTCTCGTCGTCGGCATCGAGGTCGGCGATCTTGTAGTGCGGGCCCCGCATGGAGAAGTACACCTCGAAGACGGTCTCGAACGTCTTCCAGTGCCCGTTGTTCTTCACGAGCGTGGCGGCGAGCGCGTACTTGAAAGCGTCGCGGTCCTCGAGGGGGATGTGCTTGATGGCCTCCATGGCGTCGAGGTTCTCCGTCAACGACACCGGCAGGCCGGCGTTGCGGAGCTCGACGATGAAGCCGGCGAGCAGGTCGAGCATCGGTCCGGCTACCTGGCGCCGTTGGTGCTGAGTTCCTTGGTCGCCTTGGTGATGTCCGACTGGTACTTGAGCAGGATGTGCAACGTCTCTTTCGCCTGCTCGGCGTCGATGTTCTCGATGCCAAGGAGCACGAGGGTGCGAGCCCAGTCGATCGTCTCGGAGACCGACGGGTGCTTCTTCAGCTCGATCGACCGGATGGAGCGCACGATGCGCACGATCTGATCAGCCAGGTGGTCGCTCACATCGGGCACCCGGGTGAGAACGATCTCTTTTTCACGCTCGAGTGTCGGGTAGTCGAGGTGGAGGTACAGGCAACGGCGCTTGAGGGCCTCAGAGAGCTCACGGGTGTTGTTGGAGGTGAGGAACACGAGCGGGATCTGCTTGGCCTCGATGGTGCCGAGTTCGGGGATCGAGACCTGGTAGTCGGAGAGGATCTCGAGGAGGAGCGCTTCGGTCTCGATTTCGACACGGTCGACCTCGTCGATGAGCAGGACGACCGGCTCCGTGGCGGTGATGGCCTCGAGGAGGGGGCGGGTGAGGAGGAACTCGTCGGAGAAAATGTCCTCCTCGATGTCCGTCCAGTTGCCGGTGCCGCCCTCTTCGACGACGCGCTGGGCCTGGATGCGCAGGAGCTGCTTCTTGTAGTTCCACTCGTAGAGCGCCTTCGACTCGTCGAGGCCCTCGTAGCACTGGAGTCGGATCAGCCGGGCGCCCGTCATACGGGCGACGCTCTTGGCGAGCTCCGTCTTGCCGGTGCCGGCCGGACCCTCGACCAGGATCGGCTTCTGGAGCCGGTCGGCGAGGTAGACGACGCCAGAGATGCCCTCATCGGCGAGGTAGTCGACGCCCTGGAGACCCTCGCGGACGGCGGGGACGGACTCGAAGCGATGGTCAGCCATTTCGAGACTCTAACGGTCGCCTTGACCGGGCGGTCAAGTTTGTCGCTCCACCGCCGACGACGCCGTCAGGTTCGGATCTGGCCGTCTCCGGTGACCACGTACTTGGTGGTCGTGAGCTCACGAAGTCCCATGGGGCCCCGGGCGTGGAGCTTCTGGGTGGAGATGCCGATCTCGGCCCCGAATCCGAACTCGGCGCCATCGACGAAGCGGGTCGAAGCGTTCACCACCACCGCCGCCGCATCGACCTCGGTCGTGAATCGGCGGGCCGCCGCCAGATCCGAGGTGATGATGGCTTCGGAGTGGCCCGACCCGTAGCGGTTGACGTGGTCGATGGCGGCCTCGAGCGACGCCACGACGGCCACGGACATCTTGAGGTCGAGGAACTCTGTGCCCCAGTCGTCGTCGGTGGCCACACCTATCGACGGCAGAAGCCGGCGCGCCGCGTCGTCGCCCACCAGTTCGACGTCCTCGAGGGCATGTTCGGCCGCCGACAGGAAGCGCTCGGCGATGTCCGCATGCAACACGAGCGACTCGGCCGCATTGCACACCGAGGGCCGGGAGGTCTTGGCGTTTCGGACGATCGACAAGGCCATGTGCAGGTCGGCCGAAGCATCGACGTACACGTGGCAATTCCCGTCGCCGTCGATCACGTACGGCACGGTTGCGTTCTCGAGGATGGCGGCGATCAGCGAAGGGCCGCCTCGAGGGATCAAGCAGTCGATGATCCCGCGCAGACGCATGAAATCGATAGCGGACTCTCGCGACGTGTCTTCCACCAGGACGAGCGCGTCCTCGGGGAGGCCCGCCTTGGAGAAGCCCTCTCGGAGGACCGCGGAAATGGCCTGGTTCGAGGTGATGGCGGCGGAGGAGCCGCGCAGGAAGGCGACGTTGCCACTCTTGACGCACAACGCGGCAGCGTCACTCGTGACGTTGGGGCGGTTCTCGTAGATGATCCCCACGACGCCGAGCGGTACCCGTACACGGTCGATGTGGAGTCCGTTGGGGCGGTTCCAACCCTCGATGACCTGGCCCACCGGATCGGCGAGCGCGGCGACGTCGCGCAGTCCTTCCGCCATGGCTGTCACCCGCGCATTGTCGAGTCGTAGCCGGTCGACGACCGTGGAGGAGGTGTCCGCCCGCTCGGCCCGCTCGACGTCGGCGGCGTTGGCCCGCACGACGTCGGCCGACCGCTGCTCGAGGAGATCGGCGGCGGCCAGGAGGGCGGCGTCCTTGGTGGCGGTCGAGGCCAGGGCGAGGGGCCGTGAGGCAGCTTTGGCCCGCCGCCCGAGCTCTGCGAGGCTGGCATTCGTGGGGTCGGCCATCCGCCAACGATACCGGCGGGTGTTCGCGGTGGCCGTGGCCGTCGGGCTCCTCTCGACAGGTGCGTGCAGCGACGAGCAGCCCACCCGGCCGGCAACTCTCACGGCCTGCGAACTCCACCACAGGAGCGAGGTGGCTCGAGTGCTCGGTGGGCCGGTTGCCGCGCCCGCCCGGGCTGAGTCGGCCACGGACACGCTCGCCGGTCGCAGCGGGTGCGCTTGGTCGCGATCCGACGACGTCCGGGCTGTGCTGATCGAGCTCGTTCGTACCGACGATATGGCCGGCGCCGTTCGCCGCACCGGGTTCAGCGCCGCCGCCCGCTTCGGTGCGGTTCGCAGCGACCACCCGGACGCCACCGCCGTCGACGGGCTCGGTGACGTCGCCCTCTTCGTCGAGGAGGAGGGGACACTTCACGTCCTGGCCGAGAGGTCGTACCTCACCTTCGAAGTGGCCGCCAACCCGACATCGGCGATTCGCGCCGCCGCCGAGGAGTTGGCGCGCCTCGCCGTGGGTCGGTTGCAATCGGCCGAGCGGGCAGACTGAGGGCGACATGTCCGATCTGCTGGAGGCGCCGGTCCGGCGGTTCGTCGAAGTGTTGACTCCGGTCCTTGCGGGGATTGCCGGCGACATCATCCCGGGGGCGCCGAAGTCCAAGCCCGAGACCGACGTGCTCAACGAGGCCTACAACCTCGTTGCGGCGTTCATCGACGTTGACAGTCGCCAGACCGACGCCGAGCTCTGGGCCTTCATTGCTGCTTTCGCACCGCACATGAGCACCATGCTCGGCCGAGCCACGCCAGACGACGTCCGCGATGCGCAGTTGGTTGTCGGGAAGCGGGCCTGGCTGGCGGCGCCATCGCTGCTCTTCGACATCCTCGTCGAGACGGACCGTCGAGCAGGCACCGCCAACGCCTGGCGCTACTACGAGTTGGCTATGTCTTTGGCCCACACGGTGTGCGCCACGGACGCCGTACCCAGTGAGGCCGAGCTCGCCGGCCTCGAACGTTTCCGCAGCGTCCTACTGCGATCAATCGACCGCGGCGGCGTGGCCCGCCCGGGTGGGCCTGTCGGGCAGCCGGCCAGCGACGCTGCTGCAGCTCGTCCTCCCGTGGCGCCACAAGAACCGGCGCGCCCCCTCGAGGAGCTGCTGGCCGAGCTCGACGGCTTGGTCGGGTTGGCTCCGGTCAAGGCCGAGATCAAGCTCGTCACCAACCTCCTCCAGATCCAGAACCTCCGCAAGGAGCGAGGCCTCCCGGTCGTGGAGTCGAGCCGGCACCTCGTCTTCACGGGCAACCCGGGCACGGGCAAGACGACGGTCGCCCGACTGCTGGCGCAGATCTACCGCACGCTCAAGATCGTCGACAAGGGCCACTTGGTGGAGACCGACCGGGCCGGGCTCGTGGCCGGCTTCGTCGGCCAGACCGCCCTCAAGGTCACCGAAGTGTTCGACTCGGCGCTCGGCGGCATCCTGTTGATCGACGAGGCCTATGCGCTCAACCGCGGCGGCGACAACGACTTCGGCAAGGAAGCGACGGACACCCTGGTGAAGCTCATCGAGGACCACCGTGACGATGTCGCGGTGATCGCTGCCGGCTACCCCGACGAGATGCACGCCTTCATCGAGTCGAACCCCGGACTGCGTTCACGATTCCCGCGCACGATCCACTTTCCCGACTACTCGAGCGACGAACTGCTGGCCATCGTCGAATCCATGTGCAAGAAGTCCTCGTACACGTTCACCTCAGGGGCTAGGACCGCGGCCAAAGCTTTCTTTGACGGCCAGGCCCGCGACAAGGGGTTCGGCAACGGGCGCATCGCCCGCAACCTCTTCGAGTCGGCCATGGCCCACCAGGCCACCCGACTGGTCACCGTCGCCGACCCGACCAACGATCAGCTCATGGAACTGGTGGCCGACGACATCGTTGCACCACCGACGGCCGGCGGAGGCCCGACGTAGTGGTCGCCCGGATCCTCGCCGTCCTGGCCGCTCTGGGAATGGTCGTCGGCGCCTTCGTCTACCGCTATGGCGTTCCCGGTGGTGACGACGGCGGCGGTGGCAAGGGCGGCTCGGGCGAGGTCGCCGGCGCCATCTACTGCGCGCTCGAGCTCGGGGCCGTCTGCGACGCCGTCGACGGCGCCACCGTCGAACCGGCGGCCACAACGGCCGCCACCCTCATCGCCGCCCGTAGCGCCGGGAGCGCCGGCATCCGAGGTTGGGTCGCTCCGGGACCGTGGGCCGCCATGGTCGACGACGGCCGAATGCTCGGATCCAAAGCGCCCCTGTTCGCCGCCCGGACCCGGCCGATCGCCACGACGTCACTTGTCGCCGTCGCCCGCAAGGGCCAGTTTCCCGCCGGCTGCGCGCCCGCCACCTGGCGGTGCATCGGCGACGCCGCCCAGGATCCCGGCTTCCGGCTGGGCGGTGATTCCTTGACTTCGCCCACTGGGCTCTTCTCCCGGGCCGCCGCCCTCGGCGGCTTCTTCGGTCGGAGCGACTTCGCCACCAACGACCTCGACGAGCAGCCCGACGCCCGCCCGTGGCTCGACAACCTCAACAACCGATTGGCCGCCGCTGGAGGGTTCGGGGCCGGCAGTCTTGACAGCTTCGTGCTGCAGCAGGGTTCGGCCCGCATCTACCTCACCACTGCGGCGGCGGCGAAGACCGCCAAGCTCGATGCCAACGCGCAATTCGACGTGGTCGCGCCGACGGAGCCTGCCAGCATCACGGCCGGCTTCACCCCGACGGCGTCCGATGGCGGCCGCATCGACGATGCCAGAGTCGGCCAAGCCCTGCGGGCCGCCGGCTGGTCGGCCGTGGGGCCAGGTGCGAAGGACGACGGGCTACCCTCGCCTGGCGTGCTTTTGGCACTGTTGGAGGGATAGATGAGGCGTCGCCTCGGAGTGGTTCTGTTGTCGCTGGCGACCATGGTGGCTGGCGCGTGCAACGTCGACGTCGACCAGGGCAGTGACCTGGGCGGCGGGGCCGATGTCCCCTCGGGATGTGCCGCCGTCGACATGGCCGTGTCACCGGAGAAGTTCGATCTGCTCACCCAGTTGGCCGAGCAGTTCAACGGCAGCGACGAGGCCAAGGACGCCAAGCCGTGTGCGTTCGTCCGCGTGAACAAGACCTCTTCCGGTATCGGCGCCACACTCCTGGCGGACGGCTGGCCCGATCCGGGGCGCGACGGCCCCCGTCCCGTCATCTGGTCGCCGGCCGCCAGCTCGTGGGGCGCCATCCTCAACCAACGTCTCGAAACGCAGGGCAAGGCGGCGATGGCGCCGGCCGACGCCAAACCGTTCATGGTGACCCCGTTGGTCATCGCCATGCCCAAGCCGATGGCCGAGGCGCTCGGCTACCCCGCCACACCCGTCGGCTTCGGTGACCTGCTCGCCCTGGCGCAGAACCCCGAGGGCTGGGCCAGCAAGGGCCATCCCGAGTGGGGCGCCTTCAAGCTCGGCAAGACCAACCCCAACTTCTCGACCAGCGGCCTCTCGGCCACGATCGCGCAGTACTACTCGGCCACCCAGAAGCAGAGCGACCTCACCCTCGAGGACCTCAACCGTCCCGAGGTCGACACCTTCATGCGGGGCGTCGAGTCGTCGGTCGTGCACTACGGCGACATCACGCCAACCTTCCTCAACGGGCTCTATCGCAACGACCGCGCCGGCCTCGGCCTCACCTACATCTCGGCCATCGCCGTCGAGGAGAAGTCGATCCTCGACTACAACGCCGGCAACCCCGACGGGACCCTCGACCCGGGCGAACAGCCCCGCAAACCTCGGATCCCGCTCGTGGCCGTGTATCCGAAGGACGGCACCCTCTTCTCCGACAACCCGTTTTTCGTGCTCAACGCCAGCTGGGTGAAGGCTGACCAGAAGAAGGCGGCCCGACTCTTCGAGACCTTCGTCCAGCGGCCAGAGAATCAGCGCAAGGTGCTCGAGTTCGGCTTCCGGCCAGGGAACCCCGCCGTGCCGGTCGGCGCGCCGATCGTGGCCGCCAACGGCGTCGACCCGGCACAGCCCCAGACGACCCTCGGCGTGCCCGCCCCCGACGTGTTGACCCGGCTCCTCGTCAAGTGGGGCGAGCAGCGCAAGGCGGCCAAGGTGCTTCTTGTCATCGACGTCTCCGGCTCGATGGGCGAAGAGATCGGCGGCGGCGAGACCAAGCTCGATGTGGCCAAGCGCGCCTCGATCGACGCACTCGATCAGTTCAAGGACGAGGACCAGGTCGGGCTGCGCATCTTCTCGACCAACATCGCGCCCAAGGAGCCGCGCGACTTCCTCGACCTCGTGCCCCTCGGGGAGATCTCCGGCAACCGCGAGTTGATCGCCAGCAAGATCGCCGCCCTCGTCCCCACTGAGGGCACACCGCTCTACTCGACCTCGACGGCATCGTTCGAGTTCATGAAGTCGCAGTTCGACCCCACCCGCATCAACGCCGTGGTGCTGCTCACCGACGGGCGCAACGAAGACGACTACAACGACCTCAACGCCACCATCGCCAGCCTGCGGTCCGGCTCCGAAGGTCAGTCGTCGAAACCGGTGCGGCTCTTCACCATCGCCTACGGCCAGGACGCCGACAAAGGCACGCTGAAGCGCCTCTCCGAGGCGACCAACGCCGCCACCTACGACGCCAGCGACCCTCAAACCATCAGCAAGGTCTTCACCGCGGTGATCAGCAACTTCTGATGGCCAGACTCAGCGCCACGAGGCCGGCAGGGCGGCAACGTTGATCGCTCGGCTGCCCGAGAGGGTCCGGACGCGATCTGTTGCGGAGGCGGTGGTGTCGCCGTCGGCCATCCTGCTTGCGGGGGCGGGGACGGCGGTCGGGATCGCCACTGGACTCGGTCCGCTGGCGATCGTGGCGGGCGCCGCCGCGTGGCTCGCCCGCGTCGCCTTCGCCGTGCCCCGCCGCCCAGCCGGCGAGCGCATCGACCCGTCGCGTGTGCGTGACCCGTGGCGGCGCTTCGTGGTCGATGCCCAGCAGGCGCAGCGGAAATTCGACGGGGTGGTGGCTCGGGCGCGATCCGGGCCGGTGCAGGAGCGTCTGCAGGAAATCGGCCGGCGCATCGGCGACGGCGTCGGTGAGTGCTGGCGGATCGCTCAGCAGGGCGACGTCCTCGACGGCGCCATCCACTCGCTGAACGAACAGGAGATCCACGCCGAGTTGCTGGAGGTGCACGAGGAGCAGGTGCGCCTTCGCGGCAACGAGTCGGCCCAGGCCTCGCTCGCCCGCACCCGGGCCGCTGTCGAAGCCCAGCTGGCGTCGGCGCAGCGCCTTCGCAACGTGGCCGAGGACGCCCGCAACCGGCTCCGCCTCCTGAATGCCCAACTCGACGAGGCCGTCGCCCGCTCGCTCGAGATCTCGCTCCATGCCGGCGATGTCAGCCAGCTCGGCCCGCTGACCCAGGATGTCGAAGGCGTCGTCGGCGAGCTCGAATCGCTCCGCCAGGCCCTCGAGGAGACTTCGGGCACAGACGGCTCCGTCGCCAACGCCTAGGCCCTACGCTCGCGCCCCATGATCAAGCTGCTGCGTCGAATGGGGCGCTACATCACGGCCGCCCTCACCGGGAAGTTCAACGAGGTCGCCGACCCGAAGGTCCAGCTCGAGCAGGCGATCATCGAGGCGCAGGACCAGCACCGCCGGCTCAAGGAGCAGGCCGCCAACGTCATCGCCAACCAGAAGCAGACCGAGATGCGCCTGAACCGGTCGATGGAGGAGCTCGAAGGGCTGAATGCCAAGGCCCGCCAGGCCGTGCTCATGGCCGACGACGCCACCAAGGCGGGCGACGCCAAGAAGGCCACCGAGCTCACCAACGCTGCGCAATCCTTCGCCAACCGGCTCATCACCACGGAGAAGGAGGTCGAGTCGCTGAAGCAGCTCCACCTCCAGGCCTCCCAGGCCAGCGACCAGGCCAAGGGCGCCGTGTCGCAGAACTCGGTCGTGTTGCAGAAGCGCCTCACCGAGCGTCAGAAGCTGCTGAGCCAGCTCGACCAGGCGAAGATGCAGGAGCAGATGAACAAGGCGATGACCTCGCTCAGCGAGGCCGTGGGCCAGGATGTCCCGACGTTCAACGAGGTGCGCGACAAGATCGAGCAGCGGTACGCCAAGGCCCTCGGTGCCAGCGAGCTGCAGGGCGAGACGGTCGAGTCGCGGATGCTCGAAGTCGAGCAGGCGGCCATGGATTCCGAAGCCACCGCCCGCTTGTCCCAGATCCGCAGCCAGCTCGGCCTCGAGACGGCGACGGCGGTTGGCACCACTGAGCCTCCGACCGAGGCCGAAGGCGGCTCCCCCGCCTGAACGTCGCCAGCGGCTGCGTCCACTCCGACATCAGGCTTTGGGCAGGACGACGAGATCGTCGCGATGGACGACCTCGCGGGGAAGGTCGGGCGGCAGGTCGGACGTGCGGCGACCGGCCCACTCGGTGACGCGAGCCGACGGGTGGCGCACGAGCCCCTTGGCGAATACGACGCCGTCGGGGCCGGCGATCTCGACCGCCGCCTCGGCGTCGAAGGACCCGGAGACCGAGATCACACCTGCCGGCAGCAGAGACGTGTTCCGCTCGGTCAGCGCCCGGCGTGCTCCCTCGTCGACCACGACGGTGCCAGAGGCGCCGACGGCGAAGGCGATCCAGAGCTTGCGGGCCGGCAACTTGCGATCGTGGGGGCGCACGTAGGTACCGGCGCCGGTCTCGCCGGCCAGGGCCGAGCGCAGCACCCCGGGCCGTGAAGCACCGGCGATCACCGCCGGAACGCCCGACCACGCGGCGATCTTGGCCGCCGCCAACTTCGACGCCATGCCGCCACTTCCGCGCTCCGACCCCCGTCCGCCGGCCAACCGTTCGAGCTCGTGGTCGACCTCGACGATCTCCTCGATGAGAGACGCGTCGGCGTTGAGGCGCGGGTCGGAGGTGAACATGCCGGGCGTGTCGGTCAACAGCACCAGGAGCTCGGCGGCGATCAGGTGGGCGACGAGGGCCGCCAGCCGGTCGTTGTCGCCGAAGCGGATCTCGTCGTCGGCGATGGCATCGTTCTCGTTCACGATGGGAACGACGCCCAGCTCGAGCAGGCGCAGCAGCGTCTGGCGGGCGTGGAGGTACTGCGACCGGTGGACGAAGTCGAGGGGGGCCAACAGCACCTGCCCGCCGACGATGCCGTGGCCGGCCAGCACCTCGTCGTAAACCCGCATCAGCCGGCTCTGGCCGACCGCGGCCACGGCCTGCAAGGTGGCCACGTCGCGAGGGCGCGCCATCCCTAGGGCGGGGAGCCCGGCCGAGATGGCGCCCGACGTGACGACCACGACGCGATGTCCATCCGTTCGAGCGTCGGCCACCTCGCCACACAGCTTGCCGACAGCCTCCGCGTCTATGCCGCCCGCCGGCGTCGTGATCGACGACGTGCCCACCTTCACCACGACCAGCGTCACGACGGCGTGCTCAATCCGAGTACTCGAAGGAGAAGCCGGCGATGTGAACGATGTCGCCCTCGGTGGCGCCGGCCTTGGCCAGCGCCTTGTCGACGCCGAGCTTCTTGAGGCGGTCCTGCACGAAGGCGAGGGCGTCGGCGTTGGTGATGTCGTTGAGCGCGACCGCTCGAGCAGCCGGGCGGCCGAGCACCACCCACGACGCGTCATCCGAGCGTTCGATGCGGATCCCCTCAGCCTCGGGCCGGTGCACGACGAAGGAGTCGCGCACAGGCTGGGACGATCGGGCTTCGCGCACCAGGACGGCCAGCCGCCCGAGCACCTCGGGCAGTCCCTCACCGGTGATCGACGAGATCCGCAGTCCGTCCCAGCCCTCGTCGTGGGTTGGCGCATCGGCCTTCGAACCCACGATGAGCGACGGCCGCTCCAACAGCTCGGGCCGGTAGGCCCCGAGCTCGGCCTGCAGGATGCGGAGTTGCTCGGCGGGCGGTCGCTCGTCCGGAGGCGCCAGGTCGATGAGGTACAGCATGACGCGGGCCCGCTCGACGTGGCGGAGGAACTGGTGACCGAGCCCCCGACCCTCACTGGCCCCCTCGATCAGGCCCGGGATGTCAGCGACGATGAACTCGCCGTCATTGAGCCGGACCACGCCGAGGTGGGGCTCGAGGGTCGTGAACGGGTAGTCGGCGATCTTCGGTTTGGCGGCGGAGACCCGGGAGATGAACGTCGACTTGCCGGCGTTCGGGAACCCGACCAGCCCGACATCGGCCATGAGCTTGAGCTCGAGGTTCAGGTAGTACTCCTCACCCACCTCGCCCTGCTCGGCGAAGGCCGGAGCCCGCCGGCGCTGTGACAGGAACGTGGCGTTGCCCCGGCCTCCTTGGCCACCCTTGGCCGCCATGTAGCGGTCGCCAGCGTGAACGAGGTCGGCCAAGATCTTGCCGTCGAGGCCCCGCACGACCGTCCCCTCGGGCACCGGAACGACGAGGTCGCCACCACGGGCGCCATGGCGGGCCTTGCCCTTGCCGTGGGTGCCGTTGCCGGCCGGGCGGTGAGGGTGGTCCTGAAAGGCGATGAGCGACGAGACGTTGTGGTCAGCCTGCAGCCAGACGTCCCCACCAGATCCGCCGTTCCCACCGTCGGGACCACCCTTCGAGACGTGGGCCTCCCGACGAAACGACACGGACCCCGCCCCGCCGTTCCCCGCCTTCACATGGACCTGGGCTTCATCGACGAAGGCGGACACGGACGGAGTGTAAGCGGGCGTGGATACGGGCTAGCCCGAACGGAAGGGTGGAAATGGCCTGATCGGGACATGGCGTGAAGGCCCGTCATGGGGGACGCTGGTCTGTGATGAAGGCGGGATGGAGTAAGCGAGTGGCGGAGTCGTTGTCGCCGCCGGAGATCCTCACGCAGAGGTACGACCGCATGTTGGCCATCGCCCAGATGCTGCAGGCAGGCGTCGGAGCCATCGCCCTCGTGGCCGTTTGGCTCCTGCCGCCGTACGACCTCCAGGAACAGCTGTGGGTGACGGCGCTCCTCCTCGGGGTCTACCTGCCCTGGACCCTCGTGTCGCGTCGCGCCGTGCGTTGGAGCGAAGGACCGGTGGGCCGGGTGCTCAACCTCGGCATCGACCTCGCCGCCATCGGCGTCTTCGCCCTGGTGATCCCGTCGACCCGGACGGCGGTGATGTTCGCTTACTTCCTCGTCGTCGCCTTCCACGCCTATGTCAGCAGTCGAACGGCCGGGCTGGCCATGTGCGCGGCCTCGCTCGCCCTCGTGGGTGCGGCCGAGTGGGGGTCGCCTCCCGCCCTACGTCACGATGCATTCACGCTCGTGATGTACGCCGTGGTGTTGGCCACGATGGCCGTCATGCTCGACGCTCTCGCCGCCGAACGACGCCGGACGGCCCGGCATCTGGGCCGGCTGCATCACGCCCTCGAGAGCGTCGACGCTGGACCCACGCTGGCGGCCACCACGGACTCGATCGCCCAGGCGGCACGGTCCGCCGTCAACGCCATCGCCGTGATGGTGCTGTTGCCGGTCGACGACGCACCCGACGCGCTGCAACTCGCCGGCGAGGACGGAATTCCGGACGATGAGCTCCGACACCTCTTGCGCAAGGCGCTTCGAAACCCGGAGCGCAGCCCATCGGGCCTGGCCATGCGCGAAGGTCGGCCCATCTCCGTGCCCGACCTCTCTACCGACGAGCGCTTTGCCTGGATCGTCCCGACGGCGACCCGGTACGGCGCCCGCTCCATGGTCGCCATTCCCCTCGGGCCCCCCTCCCGCCCGATCGGTGTGCTCAACGCCTACTTCGCCGACGTCGCCGCCCTCGACGATGACGACCTCCGCCTCCTGAGCGCCTACGCCCGTCAAGCCTCCATCGCCGTCACGCGCGCCATGGCGTTCGAGCAGGAGCACCGAGCGGCGGCGCAGCTGGCCGAAGCCGATCAGCTGAAGTCCGACTTCGTGAGCACGGTCTCCCACGAGCTCCGGACGCCGTTGACCTCGGTCTGCGGCTTCGTCGACACCCTGCTCCTCCAGTGGGATCGGATCGGCGACGCCGAGAAGCGCGATCTGTTGCAGCGGGCATCGTGGAACGCCGGCGAGTTGCGGCGTCTCATCGAGCAGGTGCTCGACTTCTCCGCCCTCGAAGCCCAGGACCTGGGCGCCGAGCGGCGGCCCTTCGCCCTCCGCTCTGGCGTGGACGAGCTCGTGCACCACATGGCACCCGTTCTCGACGATTGCTCGGTCAGTATCGACATCGACGAGGACCTCGTCGTCTTGGCCTCGAAGGAGGTCGTGCATCGAGTCGTCGGCAACCTGTTGACCAACGCCACGAAGTACTCGCCGGCGGGGAGCAGCATCCGGATCATCGGACGGCGTGAGGGCACCACCGCACGCGTCCAGGTGAGCGACAACGGCCCTGGCGTGCCCGACGCCGATCGCGACCACATCTTCGAGCGCTTCTACCGGGGCACGTCGGCCCACTCGGCGCGAGGCACCGGTATCGGGTTGGCGATCGTCCGCACCTCGGTGGAGGCCATCGGCGGAACGATCGACCTGTGCGCCGCCGAGGACGGAAAGGGCGCGACCTTCGAGGTGAGCTTGCCCCTGGCGGAGAAATCCGCCGAGGCCCCGGTTCTCTCGCTTTAGTTGTCGGAGGCGGCGGCGGATGCGGTGGCTGTCGCCGCCGCACCACCAGACCCGTGGGCCACTTCGGTGCCGTCGAGCACGTCGACCAGCTTGCGGCCCTTCCGGGAGCCGAACTTCACCTTGCCGGGAGCGAGGGCGAAGAGGGTGTCATCGCCGCCGCGTCCCACGTTCGCACCGGGGTGGAAACGGGTGCCGCGCTGACGCACGATGATGGCGCCGGCGCCGACGGCCTGGCCGTCGAACACCTTGACACCCAGGCGCTTGGCCTCGGAATCCCGGCCGTTTCTGGTGGAACCGCCACCCTTGGTCTTCGACATGAGGTCAGTTCCCCTTCGAGATGCCGGTGATCTCGATCGTCGTGTAGTGCTGACGATGACCCCAGCGGCGGCGAGAGTTGGTCTTGTTCTTGTAGACGAAGCCCCGGATCTTGGGCCCGGCGGCCTCTCCGACGATGCGGGCGGCCACGCTGGCGCCAGCCAGATCACCGGCGGCCGCGACGACGTTTTCGCCGTCGACCAGCAGGACGGGGACGAAGCTGAGCTCGCCGTCGTCGGCCGTCAGGCGTTCGACATCGAGGCGCTCGCCTTCCTGTACCCGATACTGCTTGCCACCCGTCTTGATGACTGCGTACACCCGAGCCTCCGGCCCCTGGACAACAGCCGACCATTGTAGGGGCTGCCCTGCTCTGCGAGCGAACCCTCGCTAGAAGAGCGTTTCGTCGAACACCAAGCCGCGGCCGGCGCACACCTGACAGGTCTCGGAGAACGACTCGACCAGGCCCTCGGAGACCCGTTTGCGGGTCATCTCGACCAGGCCGAGCTCGGAGATGTCGAAGACCTGCGTGCGGGTCTTGTCGCGAGCCAGGGCCTCCTTGAACGCCTTCATCACCTCGGCCCGGTTCTCCCGGATCTCCATGTCGATGAAGTCGATGACGATGATGCCGCCGACGTCTCGCAGACGGAGCTGGCGGGCCACCTCGGCCGCCGCCTCGAGGTTGTTTCGGAACACCGTCTCCTCGAGGTTCGTCGTGCCGACGTTCTTGCCGGTGTTGACGTCGATCACGGTCAGGGCCTCGGTGCGCTCGATGATCAGCGAGCCGCCCGAGGGGAGCCAGACCTTTCGGTCGAGGGCCTTGTGGAGTTGCTCGTGCACGTGGAAGCGCTCGAAGATCGGCAGGCCGTCGGCCTCTTCGTCGTAGAACTCGACACGGTCGGCCAGCTCGGGCGTGATCGACGCCACATAGTCCCTGACCTCCTCGTACAGCGCGTGATCGTCGATCACGACACCGCGGTACTCCTTGTTGAACTCCTCGCGGATCACTCGAACGGCGAGGTCGGGCTCCTTGTAGAGCAGGGCTGGCGCCTTCGATCGGGCGGCCAGCGCCTCGATCTGCTCCCACTGCTTGAGCAGGCGAAGTACGTCGCGTCGGAGCTCGTCCTCGGTCGTGCCCTCGGCGGCGGTGCGGACGATCACCCCGTGCTGGGCCGGCTTCACGGCGTCGAGGATGCGCCGGAGCCGCTTGCGCTCGTCGTCGGAGAGCCGTTTGGAGATGCCGTAGGTCTCGGAGTTGGGGATGAGCACGACGAAGCGCCCGGGAAGCGAGACCTCCTGGGTGAGGCGTGCTCCCTTGGTCCCGATGGGGTTCTTGGTGACCTGGCACATGATCGTCTGGCCCGACTTCAACATCTGCTCGATCTTGAGGTTTTGCTGCTTCTTGGCACCGGGACCGCCTCTGTCGCCGGCGGGCGGGGCCTCGACGTCGTCGGCGTCGTAGCGGACGTCGCCTCGGTAGAGCACGGCGTTCTTGGGCGTGCCGATGTCGATGAAGGCGGCTTCCATGCCGGGCAGGACGTTCTGTACCCGCGCGAGATAGACGTTGCCGTCGATCTGGATGGCGTCGTCGGTCGGCCTCGACACGTAGTGCTCGAGCAGCGAACGCCCTTCGAGCACACCGATCTGGGTGGCGTTGGGCCGCACGTGGACGGCCATCAGGTATCGGCCGAGCGGGCGCCCGTTGCGCTCCTTCCCCCGTCGACGCTCGAGCGTCTCCTCGTCGAGTTCGATCGGCTCGCCGAGATCGTCATCGAGCGTGACGCCGGCGCGCACCACGTCGCCGTTGCTGGCGCTCCTGCGGCCCTCGGGTCGGCCGGACACGCCACCGCTCTTGCCCCGTCCGCCGCGCCGCCGCTTCTTCTTGGCCGACGCGCCGCCACCCTCGGACGACGTCGAGCCTGGTGCCGGCGGGCGCATGCCCGGCGCCGGCCGGGTGTCGCCGATGCGGGGACGCTCCCGCCCGTCCACTTCTGAGTTCGGTGCCACATCCGGCCCCGAACTCGGAGATGGAGCGTCGCCGGCGGTCGGAACGGCGCGACCGCGCCCGCCGCGGGAACCGCGGCGGCGCTTCTTGCGTGCGGCCTCAGTCGCCTCGCCGTTGGAGGAGGCGACGGTCGGATCGGCGGGTTCCGGGCGGGGCTCCGGGGCGTTCGCCGCCGGTGCCCCGGTCACGGGGTCGGACATGGGAGAGGTCCCTTCTCATGACACCCGTTCGAGAAGCTGAGCGGGTGGCGCGTCCGTGGCGTCGGGCGGACCGTCAGCCCCGTCGAGGGGCTCGGTCCGCGCGCCATCAGTGCGCGAAATCCATTGGTGGGTCCGGCGGACCCGGACCTCCTCGAGCGAGTCGCCCAAGGCGGTCAGCAGTTCGGCGGGGCGCAGACCACGAGGCTGCGTGGCCAGCTCGGCGCCGAAGCGCACGACGGTGCGTCCATCGTCGCCCTCGAGCTCGTCGAGGATGTCGATGGACAGGATGGCGGGGCGGACATCGTCGCTGACGGCCGTCCCCTTTCGGGTGCGGGTGATGGTGATGGCATCGGCGGCCAGGGCGGTGGCCACGAGAGCATGCACCGCCGCAAGGGTTGCGCCAGCCACGGTGATCTCGAATCGGGTGGCGGTGACCTCATGCTGCAACGAGTCGCGTCGATCGTCGATGACGCCGACGTCGAGGACGTCGATGCCGTCAGGGAGCGCAGCGGTGAGGCGCGCTCCCAACTCGTCGATGACGAGGCCCTCGGCCAGCGCCGGGTCGAGCTCGAGGTCGAGGTACTCGGCCACCGACTCGTGGCCGTTCGAGAGGGCGAGCCCGAAGCTCACCTTGGGGCGGGGCGAGAAGCCGACCGAGTACGCCAGCGGTAGCTCGGTGCGGCGGAACGCACGTTCCCACATGCGGGCGACGTCGCGGTGGCTCGTCCAGCGGATCTTGCCCGTCTTGGAGAACTTGACGCGGATCCTCACGCGACAGCGCTCACTTGCGGGCGCCCGTCATGAGCTGCACCGGTACGAACCCGCCGGACGCCAGGTCCTGCCCGGTGCCCTGCGAACCGCCGGCCGGGGGGGTGGCCGACGCCACACGATGCTCGATGCCGTAGCCGGTACAGGCGCCGCAGTCGTAGCAGGGAGTCCAGCGGCAGTCCTCGACACCTGACGCCGCCAGGGCGTCCTGCCAGTCGCCCCAGAGGAAGTCCTTGTGGAGACCGGCCGAGATGTGGTCCCACGGGAGGATCTCGTCCTCGGTGCGGTGACGGTGCACGTACCAGTCGATGTCGAGGCCGTGCTTGGCCATGGCGTTCTTCCAGAGGTCGACGTCGAAGAACTCCGACCACTCCTGGAAGATGCCCCCGTTGCGCCACACCTCTTCGATGACGGCGCCGATGCGGCGGTCGCCGCGTGAGGCGATGCCCTCGGCCAGTGTGGCCTTGGGGTCGTGCCATTTGAGCTGCACGCCGTGCTGCTTGCGGGTGACGTCGCGCAGCAGGTTGATCTTGCGTCGCAGCTCGTCCTCGGTGTTCTGCCCGAACCACTGGAACGGCGTCTGCGGTTTGGGAACGAACCCACCGATGGAGGCGCTGACCGTCACCCGGTTGGTGTGCTTCTTCCCGATGGCCACACAATTCTTGGCCAGCTCAGCGATGCCGAGCGTGTCCTCGTCGGTCTCCGTCGGGAGGCCGATCAGAAAGTAGAGCTTCACGCGCTGCCAGCCCTGGGAGAAGGCCGAGTCGACGGCGCCGTAAAGGTCCTCCTCACGAATGAGCTTGGAGATCACCTGGCGGATGCGCCATGTGCCGCCCTCGGGCGCAAACGTCAGCCCCGTCCGACGCACCTTGGCGATCTCGGCCGCCAGACCCACGGTGTAGGCGTCGACCCGCAAGGACGGAAGGCTCACACCGACCTGCCCACCGCACGCCGGATCGTCGATGACGCCCTTCACGACCTCGTCGATTCCGGAGTAGTCGGCGCTCGACAGCGAGGTGAGGGCGACCTCGTCGTAGCCAGTGCGCTTGAGGCCGTCGGAGATCATCGCCTTGACCTGGGCGACCGGGCGCTCACGGACCGGACGGGTGATCATCCCGGCCTGGCAAAAGCGACAGCCGCGTGTGCAGCCTCGAAAGATCTCCACGTTGAGGCGATCGTGCACGACCTCCGTCATCGGAATGAGCTGATTCTTGGGGTAAGGCCAGGCCCCGAGATCGGCGATCGTGCGCTTCTCGACCTGGGCGGGCACGTCGGCGTGCTTCGGGGTGACGCTGGCCAGCCGCTGGCCGTCGTACTCGACGTCGTACATCGAGGGGACGTAGCAGCCGGGTACCGCAGCCAGGCTGCGGAGCACGCGCTCCCGAGAACCGGCGGTACGCCCACCCTTTTTCCATTCGGCCACGATCTCCGTGATCTCGGCGATGACCTCTTCGCCGTCGCCAATCACGAAGAGGTCGACGAAGTCGGCCAAGGGCTCCGGGTTGAAGGTGCAGTGGCCGCCGGCCACGACCAGGGGGTGTTCAGGTGTGCGTTCGGCACTGCGGACAGGCACGCCGGCCAGATCGACGCAGTTGAGAAGATTGGTGAAGACGAGCTCGGCCGACAGATTGAAGGCCAGCAGATCGAAATCGCCCGCCGCTCGGTGGGTGTCGACGCTGAAGAGCGGCAAGCCCCGACTGCGGAGCTGGCCCTCCATGTCGGTCCAGGGCGCATAGGAGCGCTCGGCCACGGCGTCATCACGCTCGTTGAGCAGCTCGTAGAGGATCTGCAGGCCCTGGTTCGGCAGGCCGACCTCGTAGGCGTCGGGATAGATGAGCAGCCACGCCGCCTTGTGAGGAGCGTGCTGGGGTGTCTGGGAGCCCTCTTCGCAGCCGATGTATCGGGCCGGCTTCTGGACCTTGCCCAGCAGGGGCTCGATCCGCGGCCACAGAGAGGTCATTGCCGACCCAGCCTACCGCCGGGCCGGCAACCGACCTGATCGGGGGGCGCTAGGTGACCGAGACGGGAAGGACCATGCCCTTGGCGGCGTGGGGCACGTCGTCCGCCTGGTCGGGGATGAGGCACATGAAGAAGTAGCTCTTCCCGACGGCCAGTGCCGGCGTCCGCCACGTCACCTTGCCGCCTTTGGCGACGACGGGACCGCCGAGGAAGGTGGCCGGAGGCGGCCCTTCCGGCTTCTCGAAGTAGGCGGCCAGGTCGCCCGGACCCTTGCCGGCGTTGAACTCGACGAGGGTGATCTCGTGGTCCTGGGGGCCGTCATTGGTCAGCTCGATGACCTGCTCTCCGGCCTTGGCCTTGTAGTCGGTCGTGTAGGCGAAGTCCTTGGCGACGACCTTGCCGGCGGCGGTCTCGAGGTCGGCCGGCTCGGCTTCGTCCTCGACGACCTCGAAGGGCTGGATCATGCCCTTGACGAAGTGGGGAGCACCGTCGGCCGACGGAATGAAGCAGGCGAAGTAGTAGGTGCCGGCCTCGAGTTCCACGGTGACGTTGCTCGCCAGCCCGGGGCTGGTCGAGGCGATGCCCGTCACCTCGGTGCTGGGCGGCGGCCCACTGGCCGTGCCCGGAGGCTGCGCGAAGAACTTGGTCACGTCGGCGAAGGTCTTGCCGTCGCTCACCTTGGCGAGGGCTGCAATGTGGAGTTCCTTGCCGTCGTTCTTCATCGTGAATTCGGTCGTGCCGCTCTTGATCTCCTTGGCCAAACCGTAGGAGTACTCCTTGGCCGAGAAGGAGACCCGGTGGATCTCGGACTTGGCCTTGGTGGCGCCGTTCCCGGCCGAGTCCGCAGCATCGTCGCCAGTGGCTGCCGGAGGATCGTCGTCGTCACCGCACGCCCCGAAGGCCAACAGACCCACGAGCGACGCCAGCCAGAGAAACCTCTTCATGTCAATTCCCGCCTTTAGTACTCGCCAATTTGACGACGGGAACCTAACGCGATCCGAAAGCCGTCGCCGGGATGGCGGCGCCGCCATCCGCCGGCGGCGTCGGGAGCGCCAGCGAGCAGGCGCCCGTCGAGCGGCCCTGATTGGTCGTGCCCGGGAAATGCAGCCTCGGCCCGAAGGGCGGCGTCGCCGAGCGAGACCAGTGTTACGTGAAGCGGCGCATGTGGACGTTGAGGACGAGCCCCATGGCGGCGAACGTCGCCAGCGTCGAGGAGCCGCCGTAGCTCATGAAGGGCAAGGGGATTCCGGTGATCGGCATGATCCCCATCGTCATCCCGACGTTCTCGAAGATCTGGAACGTCAACATGGCGAGCACGCCGACGCAGATGAGGGTGCCGGCCACGTCCTTGGCCAGCGCCGCAGATCGCCACGTCCGCCAGGCCACGAGCGCGAACACGGCCAGCAGCACCGCCGATCCGACGAGCCCGAGCTGCTCCCCCACGGCCGTGAAGATGAAGTCGGTGTGCTGCTCCGGCACGTAGGAGAGATTGGTCTGGGTGCCTCGAAAGAGGCCCTTGCCGGCGACCCCGCCCGAGCCGATGGCCGTCTTCGACTGGGCCAGGTTGTAGGCCGATCTATCGGTGTCGGCTTCGGGCTCGAGGAAGGAGGTCAGCCGTTGGTACTGATAGTCCTTGAGCACCCCCAGGTTCACGACGGCGACCACGGCGATGACGGCGATGACCAACAGGGCGACGAGGTGGCGGGCCTTGGCCCCGGATACCAACAGCATGCCGAGCAGGATCGCCCCGAAGACGAGGGACGTGCCGAGGTCGGGCTGCAGGTAGATCATGCCCATGGGCACGCCCGCAAGCCCGACGATGCTCAACATCCGCCGCCCGTCGATCTCCCCTCGCAGCGACGAGACGTAGGCGGCCAGGCAGACGATCAGCGCCACCTTGGCGAACTCCGAGGGCTGCAGCTGGAAGGGGCCGAACTCGAAGCTCGCCTGCTGGCCCTTGTTCTCGGCGCCGAACAACAGCACGAGGCCCAGGAGACCGACTGTCCCGACGTAGATGACCGGGGCGAAGTCGCGAATCTTGCGGTAGTCGACGATTGCGGTCAGCACCATCACTCCGATCCCGACGGCCACGAACATCGCCTGACGCTGGAGGTAGTACTGCGGATCGATGCCGGCCTCGTCGAGTCTCGTGCGGGTCGCGCTGTAGATCATCAACAGCCCGAAGCTGGCGAGGAACACGACGGCGGCGGCCAGCCCGAGGTCGACATGTCGCCACGGCGACGCCGCGTTGCCCCGATTGAAGCTCGCTGTCGCCATCAGAGGTTCACGTCAATCACTGCCCTGGCCGAGGCGGATGGCCTCGGCCGGCTGGCCGAGGATGCCCTGGAGGATTCGGCGGGCGACCGGCGCCGCCGTGGTTCCGCCGAACCCGGACTCCTCCATGATCACCGAGATCGCATACTGCGGGGCATCGGCTGGGGCGAAGGCGGCGAAGACGGCGGTGTCGTGCTTCTTCGACACCTGGGCCGTCCCCGTCTTCCCGGCCACCGGGAAGGTGTTGTTCGGGAAGCCGGCGAAAGCGTAGAAGGCGGTGCCCTCCTCGCGTGCCACCACGCCCTTGAGCCCATCGAGGATCGGCTGGCGCATCGCCGGTGTCAGACCCACGTCGCGCAGGGCGGTGACGGGCTCATCGACAGCCAGGCGGGGCCGGTGGAGCGTGCCGCCGTTAGCAAACGTGGCGTAGGCGTTCGCCAGCTGCAGAGGCGTGACGAGCACGTCGCCCTGGCCGATCGACATGTTGATCGAGTCGCCGGTGAACCAGCGGTCGTCGACGCACTTCGCCGCCGGGTTCTCGCACAGCCGCTTCTTCCACTCCGGGTCGGGGATCGTTCCCCCGATGTCGCCCGGCAACGGGACGCCGGTCGGCTCGTCGAGCCCGAAGTTGCGGGCCGTCTCCTGGAGGCCGGGCCCGAACTTGGTGCGCTCGAGCCAGAAGCGGGCACCGAGCCCGTAGAAATACACATCGCTCGAAACGGTGATCGACCGTCGCAGGTCGACGCGCCCCCACGCCTTACGTCCGGCATTCTGGAACGAGCACTTCTCGCCCTTGCAATCTGGCACCTTGTAGAAGCCGGGGTCGGTGATCGACGAGTTCGCGGCGATCATCCCCCTCTGCATCCCAGCGACCGCCGTGATGAGCTTGAACGTCGAACCCGGCGCATAGCCGGTCTGGATCGCCCTATTGAGCAAGGGCTTGTAACTCACGGGATCGTTGAGGATCCGGTACACGTCGTTCGACAACCCGTTCACGAAGTCGCCCGGGTTGTACGTCGGGTACGAAGCCATGGCGATGACCGAACCGTCGCGGGGATCGGTGACGACGACGCTGCCGGCCGGCGCCTCGAAGGGCTTGCCGTCGCCGTTGCGGTCGACGGCCGAGCGCGCCGCCTCGAGACCCTGGAGGAGTGACTCCTCGGCCAGCCGCTGCACGTCGAGGTCGATGGTGAGGGTGACGTCCTCCCCGGGCGTCGGATCCTTGACGGCGAGCGGCTCACCCTTCACGACCTCGCCGGCCGAGTTCACCTGCAGCTTGGTCACGCCGGGCTCGCCCCGCAGCGTCGACTCGTAGACACGCTCGGCCCCGCTCTTGCCAAGGGAGTCGCCGAGCAGGTACCCGTCCTTCTTTCGGGCGGTGAGCTCGGTGTCGTTGATCTCGCCGACGTAGCCGAGGACATGGGCCGCAAGCGAAGCCGGCTCGTTGGGGTACGTGCGCTCGGAGACGATCGTGGCCTCGACCGAAGGAAAGTCCTGCTGGTGCTCCTTGAGGTAGATGTAGAGCTCCTCGGGCACGGCGTCGCCCTCGGCCACCGGGACGGGCTTGTATTGGCTGTACCGGACGTCGGCAATGCGCTTGTCGAGGTCCTCACGCGTGAGGTTGAGCAGAGCGGCGAGGCGGCCCTTCACCTCGTCGGCGTTGTCCAACTTCTCGAGTTCGTTGCGGTTCACGGTGATGGCCTGGGTGCGACGGTTGTCGACGAGCACCTTGCCGTTGCGATCGAGGATGCGTCCCCGCGGCGCGTCCTCGTACACGAGGCGGATCTGGTTGGACGTCGCCGCCGTCACGAACGTGCGCGTGTCGAGAACCTGCAGGTACCAGAGCCGGGCGAAGAGGGCGCTGAACAGCGAGACGACGACGACGCCGACAACGGCCAGGCGGAGGCGGGGGCTCTCGCTCATCTCCGGAACCGGGGCATCAGCCGGCGTAGGCCCGTTCGGCGGTGCCCACACGGAACACCCAGGACACGAGCCGGACGGCGGCCGGCGCAAGGGCGGCATTCATGAAGCCCACGAGGGCAGCGATGAGGGCGAGACGGGGTGAGACGAAGTCCACCTGCCCGACCATGGCGCCGAGGATGGCGTAGAGCACGACGCCGGCGGCGCTGGCACCGAGGGCAGTGACGACCGGGATCCACCACGCCGCCCGAAGGATTCCGGACTGGACGGACCCGACGGCAAAGCCGACCAGGCAGTACGAGAGTGCGCTCAGGCCGAATGGCGACTGGAGGAACAGGTCGGCCAGCAGCCCGGCGGCGAAGCCGACGATGGCGCCCCGCTCCGGTCCGGCGACGAGCCCGGCCATGAGCGCCAGGAGAAGCAGCGCGTCGGGTCGTACGTCGTCGATCCGCAACCGACTCAACAGCGTGAGGTGCACCACCAGCGTCAGCGCCAACGCCACGACGGCCCGGAGGCGGACGGAGCCGAGCGGGATCATCGGGGCGTCCATTGCAACACCGTCAAGAAGGTGAGCCGCTGCAGGTCGACGACTGGCGCGATGGTGACGTCCTGTTGCAGTGCGTTCGGAGGGGTCTCCCGGACAAGGACCCGTCCGACCGGGTAGCCGGGCGGGAACTGGCTCTGCTGTAGACCGCTGGTGACGACGACCTCGTCGGTGGGGATCTCGGTGGCGGGATCGATCAGGTCGACCGTGAGAGTTCGCTGCGACCCGGTCCCGCTGGCCACCCCGACGTCGCCGCTGCTGGCCAGGCGGATGCCAACGCTGAACTTCTTGTCGGTGATCAGTTGCACGACCGCTCGGCTCCGCGAGGCCTGGGTGATCCGGCCCACGAGGCCGGCGCCCGTCACCACCGGCATCCCGGTGGCGATGCCGGAGTTCGTCCCCTTGTCGATCTCGACCGTGAACGCAAAGTTGCTCGGGCTCGTGGAAACGACGCGCACATCGACGCGTGGGATGTCCTCCGGCGTGGGCAGATCGAGCTGGTCGAGGAGGGCTCGGCGTTCACGATCGGCGTCGTCCGCCTTGTACAGGTCGCCGCGAATGTCGGCGATCTCCGACCGAAGTCGCTCGTTCTCCGATTCCAGGTCGCCGTAGTGGACGATGCCACCCACGAAGTTGCCGACCGGCGCGAAGAGTCGATCACTCACCCGCTGCACGGGTGCGAAGCCGTCGCGCACTGCGTCCTTGACCACGCCGATCGTGCCCGCCCCGGCGCCGCGGTAGTCGAGGGTCAGGATGGTGATCGAAGTCAGGACGAGCAAGAGCAACGTGAAGCGCGAACGGGCGGGACGCCGGTAGACAGCCAAGGCCTCGACTAGGAGTAGTGCGGCGGCAGGAGGACGTCCTTGAGGGCGTCGAACTCCTCGAGGAACTGGCCGCCGCCGATGGCCACGCTCAACAGCGGGTTGTCCGCCACCACGATGGGCATGCCGGTTTCGGACGAAAGACGGCTGTCGATGCCGGTCAGCAGGGCGCCGCCGCCGGTGAGCACGATGCCCTGCTCCATGATGTCGGCGGCCAGCTCGGGTGGCGTCTTGTCGAGGGTCACCTTCACGGCATCCACGATGGCAGTCAACGGCTCCTCGATGGCCTCGCGGATCTCGTCGGTGGTGACGATGATCGTCTTCGGAAGTCCCGTGATCAGGTCA
>JBKJKM010000189.1:0-5348 GCA_046597375.1 Acidimicrobiales bacterium | reverse complement strand
GCTGGGTCGTCTGCGAGTTCGGCGGCGAGGCGGCGTCCATCGAGAAGGCCATCGACTGGCTCCGTGACCTCGGCGTCGAAGTCGACCGGCTGGGCGACCTGCTCGAGTCGTAGTCATCGTCGTGGTCGTCGCTGTCGCACCCTCCTCGTAGGGTTCGGAGCATGGGAAAGCAGAACCGCCAGCGGCGGCGGGAGAAGCAAAACCGTAGGGCTCAGGCCGAGCGACGGCCGCAGCCCGTGCGGGCGGGTTCGTCGTCCGGTCCTGCCTCGCCGGCTGAAGGGGTGGCGTTGCTCGCCGAGGCCATCCGACGGGGCCGGCCCGATCTGGCCGACGGGTTCGTCGCCGGCTTGGCTGGGCAGTGGACCGAACGTAGCGATGCCGGCGGGGTGCCCCAGGCGTCGTCGGCCGCCCTCGCCACCGCCGTCGGCGCCGCCTGGGAGCACGGGTGGCAGCCGGCCGACCTGCTGCACGCGTTCGGGCGCAAGCTGGCGGCGCCCGACCGCCGCCTCCTCGTCGGCATTATCGAGGCCGACGTCGATCGGCTGCGGGCCCACGTCCACGCTGATCCGGCGTGGTTCGAGGCCGAGGACGACGTCGTCGACGAGCGGCCGGCAGGGCGTTCCGACGGCGTCGTCGGCTCCTGGACCCGGGCCGAGGGCCTCAGCGTCGTCGACGCCCTCTACCGGTCGGGCGAGCTGCTGGCCCTGCTGTGGAATGTGCCGACCATCCCCGCCATCGGCCGGCCGCCGTCGGCGTGGGGCGCCGCCTCCTCGCTCCTCTCGCCGCGTCGGCGCCCGCCGAGCGGCTCTGTTCTCGACGACCGCATGCTGGCCCGAGTGCGGGCCCTGCTGGCCAAGGCCGAGTCGACCGAGTTCGTCCCCGAGGCCGAGGCCCTCACCGAGAAGGCCCAGCAGCTCATGGCCCGCTACGCCATCGACCACGCCATGATCGCCGGCGCCGAGCGGGGCGCTGGCGGAGTGCCCGAGTCGCGCCGGGTGCTGATCCACGACCCCTACGCCAAGGGCAAGGCGACGCTGCTCACTGAGGTCGGCCGGGCCAACCGGTGCCAGACAGTGTGGTCGAAGGACTTCGGCTTCTGCACGGTGTTCGGCTTCGCCACCGACCTGGCGGTGACCGAGATCCTGTTCACCTCGCTCGTCAGCCAGTGCAGCACGGCCATGCAGGCGGCCAGCAAAACTCTGGCCAGCCCACGGAGCTTTCGGGAGTCGTTCGTGCTCTCGTTCGCCATCCACATCGGCACGCGCCTCGGCCAGGCGACGGCATCGACGGTGGCCGACGCCGTGGCCGACCATGGCGATGCGTTGTTGCCGGTGCTCGCCTCGCGAAACGACGAAGTCGAAGCCGCTCGTTCCGAGGCCTTTCCGAGGACCCGCGCAACCGGCATCCGGTCGGTCGACCGCCGAGGCTGGGCCGCCGGCCAGGTTGCCGCCGAGCTCGCCCATCTCGACGCCGGCCAACGCCTCACCCGCTGACGACGCGGTTCATACTGGACGCATGGGAGATTCGGAGAGGGACCGTCAGCGGATGAAGGTCATTGCCCGCTCCCTCGCGGTCATCGAGACCGACATCCCCGCCACGCCGGCGCAGGTGACTTCGGCGCAGATCGAGGCGGCGGCCTTCCGGGATCGACACGGCCTGCCGGCGTTGATCGCCGATGACGAGCGTCCGGAGGAGGAGTTCTACCGACGTGCGCGAGCCCTCGGATTCCGCCGCCTCGGCCGCTGAGATCCTCGCCTCGGTCGGCGTTGACTTCGCCCTCATCGGCGCGTTGGCTGCCCTTCGTTACCGGGCCAGCAGCCGTCTCACGACCGATGCCGACTTCCTGGCTGAGCCGCACGCCGGCTTGGCCGACGCCTTCCGGACCGCCGGATACGACGTCACCGAGGTGGCCGACGCCGACGAGGAGCCTCACCTCCTCGTGGTGCGGGGAAAGGGCGATCTCATCGACGTGTTGTTGGCCGTGGTCGAGTACCAGGCCGTTGCCCTCCGTCGGGCTGTCGACCACGTCATCACGGCCGAGGACGTCATCGTGTTCAAGTTGATCGCGTGGCGCCCCCGAGACCGCAATGACATCGCCTCCATCCTGGAGGCCGGCATCGAACTCGATCGTGCCTACATCGAGGAGTGGGCCGAGCACTGGCAGGTCACCGAGCGCTGGCGCCAGGCCACCGAAGCGCGCTGAGCAGCTGCTCTTAGCGGCCCAGGCTCCGGTAGGGGTCGGCGCCCTCGCCGGCCTCGAGCTCGTCGTGGCGGATCGGCCGGGTGAACGTGGCCGTGGCGTGGGCCGCCAGCCCGATGCCCCAGCCGGCGGCCGGGATCAAGAACCAGGGGAATCCGGCGCCGGTGATCAACCAGACCAGAAACAAGAAGGCGTTCACCGAGAACCAGACCGAGGCGTGGATCTGGAAGGCGCGCTGGGCTCCGGTCATTCCTCCAGGCTAGGCCCCGCCAGGCGAGGCGTCAGGCGAGCCGGGCGTGACATCGGGCGCAGCCGGCTCCGTCGTCGCCCCGGCGGTCGGGCACAACGGAAGTCCTTCGACGCCTTCGACGCCGCCGGCGACCCGACTGGGGATGGGGGTCCCGGGCGGTCCGCCGGGAATCCCGAGGTCGGTGAGCGGTGCCGCCGACGATGGCGCAAGGTCGACCGCATCGGGCAGGTCGTCGCCGTCGGTGTCGACGTTCGACCGGGTCATGCAGACCTGCACCGTCCGTCGGTCGGTCTCGGTGACGTTGGCGAGGAACGACCGCCGGAAGGAGACCGTCTCCGGGACGGCCTCGATGTCGAGGGGCGCGCCGACCCGCAGTCCCTGAAGGAGACCGTTGAACCCACCCTGGTTGCCCGTCTGCTCGAGACCGCTGCAGAAGCGGACGATGCCGTCGAGGAAAACATCCGGCGCGAAGGCGAAGCCGTTGAAGATCAGCCCGGGCCCGTCGGCGTAGGTCACCTCGGGCTCCATCCGCGGCGTCGGGTTCACCTGCGAGGTCCCTGTGCCATCGGTGACGGAGCCGACGCCCTCGCTCTGTTGACAGGCCGGGTCCACGCCGTTCCCGCTGAAGAAATGGCGATACAGGTCCTCGCGCCAGACGACGTCGAACGACGTCCTGCTGGGGTCGACCCACCACGTCCTGACGTAGAAGCGACTGCCCGGCACTTCCTCGTCGTCGGATTCCAGACCGATCCACCCCCGCCACACGGCCCCGTCGAATTCGGTTGCCGCCTGGGTCGCAGCGGTCGTCGGCACGGCGGCGGCCAGGGTGGTGGTGGGATCAGGACCCGGCCCGGCGACGATCTGTTCGTCGTCGTTGTCGCCGCCGCCGGCGAAGGCGAGTGCAGCTACGAGGGCGAGGAGGCCGAGGACGATGGCGCCGGCGGCCAGCGCCTTCGAAATCGAGCGGCCCTTGGGCGCGTCGTGCGAGCGTTCCTTGTTCTCGCGGGATCCTCGTGCGCCGCGCCCGGCGCCGGCCAGGCGGCCGGTGAGCGGGTCACGCTCCCCCGGAACGAGGTACTGCACCGCGCCGATGCCTCCGAAGACACCCACGCCGTCGAGCTGGTCGGCGACCATGAGCCGGGGTAGTGCGGGGGCCGCATGAAGCGCGCCGGCCAGCACGTCGTCGAGGCGTCCGTGGTCGAGGGCGACCAGGAACCCATCGAGCAGGCGCAACGGGATGGTGAGAACGGCGATGGCGCCTGCGTCCGACGCCACTTCGAAGGCGGTGCCGCCCCACGTGGCGACGATGGCCTCGACCCGCATCCCCGGTCGCGTGCGGGTCTCGACGACCCGCCCGGTGGGGGCCGGGCGGTCGCCGGTCACGATGACGTCGTCGGCGGCCACCTCCTCGATCGGAAGGGGCGCCCGACCGTCGACGAGGTCGTCGACCAGTCGTACCTCGTCCGCTCGAGCCGTCTTCAACGCCTCCGGACGCACCGCTTCCCACGTGCGGCTGAGGACGTCCTGGGCGGTGAGGCCAGGGCGAAGGATGGTGCGGCGACCGTGTCGATAGAGGTCGGGGCCGAACGCGCAGCGATCGACGTAGAAGCCGTACCGGCCCCGAGCCGATTCGATCCGCGGGCGCAGCTCGGGCGGGAGCTTCGGGTTGGATCGTCGGCGCGAGGCGACGGTGCCGGCGACCGCAAAGACCGACGCGGCCCGCAGTTGAGACCCGGCCACGTAGTCGCCGCACAGCTCGAGGCGTCCCCGTCGCGGGCGCACGAGAAGGCCGGGTGACTCGACCCGATCGAAGAGAAGCATCTGGGGAAGTGCGAAGTGCCTCGTGAACCGATGGGCGGTTCGCACCACCTGTCGGTCATCGTCTTTGACCGACAGGTGCGTCGAGTAGCCCTCGACACCGAGATCGGGGATCGACGCCCGCAGTCGAGCCGTGCCGATCGCCGCCCACGCGGCGAGCTCGTCGGAGTATCCGGGGCGCACCGTCACCGGAGGCGTGGCGATCTCGGCTTCGGCGCCGTCGGCCGTGATGACGCCGCCCCAACGGCCGCGCACGGCCAAAGGGTCGCCAGGATCGAGCCGGCGGCCTCCGAGGTCGAGGCCGGCGATCAGGGTCCGGAAGTCGACCGGCCCGAGTTCGTCGCCCACGACGAATTCGTGCTCGACCCCGACGAGCCCGTCAGCGTCCTCCGCGGGCGAAGCGAGCCGAGCGGACAGCTCGGCGGTGACGTCCACCGTGGGGTGGCGGTCGCTCAGTCGGCCGGCGGCAGGTCGGTGTCGGGCGTCTCGGGATCTTTCGATGGGCGCCGCAGCCGTTCCTTCCCGGCTTGCACGGCACCCTCGGCTGCACCTTCCACCAGCTTGCCTCGCAGGGTCTCACCGGTATCGAGCACGATGTTGGCGGTCGCGCTCCCGGCTTGTCCGGCCAGCGATGCACCGCCGCTCACCGCCGAGGTCGGGATTCCTTCGACTGCGTTGCCCTTCTCACCCATGGCCGCCTCCGAGGTCGCTCGACGGCGAACGTACACCCGATGCCTTCGAACACCGCCTTCGCCCGTATCTTCATCTGGTGGCCACCGACGCAGTCGATTCGGAGGAAGCGCTCGCCCAACTGGCGACGGCGTTGGCCGATGCCGTCGACGAAGCGCTTCCCGGCTGGGTCGTGCGCTGCGTCCGTAGCCGCCTCACGTCCGTTCCGCGCCACGTGCTCGACGACGCCCGCCACGCCGGCGGGCGCGCTCGCGACGACGTGGGCGTCGCCGTCCGCGCTCTGCTGTCGACCGATGTCGACGGCCAACGGGGGAACCCGCTGGCCCTGTTGCGCACGGCCGTCTCGTATCCGACCGGAGTGCTGTTGCGGGCCGGTGCGCCGGCCGTGGC
>JBKJKM010000318.1:0-9221 GCA_046597375.1 Acidimicrobiales bacterium | reverse complement strand
AGGGTGAGGGCGTGGAGGGCCATGCCGAGGGCGCCGCGTGGTGGTTCGGTGAGGGCGCAGGCGTAGCCGGTGGACAGCACCCAGACGGTGTCGGCACCGAGGGTGACGGCGTGGGAGATCGGGGTGTTGTTGACCACCCCGCCGTCGATGTAGTCGCGGCCGTCGATGTGCACGGGTGGAAACACGCCGGGGATGGCCGCGCTGGCCAGGACGGCGCCGAGGGCATCACCCCTCGACAGGCAGACGTCTTCGCCGGTGAGCACGTCGGTGACGATGACGTGCAGCGGGACAGTGGCCTCCTCGAGGTGCTCGAAGCGAAGGTTGTCTGCGAGCAGACGGCGCAGACCGGTGTCGGGCACGAGGTTGCGTCGCCGGCCTGCGAAACCCAGGAGCCCCTGCAGGGGCCGGGTGGGAAAGACCTCATCGCGGCGGAGTCCCTGCCACAGGCGCGCAAGGTCATTCACCCCGTCGCGGTCGGGACGACCGGCAATCCAGCTGCCGTTGACGGCCCCGACGGAAGTGCCGACGATGAGGTCGGGTTGGACGCCGGCTTCGCTGAGCGCGAGGAGCATGCCGACCTGGGTGGCGCCGAGCGCAGCGCCGCCGGAGAGGACGAACGCGGTGGTCACGTGGGCTTCCCGACCTGGGATGTGGTCCGGTCGGACGCAAGCACCGGCGCGACCACTTCTGTGCCCCCGGCGTGTTGCGACTCGTCGAGCCCCCCGGCCAGGGCGTCCATTTCCTCAGGTCGCAGCGGGGCCAGCGCGCCACGGCAGGCTTTCCAGGCGCCATCAAGAAAGGTCAGCGGTTCCATGCGCAAAGAACCCGCCGGAGCGCCAGAAACGTCCCCAAGATGTGTTCGCCGGCCGGACTGCGAGAGCTGGGCGCACCGATGGCGTACCGTCGCAACACCCAAGTGCCCCGACGCCTGTACCTCTTTCGCCCTAGCTAGCTTCCTCGAGTATGTCAGTGCCGGCTGATCAGCCGAACCCACCGCAGTCCTTCACGATCGACGACCGGGACCGGTCGGCAGACGCCCGGGACCGCACCTCGGAGGCGCACGACAGGGCCTCGGAAGCACGCGACGACCGTTCCGACGAGCGGGACGCTCGGGCAGCAAACCGCGATCACAAGGACGGCCAGGTCGACGTCGAGGCGGCTGCGGACCGAGACGGTGCCAAGCAGGATCGGAAGGGAAGTGCGGGGGATCGGCAGCGCTCCGGAGACGATCGGGAAGCCGCATCTTCGGACCGCGTGCGCTCAGCGGTGGAACGAGCGAACCTCGTACTGGATGGATTGACAGGAGCGCACCAACGGGCACATGGCTTCGCGGAACTTGAACGCGAGGTCGTGAAGGCACGTCGTACCGGTGAACCCTTGGTACTGGCCTTCATAGACGTGGATGGCCTCAAAGCGATCAACGACGCGCGAGGGCACGCGGCCGGCGACGACGTGCTTCGCCAAGTGGTCGCCGAGGTCAAGAAGGTTGTGCGGGAGTACGACCTCATCGTCCGCTACGGGGGTGACGAATTCGTCTGCGGGATGCTCGATCTGAACCTCGAAGACGCCGAGAACCGTTTTGGGGGGATGAGGAAGGACCTGGCTGGAAACGGCGCGACCTTCTCCGTCGGGCTCGCCGAGCTCGCCGACAACGACACCCTCCAAGCTCTGATCGCTCGAGCCGACCGCGCAATGTACGAGCGGCGCAGGAGGAAGGGCTGAACAAACTTGGCCCTGCTTCGGCGGGGTCGCCTCTCGTCGGGCCGTGCGTCGGTTCCTGCAAACACGAACACGCGCGGGTCAAGAAGGTCGCCGGCGAGCGCGATGGCACCGACCGCCAAAAAACATGAGCCCTAGCGTCGACACCACCCACGAACCCAACAAGAGGTCCCCATCCGGCCGATGCGCAGGTCGTCGAGGCACCCTCTGGACCTTGGGGTTTGTGGTCGGGCTGAGAGGATTTGAACCTCCGACCTCTTGACCCCCAGTCAAGCGCGCTAACCAAACTGCGCCACAGCCCGGAACTGCAGGGGCAGCGTAGCCGAGGGTCAAGCGGGTTCGGCGCCGTCGAAGCTTCGCCGCGCCACCTCGACGTGACGCTCGCCGTTCAGGTCGCGTTGCGGTGGCCATTGCGGCCGCCACAAGGGCAACCCAAACCGGTTTGCACGACCACAAGGGCAACATGAACGATGCCGGTGCATGGGCTTCGGCGCCTGAGTCGGGACTGCGTCAGGATCAGGTGATGAGCGACATCGAGAACATCGCGCCGGCGTTCGTGGACATGGCCCACCGGATCGTGTGGGCATCGGTGGCGACCGTCGACCCGGAGAATCGGCCCCGCACCCGGATCCTCCACCCGATCTGGCAGTGGGACGGCTCCACCCTCGTCGGATGGATCGCCACCGGACCGACAGCCGTGAAGCGCTCCCACCTCCACCACAGCCCCTACCTGTCGGTGAGCTATTGGGCCCCGAACCACGACACCTGCTCGGCCGAGTGCTCGGCGGAGTGGTTCCTCGACGACGACTCCCGCGACATGGTCTGGAACCTCTTCAAGGATGCACCTCCGCCCGTGGGCTACGACCCGGCGATCATCCCGCCGTGGGCCGACGGGCCACAGTCCCCGGCGTTCGGGGCGCTGCGGCTCGAACCGCGGCGCCTCCGTGTGTTTCCCGGCACCGCACTCCTCGGCCAGGGCGGCGCCGTGCTCAGCTGGTCGGCCGGAGCCGGATGAGCCCGGCGGCCGTGGGCACGAAGCCGCAGGCGTCGACGTAGAACGGCGTGAGTCGGTCTTCGTAGTCGACGTGGAGCCACTCGCAGCCAGCTTCGGCGGCATGGCGGGCGGCCAGGGCCACGACCGTTCGCCCGACGCCTTGGTGCTGGAGGTCGCCGCGCGTCTTGGTGTCGATCAGGAACGCGTGGTCACCACCGTCCCAAGCCACGTTGACGAAGCCGACCAGCCGCCCATCACCGTCCCGAGCCGAGACCCATCCCAGGCTGTGGTGCCGGATACCGTCCCACCACCCGACAGACGCCTTGCCCCCATGGGACTCGACGAGCTCGACCATCTCGGCGTCGCTGACGCTGCCGCGCCAGGTGTAGACGACCTCCACCCAACGATGCCGGCTCAGGGCTGACGGCCGGTGAAGGCGATGAGTTTCGATTGCTCGTCGGCGTCGTCAGGCACCACGACCCGAGGGCCGTAGTGGCCACTGGCGCGGAGGACCTCGTCGAGGGGGAGCATTCCCTCGTACATGTTGTGGACCTCGACGGGATCGAGGGTCTCGTCGAGCCCGGTGGCCCGGGCCAAGTCCCACGTGTGGATGACGATGTCGCCGAGGCAGAACGTGGCGATGGCATCGTCGACCCGGATGCGGCCCATGGGCGAGTCGAGTTCCTGGGCCGAGATCGACGAATCATCGAGTGCGCCGCGCAAGGCCGCGTCGAGCGCCGCCCAGGCGCCCGCGGGATCGTCGTCGACCGAGGGCCCGATTGGGGCATCGAGGCCCGCCGGGACCAGCACCACCGACGGCATCCACTCGACCATGTGGCGCACGACGTCGCGGGCGACCCAACCCTCGCACGGGGCCGGTCGCTCCCAGCTGTCGTCGGGCACTCCTCCGACTCGAGCCGTGAACCCATCCGCCACACGCCCGTATCGCTCCGAAATCTCGCTCATTCGCCTCGTCCCTCCATTGTCCGCCAGCGCCATTCAACCTGACGTCGTCCGCACCGTCAGACCTAGGTCGCTCGCCCACGTCGTGACCGGGCGCTCGGTGCCGGTGACGAGGGCTATGCGCTCGCCGACATCCACGACGAGACAGTCGCCGCGCAGGACTGGCGGGCAACGGTCGAGGCCGGTGATCAGCAGTCGACGGATGCGCCGCCGTTGAGCGTCGAGGAGGATCCAGGTCCGCCTTTCGTACTCCGGGAAGAGGGTGTCGACGGCGCCGTCGAGCAGCGCACCGCACCCATAGGTCGCGGTGCGGTCGTAGCGATCGAGGATCACCTCGACGTCGTGGTCCGAAGCCAGTCGCCGCCGGAGGTCGCACCGTTCGGCGAGGAGCTCGGTGGCAACCGGCACCACCGGAGGCACCCCGTCGGCCGCCGCCAACAGCCCGTCGACCCGATCCTCCAGCCCGACCTCGCGATCTGCGGCCGAGGCGAGTGCCGCCAAGGCCAAACAGAGGGCGATGAGCGCAGGAGCAAGCCCGGCCCGTGGCACCGCCGAGCGTGGCGCCCGTCCCTCCCGGGGCAGGAGCGCCAGGCTGCACAACATCCAGGGGAGGCCGAGGTACACGCGGCTGTACGGGAAGAACAGCGATGCCGTGCCGTCGTTCGCCTTGGCCGTGCCGAGCACGGCGACGCCGAGGAGGACGGCGGTGAGGCACGCGGCTGCTGCTGCGACCGTCCGCCGGGTGATCGCCACCCACCCGATTCCTCCGAGGATGGTCACCACCACGACCGCGACACCCGCGCCTCGAACGACCTCGGGCGCGTAGGCGGGGAGGTAGCGGTCGAGGTGGGCGAGGTTCTCCACCAGCCGGCCGGCCGAGAAGGAGAAGGCGGGCGTGCCGTGCAGGTCGTAGGCCGGATGGGATCGGTAGAACGACTGCGCGAGAACGTGAAGCGAGGCCCCGACGGCGAGGCCGCCCGCCAGCGCCGGCGCCAACCGCCGCCACGACGACACGGACGACAGCACGAGATGCACCGCAACCGGTCCGGTCACCAGCGCAGCCCCGACGTTCAGCGAAGCGCTCCCCAACAGGAGGGCGCCAAAGGCGGCGACGGCGACGGGGGACCGGGCCCAAACGAGGACGATCAGGACGGCGGCGCAGCCGAGGACGACGCCGGGAAGCAGTCCACGCGGCAGGGTGGAGATGATCGACCCTTCGAGGGCCATGGCAAGAGCCACGCCGAGGATGGTGACTGTCAACAAGGGCGACCGTCGGACCCACCAGGCTGCCGCTGCGAACCCGAACCATGGAAAGGTGCCGGCGATCGAGCCGGCGGCAGCGACGGCGATGCGCAGCGGCACGCCGAGGCCGACGGCCGGTGCCGCCAACAGGGCCTCGAGCCACGATCCGTAGGGCTGGCCGAAGAAGTAGGGCTCGCGTAGGTGGCCGCCCAAGAGATCCCGGGCTGCGTACCAGAGCAGAGCCTGGTCCTCGTCGGTCCACGACGCACCGAACACGGCAACCAGGCGCACCCGCGACACGACCAGCGCCACTGCCAGGCCGGCGGCCACCCACGACGTCCTCGGCACCGGCGCATCCTAGGGAGGGCCGGTGCATGGCCCCTGGTGCGCGTCGGCAAGGATGAGCGACGCATGGGACGGGTCGCGACCAGGTTGAGCATCGTGTTCCCCATGTGGAACGAGGAGTCGTCGATCCACCTCGCCGTCGAGTCGGCCAAGGAGGCCACCGAGGCCCTCGTGGCCGCCGGCGACCTCGACGACTACGAGATCGTGATCGTTGACGACGCCAGCTCGGACGCCACGCCGCGGCTCGCCGACGACCTGCACGAGGCCGACCCGCACCACATCGCGGTCACGCACCATGCCGTCAACCAAGGCCTCGGGGGCAGCATCAAGACGGGTCTCGCCCTGGCGACGGGCGACCTCGTGCTCTACACCGACGCCGACCTCCCCTGCGATTTGCTCGAAAGCCTCACGAGGGCCACCCGGCTGTTGCGCCTCTACGACGCAGACATCGTCAGCGCGTACCGCCACGACCGCACGGCCGAGGGCCCCCGACGGGCGGTGTACACGTTCGCCTACAACAGCTTGATCCGTGTCGCCTTCGGACTGCGGGTGCGCGACATCAACTTCGCCTTCAAGCTCGTTCGCCGTTCGGTGCTCGACGCCGTCACCCTCGAGAGCGGGGGCAGCTTCATCGACGCCGAGCTGTTGATCCGGGCCCACCGGCTCGGTTTCCACATCATCCAGTTCGGCGTCGACTACTTCCCTCGCACCCGGGGCGTCAGCACGCTCTCCAGCGGCACGACCATCGCCAAGATCGTCCGCGAGATGGTCGAGCTCCGGCCACAGCTGGCGGCGTTGCAGCCGCCGAACGCCAGCACTGCCGGCGTCGATGCGACCACGATTGCGGCGCCCCGCCGGCGCCGGCGCCGAGCTGATGTTCCGGCCCAGCCGACGACGACCCCGAGGCTCCTGATCGTCAACGCCGACGACTACGGCCTGACCGCATCGGTGTCGCGCGGCATCCTGCGGGCCCACCGCGAAGGCATCGTGACCAGCACCAGTGTCTTGGCCTTGGCCTCAGGCTTCGCCGACTCCGGCCCGTGGCTGCGCGACGAAGCACGGCTCGGCGTCGGTGTGCACTTGGCGACGGTGGGGGAGGACCCGCCGTTGCTCTCGGCTCGCGAGGTTCCGAGCCTCGTCGATCGCCACGGCCGGTTGCCTTCGACGTGGAAGGTGTTCCTGGCCCGCGCCACGGCGGGGCGCATCGACGCCGCCGATCTGGCGCGAGAGTTCCGAGCCCAGCTCGAGGCCGTCCAACAACTCGGCGTCACCGTCAGCCACCTCGACAGCCACCAGCATCTCCACCTGTGGCCCCTCGTCCGGGAGGTCGTCCTCGACCTCGCCGTCGAGGCGGGGATCGGTGCCGTGCGCGTGCCGCGGAGCACGACGCCGTTTCCCGGCGCCGGCGTGAACCTCCTTGCCGCTGCGCTGGCCAGGCGGGCGACGTCGCGAGGACTTTCCTTCCCGACCCGAGCCGCCGGTGTCGACGAAGCGGGGCGGATGGACGGCGACCGCATCGAATCAGCACTGGCCCGGCTCTCGGCCAGCGGAGCCGGCGCGGTAGAGCTGTCCGCTCATCCCGGCGAGGCCGACGACCCTGACCGGGCCCGTTATGACTGGGACTATCGATGGGGCGAGGAACTGGCCGCGTTGACGAGCCCCACGGCGAGGGCGGCCGTTACCCGACACGGCTTCGTACTCGGCACGTACGGCGATCTCGCGCCGGCTGACCGCCGTTGAACCCCGTCGCCGAGGCCACCCTCGCCCGGTACGCGGGTGAGTCCCCCGGCACTCGCCTCCACACCCGCGTCCGATGGCGCACCTGCCCCTTCGAGGACGTGGCCGACGTGGTCCCGCGCCGCGGGCGCATCCTGGAGGTGGGCTGCGGTCACGGCCTGTTCGCGACCTACCTGTCGCTGTCGTCGCCGGAACGCACGGTGGTCGGCACCGACGTCGACGGAGACAAGATCCGTGCGGCGCAGCGCGCCGCGGCCGGCCTTCCCAACCTCTCGTTCGCACCGGCGGAACCCGGCGAATTGCCGACCGGACCGTGGGACGCCGTGTGCATCGTGGACGTGCTCTACCTCATCGACCGTGCAGGCGAGCGGTCGCTTCTCCGCGCAGCGGCCAACTCGCTGGCCCCGGGAGGAGTCCTGGTTGTCAAGGAGATGGGCTCGCTGCCGCGTTGGAAGTTTCGATGGATGGCGGCCCAGGAGCGACTTTCGGTTCGGATCCTCAAGATCACCGAGGGCCATGAGCTCACCTTCGTCCCACCGCAGGAGCTGGCCACCTGGATGGGAGATGCCGGCCTCGGCGACGTGGCCCACCGCCCGCTGCATGCGGGCCACGTGCATCCGCACCACCTGCTCTGGGCGACCAAGCCCGGCGAACCGGCGTCTGGGTGACGCGATCGCCGTCGATGTCGTTGGGGGAATGGTAAGCATCGCCCGGTGACCAAACGCGACGTGCGCCAGGGCGAGGACCGCATCTGGACGGTGCCGAACGTCATCACCTTCGTCCGGCTGGCCTGCCTGCCGGTGTTCGTCTGGCTGCTGTTCGCGCAGGACAACGAGTACGCCGCCGCATGGCTCCTCGGCGTGCTCGGCGCAACCGACTGGGTCGATGGGTTCCTCGCCCGCCGCTGGAAGCAGGTCTCGACCCTCGGCAAGGTGCTCGATCCGGTCGCCGACCGCCTGCTGCTCTTCGTCGGGATCGTGAGCATCCTGATCGAAGGCTCGGTCCCCGTGATCGTCGCCGTCCTGGTGCTGGCACGCGAGGCCCTGATTTCACTCGCCACCGTCGGCCTGGCCGCCTTGGGCGCGCGTCGCATCGACGTCACGTGGTTCGGGAAGGCCGGCACCTTCTGCAACCTCTTCGCCTTCCCCTTCTTTCTCGCCGGCGGCGACCAGCAACTGGGCTGGCGGGACACGGCCACCATGGTCGGGTGGGTGTTCGCCGTCCCCGGCATCCTCCTCAGCTGGTACGCCCTGGCTCTCTACGTACCCATCGCCATCCGAGCCCTGCGGGAAGGGCGTCAGGCCCGCTCGTCGGGGGTAGGCCACTCGTCGTGAAGGCCGTGATCATGGCGGGCGGCGAGGGCACCCGTCTCCGCCCACTCACCTCCAACCAACCCAAGCCGATGATGCCCATCGCCAACCGGCCGATGATGGAGCACATCGTGGCGCTCCTCAAGGAGCACGGCTTCGACGACATCGTCGTCACCGTCGCCTTCCTGGCGAACACCATCCGCAACTACTTCGGCGACGGCTCCGAATTCGGCGTGCGCATGGTGTACGCCACCGAAGAGAGCCCGCTCGGCACGGCCGGCTCCGTCCGCAACGCCATGGAGCAGCTCAAAGACGAGCGGTTCCTCGTCATCTCGGGCGACGTTCTCACCGACATCGACCTCTCCGCCATCGTGAAGTTCCACGAAGAGAACGGTGCGATGGCGACCATCGGTCTCAAGGCGATGGAAAATCCTCTCGAGTTCGGGATCGTCATCACCAAGGAGGACGGCTCGATCGAGCGCTTCCTCGAGAAGCCGACTTGGGGTCAGGTCTTCAGCGACACGATCAACACGGGCATCTACGTCCTCGAACCCGAGATCTTCGACCACATCGACGCCGGCAAGCCGGTCGACTTCTCGAGCGACGTCTTCCCGCGTTTGCTCGAGGAGGAAAAGCCCCTCTTCGGTTACGTGGCCGAGGGCTACTGGGAGGACGTCGGGACCCTCGAGGCGTACGTGAAGGCGCACCAGGACATCCTCGACCGCAAGGTCGAGGTCGCCATCGACGGCTTCGAGATGGGACAGGGTGTCTGGCTCGGCGAGGGATCCGAGATCGACCCGGCGGCCAAGGTCGAGGGGCCCGCGGTGATCGGTGACTACTGCAAGATCTCCGCCGGGGCCCACATCCGTGAATACACGGTGTTGGGGAGCAACGTCATGGTCGGGCCCGAC
>JBKJKM010000292.1:0-6571 GCA_046597375.1 Acidimicrobiales bacterium | reverse complement strand
CGGACCTCTTTGATGACCTGGATCTTCTTGTCGCCGGCACCGGTGAGGATGACGTCGAACTCGTCCTTCTCCTCCTCGGCCGGAGCGGCGTCGCCGCCACCCCCGCCTGCGGGCGCGGCCGCGGCAGCCGGGGCCGCAGCGGTGACGCCGAACTTCTCTTCGAAATCCTTCAGCAGTTCGCTCAGCTCGAGCACGGTCATGCCGGCGATCGAGTCGAGGATCTCTTCCTTGGTTGCCATGTCAGTCGTTCCTATTCCTCAGTGGGGGTGGTGGTGTCGTTCTCGGTGGGTGCTTCGGGTTCGGGCGCCTGTTCGGCGGCCGGGGCCTCGGCGGACCCAGTGGCGGCGACGTCTTCGACGACGACCTCTTCGGTCGGCGTCTCGGCGGCGGGAGCCTCGGCTTCTGCCTCGACGGCAGGAGCAGCGGCCTCAGCCACGCCAGGATTGCCACCCTGATCGATGAGGGCCTTGAGCCCGTAGGCGAAGTTGCGGGGGACGGCGGCCAGCAGACCGGCGAACTGCTGCATGGGAGCAGCGAGCAGACCGGCGAAACGGGCGAGCAGAACCTCGCGGGGCGGGATGTCGGCCAGTGCGGTGGTGTCGGCGGCGGAGAGCACGCTCTCCCCCAACACACCACCCTTGACGATGAGCAGCGGGTTGGTGCGTGCGTAGTCACGCAGCACCTTCGCCACACCGACGGCATCGCCGTCGATGAAAGCGATGGCGGTGGGGCCGACGAGCAGCGGCTCGAGCTCATCCAGGCCGAGGTCCTTCACGGCGAAGCGGACGAGGGTGTTCTTGTAGATCTTGTAGTCGCCGCCCTGGGCTCGCAGTGAGCGTCGGAGCGTCGACAGGTCTTCCACCTTCATCCCGCGGTACTCGGTGAGGATGGCGGCGGACGACGAGCGGAGGCGTTCCTTCACCTCATCGACGACGGCCACTTTCTCGGGCCTCGGGTTGTCCATGGGAATCACCTCCTCTCACGACATCGGGGCTCGCGTGCAGCAGCGAACGCCCCGGGAACGTGAGTTCTTGGAGGTCCACCTCGTCAGGCGCCTCTGGCGAGGCATTACCACCCGGATGGGTGACCTGAGGTCTTCGGCGAGCGAAACGAACAGCTTGGTACCGACCAGCGTACGGCAGCTACGCCGAAGCCATGTCCTCGTCGGTGATCTTGGTGTTGTTGGCGTCGAGCTTGACGCCCGGGCCCATGGTCGACGACATCGTCACCGAGCGGACGTACTTGCCCTTGGATGCCGACGGCTTGGCTCGGTGGATCTCGTCGAGCACGGCCCGCACGTTGAGCAGGAGGGCCTTGCGGTCGAACGACACCTTGCCCACGGGGACGTGCACGTTGCCGAACTTGTCGGTGCGGTACTCGACGCGACCGCCCTTGACCTCGGAGACGGCCTTGGCGACGTCGGTCGTGACGGTGCCCGTCTTCGGGTTGGGCATGAGGCCACGAGGACCGAGCTTGCGGCCGACGCGCCCGACGAGGGCCATCATGTCCGGCGTCGCGATCGACACGTCCCAATCCATCTTGTCGGCCTCGACGAGGGCGACGAGGTCGTCGGCGCCCACGATCTCGGCGCCGGCAGCCCGAGCGGCCTCGGCCTGCTCGCCCGAGGCGAACACGGCGACGCGGACGGTACGGCCGGTGCCGGACGGCAGGGCGACGGTGCCTCGCACCATCTGATCGGCCCGGCGAGGGTCGACGCCGAGGCGCACGGCCAACTCGACGGTCTCGTCGAACTTGGCCGGGGCCAGCGACTTGACCAGATCGACCGCCTCAGCGGGCGTGTGGAACGCCATGCGGTCGTAGCGCTTGGACGCGTCCTTGTACTTCTTGCCGGTTGCTTGTGACATGTGGGTGTCTCCCTCGTAGGTAGCGCCGGCCGGGTGAGGTGGACCCGGTCCAGGCCAATTGCGGAAAAGCGGACTAGCTGACCTTGATGCCCATCGAACGGGCCGTGCCCCGCACCTGCTGCTTGGCGGCCTCGAGGTCGTTGGCGTTGAGGTCGGGCATCTTGGTCTTGGCGATCTCCTCGACCTGGGCCTCGGTGACCGAACCGGAGATGGCCTTCCCGGCCGTGGCCGACCCCTTGTCGAGCCCGGCGGCCTGGCGCAGCAGCGCCGGCGTCGGCGGGGTCTTGAGGACGAACGTGAACGAGCGATCCTCGAAGATCGTGATCTCGACCGGGATGACCTGGCCCCGCATGCTCTCGGTCGCGGCGTTGTACTGCTTCACGAACTCCGGCGTCGAGACGCCGTGAGGACCGAGCGCCGTGCCGACTGGCGGCGCGGGGGTAGCCGCGCCAGCAGGCAGCTGGATCTTGACGGTGGTGATGACGCGCTTCTTTGCCATGGGATTCCTTGGTGTGGGGCCGGAAAAGTGTAGTTAGAGCTTGGCGACTTGGTCGAACCCGAGCTCGACCGGGGTCTCACGACCGAAGATGTTGACGAGCACCTTGAGCTTCATCTGGTCCTCGTTGATCTCGTTGATCATCCCGGTGAAGTCGGCGAAGGGGCCTTCCTTGACTCGGACGCTCTCCCCCTCGGAGAACAGCGTGCTCGGTCGCGCCTTCTTCGGAGCAGACTCGGTGCCTTCGGGCTTGACGGCCAGGAAGGTCTCGACGTCCTTGCGGGCCAACGGCATGGGCTTGGCGCCCTGCCCCACGAACCCGGTGACGCCCGGCGTGTTGCGGATGTGGAACCACACCGACTCGTCCATGTCGACCCGGACCAAGAGGTAGCCGGGGAACATCTTCTTCTGGACGACCACCCGCTTGCCGTTCTTGAAGTCGGTGACGTCTTCCATCGGGATGACGACCTCGTAGACCCGATCCTCCAGGTTCAGCGAGGCGACCATCGAGGCCATGTTCTGCTTGACCTTGTTCTCGTAGCCGGCGTACGTGTGCACGACGTACCAGGCGCCCGGACGGTCGTACGGGCTCTCGTAGGGCTCGTCGTCCTCGTCCTCGTCGGCGTCGGCGTCGCCCGCGGCGTCGCCGAGCAGCTCGGCCTCGGTCACGACCTCGGTCGTCTCGACCGCGTCGGTGGGCGGCGCCTCGGTCGTTTCGGACTCCGGCTCGTCGGCGGCGTCGTAGGCGGGGGCGGCGTCAGTCACGAGATCACTCATTCAGGGGTGTCGAACAGGAAGAGCACCGACTTGGCGAAGGCGTAGTCCAGGACGAAGATCAGGGCGATCAGGATCGCCAGGGTGAACAGCACGATGGTGGAGTAGTTGATGACCTCGGCCCGGGTCGGCCAAGCCACCCGACGGAGCTCGCCGCGAACCTCACGGAGGAACACCGCCGGCGACGTCTTGTCGCGCTTGACGGCCTTGCGGGGGACGTTGGCCGGCTGCTTGCGATCCGGCGCGACCGGGGCGCCGTCGGGACCGGCAGCACCCTGGCGGGCCATCATGCGCTTGGTTTCTCGGTTCACGGGCTACCTCTGGGAGCGGGTCGCATGACGCAGGGCAGGAGGGACTCGAACCCCCAACCGCCGGTTTTGGAGACCGGTGCTCTGCCAAATTGAGCTACTGCCCTCTGCGCAGCCCGGCGAGGGGCCGGGAGGTGCAGTGGAGCACCCAGGGTAGCAGGGCACCTTTCCAACGCTCCGGTCGGGGTCAGCTGGCGAGGCTGAGGCGACGACGGTGCGCCAGGAGGGCGACACCGACGGCACCGGCGGCGAGTGCTGCGGCCGTCCCTCCGGCATAGGCGGCGTTGCGGCCGTTGAGCAGGGACCGAACGGCCCGGCGCTCGCCGGCGGCTTCCAGCCCGGCCAGGATCTCGCTGAGCAGCCCCGGCGCCGGCTCGAGCACTTCGGTCCGGAGGAGGTGGAGGGCCTTCAGGAGCTTGCGGTACTGCACGAGCTCAGCCTGACAACGCAGACACGACTCGACGTGGCGCTGGATGCGCCGGTCGGCGATCTCGCCACCGTCGACGATGCCGGGCAGGAGCTCCGCGATCTCGTCACACTGCACGGGCTTCCTCCTCTCCACGCATCGGGAAGAGGCGTTCCCGGAGCTGCTTGCGGGCCCGGTGCAAGCGAACCTTGGCTGCCGCCTCGGTGATGCCCAGCTCTTGGGCGATCTCGTCGTGAGGCAGGTCGTAGACGTCACGGAGAACGACGACCGCCCGCAGGCGGGGCGGCAGGTGGGCGAGGGCGGCGTTGACCCGATCCCGGAGGATCGTGGCGTCGGCGGCAACGGCCGGGTCGGCTTCGGGGCGGGGGTCGAAGAGCTGCTCCTGATCGTCCAGGTCCTCGTGGCGGTGCTTGTTTCCTCTGCCGAGGTGGGTGGCCGCGCAATTGGCCGTGATGCGATACAGCCACGTCGTGAACTGGGCGTCACCCCGGTACTTCTTGAGGCCCTTGTAGGCCCGGAGATATGCCTCTTGCACCACGTCCCTCGCATCCTCTTCGTTGTGCGTCAACCGAAGGGCGAGCGTGTAGGTCTGGGCGTAGGTCGCCTTGACGAGCTCGTCGAAGGCGCCCCGGTCGCCGGCCTTGGCCAGTGCGACCAGCTCACCGATCTCGGTTGGCATCACCGAGTTGGACCGAGCCATACCGAGAGAGGTTACGCCCCCCGTGCAGGCGGACCCGAGATGGGTCACGCTGGAGTGATGCCGGAGCTCGACGACCGATCGCTCGGATGGCTCCGCTACCTCCACCGCAAGGTGACCACGCCCGACGATTGGAGCCGTCGCGGGCGGCCGCAGGCCCACTGGGACGACCGGACCGGCGAGCCCATGACGTCGTGGAAACGATTCGACCTCGTCGACTCGAGCTACGCCATGGCATTGCTGTGCGATCGCACGCCTGCGTGGCGCGAGGTCTACGCCCAGGTGCTCGACGAGCTCGTTCGGCGCCACACGAGCTGGTGGGCAGCCGAGGACTGGATGACCCAGTTCGGCCATGACCCCGACCGCGGCGACTATCCCGACCACTATCGCTCGCTCGTGCCGGCGGCGCTCTGGGGCAACGACGACGTGCCCGGCTGGACGGCGAACGGCATCGAGCCCTATGGCGTCCAAGTGGACCCGATTGCCGCCGACGGCATGCTGTTCTTCAAGGGCTTCTTCACCCTGCTCCTCGGGCTGCACCGCTACGTGTCGGGCGACGACAAGTGGAACGAACCGTTCGACCTGATCGGCGACGGCGACCACGCCTTCTCGTGGACACACTCGGCCGTGGCCGCCCACCTGGCCGAGCAGTGGCACAACCACCAGATCGGCTGCCACTGTGAGAACACCAAGATCTGGCCCTACTGACTGAGCGGCGCCGGCCTCGGTCTGAGGCTGCACGACGGGCGGTGGTCGGCCGTGTTCAACGAGCCGAACCTCGCCAAGTTCACCGCGCCGACCGTCATCGGCGTCGACTTCCCACGCGTGGCCCTCAGCGAGGCGGCGTGGGACGGGCGAGTGCTCCGGATCGCCGCCCATCCGCAGCGGCCGTCGCTCGCCAGGCACCGCACCGAGTTGCGGGTCACCAACCTCGGGCCGGGCCGACGCGACTGGATGATGACCGGCCCGGACGGGACAACCGTGGCGCTCCCCTCCGACCGCCAGGGCGACCTCGTGGCCGCGGTCACCTGTGACAACCAGACGGTCGAACTCAGCCCTCAGGCGTGAGCCAGTTGACGAGCAGGGTCGCCACCAGCGAGGGGTGACGGACGTGGGGGCTGTGACCGCCCGGCACCCAGGCGGTCGGCGCCCTGAGAGCCGCGGCCGCTCGCTGTTGCTCGACGGCCGGCACCATGGCGTCGTCCTCGGCCAGGATGGCGAGCCGGGGTTCGGACCCGATGACCTCGCCATCGGGCTGGTCGCCCCGCAATGGTGGTTGGACCCACTCGAACGTGGCCAGCTCAGGCGGACCTCCGGGGAAGGCGAGCTCGAGAAAGGCCGGAAGGTCCGGCACGAAGCTGCCGTCGGCGACGAATCGCCCGAGGCGTGGGATCAGGTCGGTGTGGAAGTGCGGGGGCGTGGCCGCGATCGTGGCGAGGCCGAACGCAACGTCAGGGTGAACCGTGGCAAAAGCTCGCACCAGGGCACCGCCGAGGGAGTGCCCGACGAGCACGGTGGGGCGACCCTCGGTCTCGAGCTCGCGTTGGACGAAGGAGATCTCGTCGTCCCAGGTACGACGGGGCAGCGCCAGGGCGCGGGTGGTGTGCCCGCGCCCCTGCAACTCCGCTTCCAACCACTGCCACTGCGCCGGCTGTCCGAGGAAGCCGTGCAGGAGCAGAAAATGGGTCAACCCGTTTAGCGGGTTTCCTTGTGGACCGTGTGGCCTCGGTCCCACTTGCAGTATTTCTTCATCTCGATGCGCTCACGATCGTTCTGCTTGTTCTTCATCGTGATGTAGTTGCGCCGCTTGCAGGTCTCGCAAGCCAGGGTCACTGCGACCCGCTTCTCACCCTTGGCCATCGTTCGCTCCCTGGCTCGTTACTTGAGGATCTTGGTGACGCGGCCCGAGGCCACGGTACGGCCACCCTCGCGGATGGCGAAACGGAGACCTTCGTCCATGGCGATCGGATGGATCAACTCGACCGTGATCGGCGTGTTATCGCC
>JBKJKM010000152.1:0-4992 GCA_046597375.1 Acidimicrobiales bacterium | reverse complement strand
CTTCGGCGTCAAGCACATCGACATGCCGTGCACCCCCGAGAAGGTGTGGCGGGCCATCAACGGACTGGGCGCGCCCGAGGCCGCGTTCAACCCCACGGGTGGTGCCGGCTTCGGATCGGCGCCGACCGCAGCCGACGAGGACATCCCCGGCCTGTGATCTCCGGAGGCGAGCGGTGATGTCCGGTGGCACGCCAGGGAAGGCGCCGATCCTCGAAGTGGCGCGTCTCGACGTCCGACCGGCCGAGACGGAAGAGTTCGAAGCGGCCTTCGCCCAGGCCCGACCGCTGATCGAGGCGACCCCGGGATTTCTCGGTCTCGAACTTCGCCGCTGCGTCGAGGACGGGGCCCGCTACCTCCTGTTGGTCGAGTGGGACACGCTCGAGGCCCACACCGAGGGCTTCCGGGGCTCCGACCGCTACGACCCGTGGCGCGAGCTGCTCCACCACTTCTACGACCCGTTCCCGGTCGTCGAGCACTACTCGCCGCTCGGCGAGGCATGATGACCCGTCCCGCAGCAACCTTGGAGGCGTAGTGCACGTATCGGTCACGGTGAACGGCGAAGTTCGCGAGCACGACGTCGAACCCCGCCTCCTGCTGGTCCACTACATCCGGGAGGTCGTCGGCCTCACCGGTACCAACGTCGGCTGCGACACGTCGTCGTGCGGGGCCTGCACCGTGCTCATCGATGGGGAGTCGGTCAAGTCGTGCACCGTGCTCGCCGTACAAGCCGACGGCCTGTCGATCCAGACCATCGAGGGCCTGGCCGACGCCGACGGAACGATGCACCCGATGCAGCAGGCGTTCCAAGAGAACCACGGTCTGCAATGCGGGTACTGCACCCCCGGCATGGTGCTGGCCGCTGTCTCCCTGCTGCAGGAGAACCCCGACCCGAACGAGCAGCAGGTGCGCGAGGGCCTCGAGGGCAACCTCTGTCGCTGCACCGGCTACCACAACATCGTGAAGTCCGTCCTCGCCGCCGCCGGTTCGACGGCGGTGAAGCCGTGATCCCCGCCGCCTTCGACTACCAGCGAGCGGGGTCGGCCGAGGAGGCCATCTCGCTGCTCACCGAGCACGGCGACGAGGCGAAGCTGCTGGCCGGCGGCCACTCCCTCCTGCCGCTCATGAAGCTGCGCCTGGCGACGCCGACGATGCTCATCGATGTCGGCCGCCTCAGCGACCTTTCCTACATCCGCGACGGCGGCGACCACGTCGCCATCGGCGCGCTCACTCGCCATCGCGATGTCGAGACATCCGACCTACTCCTGGCCGAGGTGCCGCTGCTGGCCCACGCCGCCTCCCACGTCGGCGATCCTCAGGTGCGCCACCGCGGCACCCTCGGCGGCACGCTGGCCCATGGCGACCCGGCTTCCGATCTGCCGGCCGTCGTCCTCGCCTTGGGCGGCACGCTCGTCGCGAAGGGTCCGGGCGGCGAGCGCACCATCGCCGCGGCCGACTTCTTCCACGGCTTCCTCGAGACCGCACTCCAGCCGGACGAACTGCTCACCGAGGTGCGCATTCCGAAGACCGGGTCCAACGGCTGGTCGTTCCAGAAGTTCAACCGCCGGGCCCAGGATTGGGCCATCGTCGGCGTGGCCGCCGTCCGCACCGGCGAAGGCAACAACGCCGGCGTTGCACTGGTGAACATGGGCTCCGTGCCCGTCCGGGCCTCTGCCGTCGAGGCCGCCCTCGCCGGCGGCGCCTCGGCCGCCGACGCCGCGTCGGCCGCCGCCGATGGCCTCGACCCGCCCGCCGACCTCAACGCCTCGCCGGAGTACCGCCGCCATCTGGCCCAGGTCCTCGTCCGCCGCGCTCTGGAAGAAGCCGGGATCTAAGCCTCCACCCCCGGATCTACGCGCGTTCGGGGGCGTCCACGCCCCCGAAGCGCACGTAAATCGGGAATGGCCACCGGCCAGTAGCCTCAGCGTCGATGGCACCTGGCTCGGTCGACGACGTGCGCATTGCGCTCGCCGAGCACGGGTACCTCGCCGACGAGGGGCTGTCGACGGCGATCTTCCTCGCGCTCACCCTGCATCGACCCCTTCTCCTCGAAGGCGAGGCGGGCGTGGGCAAGACCGAGGTGGCGAAGGTGCTCGCTCGGTGGACCGGGGGAGAGCTGCTCCGGCTGCAGTGCTACGAGGGCATCGACCTGGCCCAGGCCGCCTACGAGTGGGACTACTCCCGCCAGCTCTTGCACTTGCGGGCCGTCGAGGCCACGGGCGCCAGCGTCAGCGAGGCCGAAGACGAGCTCTACAGCGAGCGGTTCCTGGTGCGCCGGCCGCTGCTCAAGGCCATCGACCATCGTGAGGGCCCGCCGCCCATCCTGTTGATCGACGAGGTCGACCGGGCCGACGACGAGTTCGAGGCCTTCCTGCTCGAAATCCTCAGCGACTACGCCGTCACCGTTCCCGAGTTGAAGACGTTCCGGGCCGACGTGCCGCCCATCGCCATCCTCACGTCGAACCGGACGCGCGACGTGCACGATGCCCTCAAGCGTCGCTGCCTGTACCACTGGGTCGAGCATCCGGGCTTCGAGCGCGAGGTGGCCATCATCCGCTTGCGCGCACCGGAGGTGACGGAGCGCCTGGCGCGACAGGTGGCGGGTGCGGTCGAGCAGATGCGCGGTCTCGAGCTCTTCAAGCCGCCGGGGGTGGCAGAAGTCATCGACTGGGCCCAGGCCATCGCGGCCCTCGGGCAGGCCGATCTGAGCGAGCGCTGGGTGGACGCGACGCTTGGGTCCGTCCTGAAGTACCGCGAGGATCAGGAACGCGTGCGGGGCGCTGGGGTCGCGTCGCTGGTCGAGGCGGGGATCGCCCGTGCCGGTTGAAGTCGAGGCGACCGGCGTCGACCGTATGGCCGCGGCCTTCGCCACCACCTTGCGCCGGCTCGGCGTGCCGGTGGCGACCGGCGACGTCGTGGGGTTCGTCCAAGCGCTCGGGGCGGTGGGCGTCGACGATCGGGCTGCGGTCTACTGGGCCGGGCGGGCGACCCTGGTCCGCCGACCCGAGCACCACACGGCGTACGAGCACGCCTTCGCCGCCTTCTGGTTGCAGCGTGAGCTGATCCGCACCAATCGCGAGGTCGAGCCCGTGGTCCTGGCCCTCGACGACGAGGTCGAGGACGAGCCTGATGGCGATCCGAACCTCCCCGAACCAGATGACGACGGGTCGCGCACGGTGACGGTGCGCTACAGCCCGGCCGAAGTGCTGCGCCACAAGGACTTCGCCACGTACACCGACCGGGAGTTCGACGAAGCCCGGCGCCTGATGGCCGAACTTCGACTCGGTGGCTCGCTACGTCGCTCGCATCGAATGCGTCCGACGCGACGCCACACCCGCCACCCCGACCTGCGCCGCACGGTGCACCGCTCGCTCCGCCTCCATGGCGAACCCATCGACCGCGCCTTCCTCCGACCGTCGGAGCGACCCCGACGGGTCGTGCTGCTCTGCGACGTCAGTGGGTCGATGGAGACCTACAGCCGAGCCCTGCTCCGGTTCCTTCACGCCGCCGTCGTCGGACGCAGTCGTGTCGAGGCCTTTGCTCTCGGCACCCGCCTGACGCGCGTCACCCGCGAACTGTCGTCCCACGACCCCGATGCGGCGTTGGCGGCGGCTTCGGCATCGGTGTCCGACTGGAGCGGTGGCACCCGTCTCGGCGAGGTGCTGCGCCAGTTCAACGACGAGTGGGGTGTGCGAGGGATGGCGAGGGGAGCGGTTGTCGTGATCCTCTCCGACGGCTGGGACCGAGGCGAAGCCGACGAGCTCGGCCGCCAGATGGCCCGCCTGCATCGAGTCGCCCATCGCGTCGTGTGGGTGAACCCGCTCAAGGTCACCGACGGATACGCGCCCCTCGCCCGCGGGATGGCCGCAGCCCTGCCCTTCGTCGACGAATTCCTCGAGGGCCACTCGCTCGCTTCGCTCGAGGCCTTGGCCGAGGTCGTGGCCAGCCGATGACTGCCTCTGGGCCGGCGGGGCGAATGACTGCCTCTGGGCCGGCGGGCCGATGAAGGAAGTCCTCAACGACATCGAGCGGTGGCGCCGGCAGGGCAAGCGGGTCGCTGTGGCGCGCGTGGTCGGCATCGAGGGCTCCGGCCCGCGAGACCCTGGCGCCACGATGGTCGTCAGCTCGGACGGGGAGGTCGCTGGGTCGGTGTCGGGCGGCTGCGTCGAGGGCGCGGTCGTGAGCGAGGCGCTCGAGCTCCTCGCGCTGGGCGAGGCCGCAACGCCCCGTCGCGTCACCTACGGCTACTCCGACGACGAGGCTTTCGCCGTCGGGCTCACCTGCGGCGGCACCGTGCACCTCCTCATCGAGCCACTCGACTGGTGAGTCTCTATGAGGCGTTGCGCGACGCCATCCGTTCGGAGGAACCGGTCGCCCTCGTGACGGTCATCGAAGGAACACCGCTCGGCGCCAAGCTCCTCGTCCGAGTGGAGGGGCCGGTCGAGGGCACGCTTGGTCACCCCGAACTCGACCGGGTCGTCGCTCGCGACGCGAGGGCGGAACTCGACGCCGGCCTCAGTTCGACCCGCCACTACGGACCAGAGGGCCAGGCTCGCCAGACCGAAGTCGGGGTGTTCATCGAGAGCTTCGCCCCGCCGCCGCGCCTCTTGATCTTCGGCGCCGTCGACTTCACGGCGGCGTTGACGCGCATCGGCAAGGTGTTGGGCTACCGGGTCGTCGTCGTCGATGCCCGCCCGGTGTTCGCCACGGCCGCCCGGTTCCCGATGGCCGACGAGGTCGTCGTCGACTGGCCCGATCGCTACCTCGATGCCAACGGCGCCGACCTGGGGCCGAGAGACGCAGTCTGCGTGCTCACCCACGACCACAAGTTCGACGTGCCGGCGGTCGTCGCCGCCCTCCGCACACGCGTCGGGTATCTGGGCGCGATGGGGTCCCGACGCACCGACGCGGAGCGTCGGCAACGCCTCCGCGACGCCGGTGTGACCGATGACCAACTGGCTCGTCTGTTGGCCCCGATCGGCCTGGACATCGGGG
>JBKJKM010000199.1:0-3033 GCA_046597375.1 Acidimicrobiales bacterium | reverse complement strand
GTCTTGGCGCCGGCGTTGCGCGACTTCTCGAGCGCCGCGTGGGTCAGCGCCGCGCCCGTTCCCCATCCTTTGCCTCGGACGGCATCGCCATCGACGACTACGTCCTCGATCCAGGCGCGCACCCCGGTCGGGATGCGGAACACGACGAGGGTGAGTGTGCCCACGATCAGCCCTTCGTCATCGCTGCGAGCGACGAAGACGGTGGTGCCGGGGTGGGCGATCATCTCGGCCAACTGGTCGGCGTCGGGCGCCGGCGACGAACTCGAAAGCTGCGGGATCATGCGGCCGAAGGAACTGATGAGGTCGAGGTCGACCTCGGTGGCTTCGTTGACGGAGACCCCCACTCAGCGAACCGGGTCGTCGATGGCCGGCACGGGCTGGGGCGGCGGCGGGCCCACGTAGCGGGCCGCCGGGCGGATGATCTTGTTGTGCGCCGCCTGCTCGAGAATATTGGCGCACCAGCCGATGACCCGACTCGAGGCGAACGTCGGCGTGAACATCGACCGAGGGAGTCCCGAGAGCTCCATGACCACGCCGGCGTAGAACTCGACGTTCGTGTAGATCTCCCGGCCGGGCTTCACCTCGTTGAGGATCTCGACGATGCGGGACTCGACTTGTTTGGCGAAGTCGACGATGTCGCCGCCGATCGACTCGGCGATGCCGCGCAACATCACCGAGCGGGGATCGTGGGTGCGGTACACGGGGTGGCCGAAGCCCATCATCTTCTCGCCCGCTTCGATGCGCGGCCGTACCCAGTCGTCGACGTTGTCGGGCGTGCCGATGGCGTCGAGGGTGTCGAGGGCCCGGCTCGGCGCGCCGCCGTGCCAGGGGCCGGACAGGGCGCCGATGGCACCGGTGACGGCGGCCCCGAGGTCGGCGCCCGTCGACGTGATGACGCGGGCCGTGAACGTCGACGCGTTGAACCCGTGGTCGACGGTCGAGATGAGGTACTGCTCGATGGCCCGAGCCCGCTTCGGATCGGGCACCTCACCCGTCATCATGTAGAGGTAGTTCTCGGCGTAACCGAGCGAGTCGTGCGGCTCGACGGGCTCGTGTCCTTCGCCGAGGCGATGCAGCGCCGTGAGGATCGAGGGAACGACGGCGCAGATCTGCAGGGCGTTGGCCCGCAGTTCGGCGCGGTCGATGTCGATGTTGGGCTTGAACCCGGCCGCCGCCGAGATCATCGAAACCGCCGTGCGCAGGCCGTCGAGGGGGGAGGAACTGGCGGCGGCAACAGCCGGCAACAGCGAGCGCACCGAGTCAGGCACGACTCGCAGCGGCGCCACCTCCTGGCGGAACGATTCCCGCTGGGGGAGTGTCGGGAGCTCGCCCTCGAACATCAGGTACCAGACGTCTTCGAGCGGGCGCTGCTCGGCCAGGTCGATGGCCGAGTACTGGCGGTAGTGGTAGAAGCCCTCGTACCCGCGGACGTCGCCGACCTCGGTCTCGGTGACGACGACGCCCTTCAACCCTTGGGGCACGTCGATGGCGGCGCCCGGCAGCGGTGAGAGCTGCGAGACGCGCATGAGGTCGCGCATCGTGACGATACCGACCAACTCGGTGCCGTTGACGACGGGAATGTGGCGGTAGCCCCGCTCGCTGAAGCTCCGCCACGCCTCGGACACTTCAACGTCGGGCGTGATCGTGTCGGGTTGGGCGGTCATCCACTCGCCGACCTTGGCCGTCGACAGGTCGGTACCGGAGGCGGCGATGCGGATCATGTCGCGCTCGGTGAGGATGCCGACGGGGCGGTTGCCGTCGACCACGACGACCGAACCAACGGCCCGTTCGGTCATGCGGGTTGCGGCTTCCGACACGAGCTCGGCCGCTTGGGCCGTCACGGCCGGACGGCTCATGACGTCGGCGATCGTCCGGACCTTCGCGGCGGCGTCCGCCATGGCGACTCCCCTCGGATGGGCGTGGTGAACCGCCAGCGACTGTAGTGGTCCGATGCGCGTGTCCGACCGGGTCATCGTGGTCACCGGCGCCTCGTCCGGCATCGGCTGGGCGACAGCGCTGCACCTCGCCCGGCGCGGCGCCCACGTCGTCGCCGCCGCCCGCACCGTCGAGCGACTCGAGTTGCTGGCGGCGGCAGCACCGGCGGGCTCGATCACGCCGATCCGCTGCGACGTCACGGTCGACGACGACCGCGCCGCGTTGGTGGAGGCCGCGTCCGCCGTCGGCGACGTCGACGTGCTCGTCAACAACGCCGGCCTCGGCTGGATGGGCCTGGTCGAGGGCATGCCGGCCGACGACGTGCGGATGTTGTTCGAGACCAATGTCATCGCCCTGATCGATCTCAGCCAGCGGGTGCTTCCAGCCATGCTCGAACGCAAGCGGGGCCACATCGTGAACGTGGCCTCGGTGGCCAGCTGGGTTGCGTTCCCGCCGTACTCGCTGTATTCGGCCACCAAGTGGGCCGTGCAAGGGTTCACCGAGGGCCTGCGACGCGAAGTGCTGGGCCGGGGCGTGACGGCCGCCTCCGTCAATCCTGGTCCGATCGCCACCGAGTTCTACGAGCGTTCGGCCGGCGGGGGTGGGAACACGACGGCCCCCGTCGTCGGACCGGGCACGGGCCTCGTCGCCCGAGCCATCACCCGATCGATCCGGTTGCGCTACGTCCCCGGCTATCAGGTGATCGCCGTCCCCCGGGTCATCGGTCTGGCTCGCATCGCCGGTCTGCCGGTGATCGGTCGGGCCGTCGACATCGCCTCCCTCCCCAGTCGGATGTACGGCCGGTAGCCACCAGCCCGAAGAGTCGTGGTCAGTTGGGTTTCATCTGGCGGTCACGCGATCGCGACGCGGCGGTCGCCTGGCGGTCACAGGGCCCTCGTACCGTGCCTCGCATGCCCCCGCTCGTCCGCCTCGTCCGATCGCTCGGCAATGCCGGAGCGGTGCGCAACGCCTATCGGGCCTGCGAGGAGCGCAAGCTCGTCGAAGCCCGAATCGATGCCCTGGCCTCCCGCCTGACCCCTCCGGCGGAGCGACGGGGACGCAGCACCGCTTCCGCCTGACCCCCGTCCCCCCGGGGAG
>JBKJKM010000151.1:0-8980 GCA_046597375.1 Acidimicrobiales bacterium | reverse complement strand
ACCCACCGATCACGCACGCCTCCTGAAGGACAACAGCGAGCGGAGCTCGCCGACACCGAAGATGCGGCTCCCGGCCAGGTAGACGGTAACACCGGTCACCGTGGCCACCCCGGCACGTACGGCGGCGCCGATTCCGGCCGAGCCGAGACCCGCGGTCGCGAACCGGACACCGACGACGGCGACGGCCATTGCGACGCTGGCGGCCACGATGCGGCTGAGCGAGCCAAAGACGGCCCTACCGTCGAGGCCGCCGGTTCGGCGCCGGAGGTCGACGAGGGCCACCGCCGTGCCGCCGGCGTAGGCGAGGGCGAAAGCGAGACCGAGCCCTTCGACCCCGAGCGCGGAATAGAGGGCCACTGCGGCAACGACGTTGATGGCGTTCTCGACGAGGTAGAGGAAGAACAGCGAGCGGGTGTTCTGCATCGCTTGGTACGCCGACGTGAGGAAGAGCCACGTGCTGAAGACGGGGAGCCCGAGGGCCATGAGTGCGAGAGTGCCGGCGACGCGATCGGCGCCGGCCCCTCCGAGGGCGCCGTGTTCGAGCAGCACCGACACGATCGGGCGGGCCAGAAGGACGTAGCCGACGGCCGCAGGGACGAGGAGGGCGGCGATGGTGCGGATGCCCACGCCGATCTGGCGGCGGAACCCGTCGAGGTCGCCCGCCGCCCACCGATCGGCCAGCTCGGGCTGGATGGCCGAGATGATCGACACCGACACGATGCCATGGGGCAGAAGGAAGATCGTGTACGTCAGGAAGTACACGGTGACGTCACCGGGACGGCCGTTCGCCAGGACGTAGACGACGAAGAGGGCGGCCTGGTTCGCCAGCACCCAACCGAATGTCCAGCCCGACAGACCGAGCACGGTGCGCACCGCAGGATGGCCCGGCGCCCACACGAAGCGGACGTGGCGTCGCACCGTCCGAAAGGGAAACTGGGCCAGCGCCATCGCCGCCACCCCGGCCGTCGTGCCCAGGCCGAGCAGCAACAGCGCGCCCCGGTCGGCACCCACCCGTCCGAGGTCGCGGGTGCCGACGATGCTCGGATAGGCGAGGAAGACGGCGATCACGACGAGGTTGTTCAGCACCGGAGCGAACATGGGGGCGGCGAAGCGGCGCCGGGCCCGTACCAGCGCCGTCGTCATGCTGATCATCCCGTAGAAGAAGACCTGGGCGGCGAAAAGTCGCAGCAGGTCGGTGGCGACGGCGACCTGCTCGCGCCCGACCTCGGCACCGGCCCGCAGCGTGTAGAGGCGGATGAACAGCGGTGCAACCACCACGAAGGCGGCGGCGAGCACCGCCGAGGCCACGAGCCCCAGGGTGAGGATGGCCGAGACGGCTCGCCAGCCCTCGTCCTCAGCGCCGTCGCCGTCCCGGTTGCGCAGCTCGCGCACGAAGACGGGGAGGAGGGTGCCAGACAGCACTCCGCCGAGGATCAGCTCGTAGATGATGTTCGGCGTGTTGTTGGCCAGCGTGTAGGTGTCGGCGAGGCGCCCCGCCCCGAGGGCGTAGGCGAAGGCGAAGATGCGCCCGAATCCGGTCAGGCGCGAAAGCGCCGTGCCGGCGGCCTGGATGGCGGTCGACCGCGCCAGGCCCGGTGACGGAGGGTCGGCCGCTTCCGGTTCGCCGGTCGGTGAGGTGGTGCTCATGCGCCCGGGACCAGGCGCTTCGACCGCCGGCCCCGGAGATGGTTGGCCCACCACACGACGAGGAAGAGCCCGGCGCCTATCGACAACGCCGTCCCGACGCCGCTGACGGCCGTCGACCGTACGGTGAAATCGCTCTCGGCCAGAACGAGGCCCTCGGGCGATTCGATGGTGACCCTCGTCCGAAACGAGCCGGACGACTGCGCCTGCACAGTGAACTGGGACGTCGTGTTCTCCCGCACGAGGTCGAGGTCGTGGGTGGCGCCATCGGGGAACTTGAGGCTGTCGCTGGCGATCCGCAGCACGACCCGCATCGGATAGCCGAGGCGGTTGGTGATCGTCACCGGGATCTCTCCCTCCCGGGCCGTGAGGGTGATCGAGCGGTCCTGCGGCATGGCGATGCCGGCGATCTCCTCGTCGAGTTGGGCGTCGACGCCATCGAGGTAGCGCTCGCGATCGCGCCCCCGGAGGTCGCTCGATTGGGCGGCGAGCAGCGTCCGGTCGAGGCGATCGAGCACGGTCTGCCCGGCTACGGATGCCGGGTCGACGGCGGACGCGAACGCCTCGAGCTGGCGGCGCTTGGCCGAGATCGTCGCACCAGGAAGCGCGCCGGACCCCGGTGCCCCGGGTGGGGGGTCGCCCATGCGACGGATGAGAGGTGCGGCGCGAGTACCCGTGCCGGTCATCGCCGGGGCCACGCCCTCGAAGAACGTGTCGATGTCGACGCCGTCGAGGATAGGGCTCGACGACAGTCCGGCGAGGAACGTGCGCAGGAAGGCGGACGATGGCTCCCACGTACGCGCCGGTGCGACCACCACGCCGCGCCGAGAGACGCCGGGATCGTCGTTGTAGATCACGGCGAGGTCGGCCAGGAGGCGGTGGGCGGCCAGCACGGGGTCGGGACCGGAGAAGTGAGCGGCGAGCGCGGCGTCGGCCACGGCCGCCTCTACGGCGCCGCGCCGGCTCTCGATCCCGAAGCTGGCGGTGAGGGTGGTGTTGCGGACCACGGGCTGGAGCAATGCTTCGGGCACGACGACGCGAGTGACCAGTTGCGGCCCCTGGAGGTGGGCCAGCGCGGCGTCGCTGAGTCGCTCGTCGACGAGGCGGGTCGACGTCGTGGGATCGACGGAGAAGCGAGCCCGGAGAGCGTCGGTGCCCCGAGTGAGCTGGCCGGCTGACTCCTCCTCGAGCCCGGCGTCGATCACCGCCGTCAGGTTGGTGGGTACGAACGGTCCGCCAACGAGCTGACGCCCTCCGAGCTCGCGCACCAACGACGAAAGGGTGGCGCGGTCGGCGTCACGGGGGCTGGCCGCCAGCGCCTCCATCGTCTCCGGCGTCGGTGCGAAGGTGAGCCCGACGTCGCTGGCGCCGAGCCCCTCCGCCAGGTCGGCCAACAGCACCGCTCGGCCGTCGTCGATGGCGACGTTTCCGTCGGGCTGCACCGCCGGCGGCGCGTGGGCCGGGATGATGGTGGCCACCGCCAGTTCGTCGGCCTTCCGCTCGGTCGGGACGTGCACGAGGTGCGTGACGAACCCGGCCACGGCGGGGCCACCACCCAACGGTCGCAGCTCGACCCGCAGGGGATAGACGCCATCGTCACGCAGGGTCGGGATGAACGAAACGACCCGATCGCCGCGATCATCGGTCGGGAGGTCGGCCAGCGCCACGACCGTCGGGTCGTCGACGGCTCGACCGGCGACGCGACCCGCGAGGGTGCCGGCGAAGCTCGTGCGATTGGCCAACTTTCCGAAGACGGTGACGGCCACCTCCAACGTCTCGGGGGCCGTGGACTGCACGCCGAGGGCAAGGCTGAAGGGAGCTCCCGTCTGCCACCACATCGTTTGTGACGCGAGGGACAGGACACCTGCGGGCTGCGCAGGGGCTTGCGCGGTGCCGGGCGTCGACGCCACCACCAGTGCGAGGAAGGCCAGCAGGGCGAGGAATCGAGGAGCGAACCGCTTACCCATCGAGGTCGCGGGCGAGGACGGACAACCCCGAAGACTCCCGCCGGAAGCCGACCCGCTCGTAGAGCGCGAGGGCGCGGTCGTTGGCCAGCTGGGTGTTGACCATCGCCCGGTCGGCCCGCCATCGTCGCAGCCAGCGCAGGGCGTCGGCCACCAGGATCGTTCCCAGACCTTGGCGCTGTTGCGTCGGGTGCACGGCCAGGCGCTGGAGGTAGCCGCGATGCCCGGCTCGGCCGGTGATGGCGTAACCGATCACGGTCTGGCCATCCTCGGTCGTCGCCACCCGGAATCGGGTGTGTGGCGTGGCCGCGAGCGCCTCGTCCAGTCCGGCGTCGTCGAGCCGCCAAAACGGGTCGAAGGCGAGGTGGTCGAGCTCGAGCACGCCCTCGCGATCGCGGCGGCTGCTCCGGCGCAACAGGCCGTCGGGGGGCTCGGCCGGCGGCACCGACCGGAGGTCGTGGGAGAGGAGGTGGAGGTGCTCGGTCACGGAGAAACCGGCGGCCCGGAAGGCGCTTTGCTCGGCCGGCGACAGGGCCCCGGTCACGATCCGACCGTAACCCTGGCGCGTCAGGGTCCGAACGCAGCGTCGGACGAAGTCGGCCGAGGGAAGTGGCGCGCCCGGCACGGGGTTGAGGTACGCAGTGGCGGGATCACCGCGCCAAGGCCCGACCCGCAGCCGCTCGCGGCCCGACTCCATCACCGTCGTCGTGCTCGTCACGCTCACGTCGCCGCTGAGGATAGATCTTCGGCTGCCTTGCCACTCGGCGGTCGGCTACCCGCCGGCGCTCCGGACGCCGACCTCCCGGATGTCCGTTCTCGGCACTTCGCGCCGGTTGCATGGTTCGGGACTCAATCTCCGGTCGCCGCGCTCCGATGCTCCTTCCATGCTGGATTTGAACGAGCTGCTGCGCTACACGGTCGAACAGCGGGGCTCCGACCTCCACGTCAAGGTGGGATCGACCCCGTTCGTGCGGGTCGACGGACACCTGACGCCCGCCCCGTTTGCGTTCGTCACGCCGGCCGACAGCGAGCGCATGGCGTTCTCGATCCTGCCCAAGGATCGGGCCGATGAGTTTGTCGGGGCCAACGAAGCCGACTTCGCCCACAGCGTGCCGGGCCTGGGACGCTTCCGCGTCAACGTGTTCCGCCAGCGGGGGTCGGTGGGCCTGGTCTTCCGCCGTGTACTGCCGGGTACTCCCTCATTCGAATCGCTTGGCCTTCCTCCCGTGGTGCGCCGTCTCGCCGAGGAGCCCCGGGGCATGGTGCTCGTGACCGGCCCGACCGGCTCGGGCAAGACGACGACCGTGGCGGCGATGATCGACCACATCAACGAGACGAAGGCCGTCAACATCGTCACGGTCGAAGACCCGATCGAGGTGCTCCATCCGGACAAGAAGTCCCTCGTCAACCAGCGCGAGATCGGCAGCGACACCAGCGACTATTCCTCGGCCATGCGGCGGGTGCTGCGCCAAGACCCGGACGTGATCTTCATCGGTGAGATGCGCGACCCGGAGACCGTGTGGGCCGCCTTGGCGGCGGCCGAGACCGGCCACCTCGTGATCTCGACGCTGCACACGACCAACGCCACCGAGACGGTCAACCGCATCGTCGACTTCTTCCCGCCCTTCCAGCAGAAGCAGATCCGCCTCACGCTGGCGGCGTCGCTGCGGGGGGTCGTTTCCCAGCGCCTCCTCGAGCGGGCCGATGGGTCGGGTCGCATCCCCACCACCGAGGTGTTGGTGATGACCGGTCGCGTGTTCGACCGCATCATCGATCCCGAGCAGTCGAACACCATCGAAGAGGTCATCTCCGAGGGTGAGTACTACGGCATGCAGACCTTCGACCAGAGCCTGTTCAACCTCTACAAGAACGGACTCGTCGCCCTCCGCGACGCCCTGTCCGTCTGCTCTCACCCCCACGACTTCCGCCTCCAACTCCAACAAGAAGGCCTCGCTACGACGTTCTGATTCGGGGGTACCTGGCTCTGAACAGGGCCCACGCGGCGAGGACGGCGGCGCTGACGAAGGTGCCATCGGCGATGCGGTCGTCGACCTCGTCGGGCGTCAGCCAGTCCCAGGCGATGGCCTCGCTGTCGTCGCCGGGCAGGGCCTCGTCCCGCAGGTCGGTGGCCAGGTACACCTCGATGCGCATGCCGTGGCGACGGATGTTGGTGACGTAGGCGCCGAGGTGCTCGAGGTGCCCGGCGTGCAGGTCGACCTCCTCCTGGAGCTCGCGGCGGATGGCATCCTCGGCCGTCTCGCCAGGGTTGGCGCCACCGCCCGGGAACTCGTGGAGCACCTCCTGCGAACCGAGGTTCCACTGTCGCGCAACCAACACCCGACCCTCGCCGTCCATCGGGATGGCGCTGGCCACCAGCGGTCGGGCGCGACCCTCGCGCTCGTCGGCGTAGCGCACCCAGCGCACCTGCCCGCGCCCTGGCACCTCCGCCAGCTCCTCGACGGCGGCGAGCCACGGGTGGTCGACGATCCACGTCGTCTCGAGCACGTTCCACGGCTCCGGTTCACGTTGTGGCACGGACACACCCTGCCAGTAGCGTTGACCCCCCGTGGTTCCTGAGCGCCTCCAGCCCCTCGTCGAGGAGACGCAACCTCTCGCCGAACGGTTCGCGGCCGCCGGCTTCACGCTCTACCTCGTGGGCGGCGTGGTGCGCGACGCCATTCTCGACCGGCTGCGCGCCGGCAACGACCTCGACTTCACCACCGACGCCACACCCGATGACATCGAAGCCATCGTGCGGCCGTGGGCCGACGCCGTGTGGCTGCAGGGCAAGCGATTCGGCACCATCGGGGCCAAGCTCGGCAAGCGGGTCTTCGAGATCACGACCCATCGTGCCGAGGCCTACGCCCCCGACTCCCGCAAGCCCGACGTTCGCTTCAGTGACTCGATCGAAGCCGACCTCTCGCGACGCGACTTCACGGTCAACGCCATGGCGCTGCGGCTGGGTGGCACCCTCGAGCTCGTCGACCCCCATGGCGGTGTGGTCGACCTCGTTGCGCAACGGCTGCGGACCCCCCTCGCCCCCGAGGAGTCGTTCACCGACGACCCCCTGCGCATGCTCCGGGCGGCTCGCTTCATCAGTGGGTACGGCCTGACGCCGGACGAGGAGCTCGTCGACGCGGTTGCGCGACTGCATGGTCGCCTCGAGATCGTCAGCGCCGAACGGATCCGTGACGAGCTCGACAAGCTGATGGTCGTCGCCTCGCCGGCTGACGGGCTGTGGTTTCTCACGAACACCGGGCTCGCCGGCGAGTTCCTCCCCGAGTTGCCGGCGCTCGGGCTCGAACAGGATCCGATCCACCGCCACAAGGACGTCCTCGCCCACACCATCGCCGTCGTCGAGAAGACCTCGCCGGATCGCATCCTGCGCCTCGCCGCCCTCTTTCACGATGTCGGCAAGCCGAAGACCCGGTCGATCGGGCCCAACGGCGTGTCGTTCCATCACCACGAAGTGGTCGGCGCTCGGATCACCCGCGATCGCATGCGGGCTCTGCGCTACCCGGCCGAAGACGTCGAGGCGGTGACCAAGCTGGTCGAGCTCCACCTTCGCTTCCACACCTACAAGATGGGCTGGACCGACAGCGCCGTGCGTCGCTACGTGCGCGACGCCGGCCCGCTGCTCGACGAGCTCAACGAGCTCACGCGCTGCGACTGCACCACCCGCAACAAGCGTCGAGCCGACGAGCTCGGTCGACGCATGGACCATCTCGAGGCCCGCATCGCCCAGCTGCGCGAGCAGGAGGAACTCGACGCCATCCGACCCGATCTCGATGGCCGGGACGTCATGGAGCTGCTCGACGTCCCGGCCGGTCCGGTCATCGGTCGCGCCCTGGCGTTCCTTCTCGAGCTCCGCATGGACGAGGGTCCACTCGCCCATGACGTCGCCGCCCAACGTCTCAAGGAATGGTGGGCCTCACAGCCGCACTGAACGTCAGGTGAGGCCCTCCACCCGGGCGACCCAACGATCGGGGGCGACCTCGACGAACGGGAACTCGAGGATGCGACCGCCCTCGTTCCGGTCCCAGAACTTATGGGGGTGGTCGGCGGGCGTGCGGCACAGGACGTGCACGCTCACGCCGACTCCCGGTCCGGCGTTGCGCACCCGGTGCCAGCAGCCACGCCGTTCGGCCACGGCGGCGGCGCCACCCTCCTCGGGAAGGAGATAGGCCACCTCGCCCTCGACCCACGTCCGCCGCTCGACCTCGACCGGCACGCCGTCGCGCTCGGCGTATCGGGTCTCCTCGTCGCCGCCGCGCAGGTACCCGATCACCCCCCAACAGCCGTGGAAGTGCACGCCACTCGACGTGCCCTCGGGGAACACGACGACGAGCACGTGGAACCGCCCGGCGGCGTCGGCATGCACGAGGTTGCCCACGGCGCCGCCCTCGAACGGTTCCTCGGCCCACGCCGGCAGGGCGTCGGGCGTGGCGATCAGTCTCGACAGCGCCGGCGCCATCGCTTCGGCCCGGGCCCGATCCGTCGTCGATGACGGATCATCGAGGGCCGCCTCCACCGCCGTCACCAGGTCGTCGAGGATGCTCGTCACGCTGCAAGTCTGGTCGGTGCGCACCTCGGGAGACCACGATCGGGTCGCCCCGGTAACGTCGGTTGTGCTCGACCGACGGATCCGGCTGGCCTCGATCTCCCCCACGCCGTTGGAGCCGGCCGACCGCCTCGGCGCCGCCCTCGGCCTGGCGCCGGGCCGCTTGTTCGTCAAGCGGGACGACGTGAACGGACTGGCCGGCGGCGGCAACAAGGTCCGCAAGCTCGAGTACCTCGTGCAGGATGCCCTCGACTCGGGCTGTGACACCCTCGTCACCGGAGGCGGCCGCCAGAGCAACCATTGCCGCATCACGGCGGCGGCGGCCAACCGGCTCGGCCTCGGGTGCACCATCGTGTTGACGTCGCCCCGGCCGACGACGCCGACGGGCAACGTGCTGCTCGATGAGGTCCTCCGACCCGACATCGTGTGGGCGGGGGAGCGCGACTACTACGGGGCCGAAGCAGCCATCGAGGAGGCGTGCGTTCGGTTGACCGCCGAGGGCCGCCGTCCGTATCGCATGCCCGTCGGTGGCGCGTCCACGGTCGGCGCCCTCGGGTACGTGGCCGCCGCTCTCGAGATCGCGGACCAGCTCGGACGCCCGCCGGGCCTCGTCGTCACCGCCGACGGTTCGGGAGGTACGCACGCTGGCCTGGTCGCGGGCCTCGGCGATCACGAGCGGGTGCTCGGGGTCGACGTCGGCACTCGCCCTGACCTCGTCGACCGAGTGCCGGAGAAGGCACGCGAAGCGGCGGCGCTCGCGGGCCTCGCCGCTCCGAGGGGCGATGTGCTCCTCGACGTCGATCGCTTCGGC
>JBKJKM010000090.1:0-5441 GCA_046597375.1 Acidimicrobiales bacterium | reverse complement strand
CTGGGCGCGGCCACGCCCACCGTCACCTACTGGACGCTGCCCGGAGACGCCTCGTCGGTCGCCCTCGTCGATCCCGCCGCCGGTCCGGTCGTCGAGCGGGACGCCGAACTCCACCTCCGCTGCCGGTTCCGCTGGCGCCGCCTCGACCACGACCTCCCGCTCGACGACCCGCACCTCGACGAGCAGCTGAGCCACCCGACCGCCACCCGCCTCGCCGGCGGCACGCTGGCGCGAGCCCTCGGATGGAAACCCGAGCGGCTCCTCGTGCACCTGGCACCGCCCGTCGATGGCCGATGCCAGAAGGTGGTGGCCGGGCTCCTGCCCCGGCCATAGCCGTCCGGCGGCTCCCCGATCCTGTCCGACCCCGTTCGTATGCTGCGGAACGTGCCCTTCCCCGGTCGTCGGCCGCTGTACGGCCTCGACATCGAGACCGATACGTCGGTCGACGGGCTCGACCCCGGTGTCGCCTGCATCGTGGCCGTGGCCGTCTCCTCGTCGAACGGCGGCGATCTCGTCGTGACCGGAAGCGAGCCCGGCGTCCTGACGGCGCTCGACGCCCACCTCGCCGACCTCGAACCCGGTGTCGTCGTGACGTGGAACGGTGGCGCCTTCGACCTGCCGTTCCTGGCTGCTCGAGCCCAACGTTGCGACGTCACCCTCGGCCTCGAGCTGGCCTGGGACCCCGCCGCCTACCGGGCCGGCCGCACACCGCTCGCCGGCCACCTCGGCAGCTACGCGGCGTCGTGGTATGGCCACGGCCACGTCGACGCCTGTCGGGCGTGGCGCACCCTCGTGGCCGCCGACGTGCACTGCGGGCTGAAAGCCATCGCCCGGGCCGAAGGGTTCGATCCCGTCGAGGTCGACATCGCCGAGCTCCACGCCCTCCCCCTCGCCCAACTCCGGAACTATGTGGCCAGCGACGCTGCGCTGGCCCGACGCCTGGCCGAACGCCGATGGCGCGACGTCCGCCGGTTCATCGACCGGCTCCCACCCGGGGGCCAGCTCGCCTTCGCCTGAGGGCTCAATAGCGGGCCAGGAGGCGGGTGGCGACGGCCGCGCCGATGCCGGCCAGCTCTGCCGGAGCCTCCACGACCGCCTCCGACCCGACCCGGAGAAGCAACCGTTCGAGCCACCGTTCGCCGGCGACGACCAGGCGCACCCGCAGCCGGCCATCCGCAAGTTCCTCGACGTCGAGCGGGTCGTACGTCTCTGTCACCCAGCGACCCGAGGCCGGCAGCACCAAGGTCACCTCCCGAGCATCGGCGCCGCTGAACACGCGTACCGGCGGTACCGTCGGAGCGCCCCGCGACGGCTCGAAATGGTCGCCGGTGGGCGTCACCGCCGAGAGACGGTCGATGCGGAAGTGGCGGAGCTCCCCGCTGCGCGAGTCCGTGGCGCTGACGTACCAGCGACCATCCTGGGAGAACACCAGGTGCGGGTCGATGGTGCGGGAGGTGACCTCGTCCCGCCAGGCCGAGTAGTAGTCGACGGCCAGCCGACGGCGCTCATCCGCGGCTGACCGAACGGCGTCGAGGAGGGGCGGCGCCTCGAGGTCGACGGCGACGCTGCGACTCGAGAACGAACCCGACCCGAGGGCCGCTTCGAGCTTCTCGAGCGCCGTCGCCAACGGACCGGCGGCCTCCGCCCCCGGCACGGCCAGGAGGGCCCGGCCGGCGGCGAGCACGGCGAAGCCTTCAGTCGGCGTCAACCGCATCGGTCGGTTGAAGTAGGGACCCTTCCAGGCCAACACCGAGCCGTCGTCGTCGAGCATCACCGAGATCATCTGCTCGGCCCCATAAGGCGGCGCGCCACAGCACATCACCAGGTTGAGGTCGCGAATCACGTCGTCCTCGGTGACCCCGAAGCGGGCGGCGAGGTCGGCCACGGTGGAGCCCCCGCTCTCGAGCAGCCAGGGCACCATCACCAACATGCGACGCAGACGGGAGGCGAAGTTGCTGCTCCCCCGAGCCATCAGCGAACCATTCGGTGCAGCTCGGAGACAAGGTCGTCGCGCAGTCCGGGCGGCCCGACCACCTCGGCGTGATCGAGAAGTCCGAGTACCCAGGCCCGGAAGGGCTCGCGTTGGCGCACCGGCATCGTGATGGTCACCGACCCGTCGTCGTGGCGCTGGATCGTCGCCGTTGCTCCGGCGTCGGCCACCGCCTTGGTGGCGAGGACGGCGTCGACGTGGACCACGGCGTTTTCGGGCTCGTCCTCGGCGCCGCCATAGAGCCACGGCTCCTTGGGCATGGCCTCGGCCTCGAGAGGTCGCCGGTCGAACGCCTCCGCCGCTCCGACCTCCGCACCGCCCTCGATGCGGTCGACTCGGAAGTTTCTGGTGGCATCCCGCAGCCGGTCGAACCCGGACAGGTACCAGTTGCCGTCGCGGAAGAACAGCTGCGCCGGCTCGACCGTCCGCTCGGCGCCGCGATGGCTGAACGTGACCGTGGCCCGGCGGCGAATCGCGCTGTGGAGCACCGGCAACAACGGATGCTCGTCGAGGGCGGCGAGGGGTGCGGCGCCTGGCCCGCCGGTGGCGATTCCGCCACCGATGGCCAGCTTCTGCAGCGCCGATCCACCCTGGTCGCCGCCGACGGGCACCGCGGCAACGGCGAGCTGCAGCGCCAACTGCTCATCCTCGGTCAGGCCGAGGTCGGGCAGGTAGTACTCCTCCGGCGAGATCCAGTAGCGACCGTTGTCCTCGACGAGAGGGATGTCCTCGTCTCGAAGCAGCTTCTTGTCGCGCTCGAACGCTCGGCGCCGGGCCTCCTCGCCATCCGGATACCCCGGGATGGCGGCCACGACCTCGGCGTACGACGTGCCCCCCTGGCCCCGTTCCCCGGCATCGAGGAGGGCGGTGACGAGATTGGCGAGGCGCTCGAAGCGGTCTTCCACCCTCGCTTGTCTAGTGGCAGGCCTCAGAGGCTCCAGCAGTCCTCGACGGTGAGGTGGTCGATGAACGGCAGCGCGGCGGAGATGGCGAACGCCCGGAGGTCGTCCTCGCTCAGCGGATGTTCGAACGTCTCGATGAGTACGGCCTCGCCAGTAACCGGATCGTTCGACCACAACTCCGTGCGTGCCTGGTGCTCTCGCATGGTCAGGTTCGTTCCCCGAACCGTGGTCACTCGAACGTGCGCCGGGCCTTGTCCGCAAGGTCCAGGGCCGCCCGATGCGACAACACCTCGGGTCGACGGCGCAGCCACCGCCGAAGGTGGCGGCCATCCCCGACCGCAGTCCCGCGGCGAAATCGACGCACGGTGGCGCCGTGCACGCAGAGAAAACCGGCGACCTCGCCCACGCCGAGGGCGGCGGCAACGGCGTCGATCTGCCACCCGACCCGCTCCTCGAGGATCCGCGGGTGCTGCCGCCAGGTGCGCACCGGGTCGCGCCATTGCTTCGTCTCGACAACGATCACGCCCGGCGGGCCGACCAGCACGTGGTCGAGATTCCACCGACGCCCCGGCAGCCGGACGTCGTGGAAGATCGTCCAACCCTGACGCTCCGCACCGGCCAGCGCCGCCGCCGTGGCTCGTTCTCCCGCCGCGCCAGCCGCCCATCGTCCAGCCTTGGATGGCCACGCCGCCAGGACCACGGTGGCGATGAAGACCGGCAACCGCACCCCCGCGGGAGCCGAACCCAGGGCGATTGCCCCGCCGATGAGGACGAGCAGACGGCGGAGAGTCGTCCGACGTCGCCGCCGGAGCGACTCCCGTGTAGCCGAGCCCCCCGCTACGGCGCTTCCGGTCAGGCCGCCCGTTCCCGGAGCACACCCTGGAACCGGTCGGTGGCCAGCTGGCGGGCCGTCGACTCGTAGGCCGCCTTGGCCACCACGTCCCAGCCTCCGCGCCGCATGAGGTTCATTCCGTGAATACGCAGCTCGCCCGCCGAGGGTCGAATCAACAGCACCTCGCAGCCTCGCGTCCTGGCCGCCTCCATCTCGTCGACGAGCATGCGAGCCGGGACCCGTCGGATGAGCTGGGTGAAGGGCGACGGGAGCGAGCCGCCGGTGTCGTAGGCCATCGGCGCGGCGGCGACGATCAGCCGGCAGCCCGCTCGAGCGGCGAGGTCGAGGTTGGTGGTGGAGTGGATGCCGCCGTCGACGAGCGTTCGCGATCCGACGCGGACGGGCGGATAGAGACCGGGGATGGCGCACGACGCCGCCACGGCCTGCTGCAGCGAGGCGAGCGGCGCCCGTCCCGGCTTGCCCAACACGATCCGACGTCCCGAGCCGATGTCGACGGCGCACAGCCACAGCGGCTTGTCGGGCCAGCCGACGGGCAATTCCTCGGCGAAGCGACGGCGCCCTTCGCGCATCTCGAACACGCCGCCTGGGAAGGCCCGCTGCAACACCTCGGGCACCCGGAGCAAGGGAGCCGGAAGGCGAACGAAGGACCGTCCAGCGACGTAGGCCGAGCCGATCAGACGCCGGGTCAGCGTGAGCGGGTCGCGGAACGCCGGTGTGAGGATTCCGCGAGACCGCTCGTCGACCTCCTCGGCCGAGAGCCCGTCGAGTGACGGATGGGTGCCGAGGGCGACCTGCCAAAGCTCCTCCGTCGACCAGCCACTCCGCATGTAGGCCGCAGCGACGGATCCGGCCGACGTCCCGATTAGGAGATCGGCGTCGTCCGGCACGATGCCGGCGGTCTGCTCGAGGGCCCGCAGGACCCCGGCGTGGTAGGCCAGCCCCACGGTGCCGCCGGCGCCGAGGACGATCCCGAGATCCATTCCTCCAGCTTGTGCCTTTGGTCGACCTGAACGGTGGATGATGGGGTTGCTTGGAGGCCTCGCCGTTACTTGCCGGCGGAGAGCTTGGCGGCGAGATCCTCGGCCATGGCCCAACCAAAGGCGATGAGCTCGTCTCCCCGTTCACGGTTGAGCGGCGAGAAGTACTCGGCGATGCGAGAGTCGAGGGCCTCGGGCTTGAGCGCCTCGTGGTCGAGGCAGCCGGCGGGGGAACCGTCACCGGTGACGATGAAGGTGCGGTCGTCGATGCGGCCTTCGGCCCCGAAGCGCTTGGCCAGTCGGCGGCCCCATGCCCGCTCCTCGCCCGTGGCTTTGTGGTCGGGGCGGGGCACGGTGTCCTCGAGGCCCTTGAAGGCCAGGTAGCCGGCGGCGTCGATGAGGCGGGTGCCGATCAGCACGTCCTCATCGGGGAAGGCCAGGACCGCCCGGCGGTACTGGTCGGCCATCATCGACTTCAACACTGACTCCCGCTTGGAGTGGCGCTTGACCGACGCCAGGCCGACGAGCAGGCAGGGCGTGCCACCGATACGTTCGAGGGTGCAGAACGAGTAGCCGAAGAGCTTCCCGTTGTCGCGGGCCTGGGGCCGGCGCCTGGCCAAGCGCTTCGGCGCCGAGGGCCGCATCGACGACCGCACGTTCGCCGTCAAAGGCGACGGGTCGCCCACGGGCTGTCTCGATCACGAGGCCCTGAAGCCCGA
>JBKJKM010000188.1:0-4296 GCA_046597375.1 Acidimicrobiales bacterium | reverse complement strand
CTCGGTCGAGAACCTCGTGGTTGACTCAATACTTGAGGTGCCTCGGCACGATCCTCGCAAGATCTTCTCGATCGACGTGTCGCATCAGGTCGTCTTCCTGGTCGAGCTGACGCCTGGTCAGCATCAATCCGCCGGCGAGCACGGAGCCCGCAACCGTGATGGCGAAGACGATCACTCCGGCGATGAACAGCGCGGTTTGGCTCATCGGTTCGCTCCGGCCGGCTCCGCCGGGACAGGCTCGACGATGGGTGTCACCATCAGCGTTCCCAGTGAGTAGATCGACGGCACCCATAGTCCGACGAAAATGCCGATCGTCTCCTGGTCCTGGACGAAGTAGAGCCAGACCGAGAGGAGAAATGAGAGGAAGCCGGCGATCAGGAAGGGCAGCTTGACCTGGATCACACGAGGGAGGGGGAACACGTTGGGCCTTTCAGCGGCGGACGGTTTCTTCAACCAATTTTAGTCTTCTTTATTTCCGGTCGGGGTCACCCACTGATGATCCGATGCACACAACAGCTCGAATCGCCCTACGGTGGCGACCACGCGCGTCGATGTCGGATCCGAACTGTCTCGGATCTCGCTGACCGACGACCGCCACCGAGGAGAGACATGAGTAACGAAGAGCACGGCACCGTCACAACCAGCGATGAGCCGTCGACCGCGACCTGCCCGGTGATGAGCGCCACGCACCAAGCGGTCGGCGTCACGGCCAACCAGCACTGGTGGCCCGAGAGCCTCAACATGCGAGTTCTCCGTCAGAACCACCCCAAGGCCGATCCGATGGGCGACGACTTCGACTACGCCGAGGCCTTCAAGAGCCTCGACTTCGAGTCACTGGCGCGTGACGTCGACGCACTCATGACCCAGTCGCAGGACTGGTGGCCCGCCGACTACGGCCACTACGGCCCGTTCTTCGTCCGCATGACGTGGCATGCCGCCGGCACGTACCGCACGCTCGACGGTCGTGGCGGTGGCGGCAGTGGCGCCCAGCGCTTCGCTCCGCTCAACAGCTGGCCCGACAACGTCAACCTCGACAAGGCGCGCCGGCTGCTGTGGCCGATCAAGCAAAAGTACGGACGCAGCATCTCGTGGGCCGACCTGCTCGTGTTCACGGGCAACCGCGCCATCGAAACGATGGGCCTCAAGACCTTCGGTTTCGCCGGCGGGCGCCCGGACATCTGGTCGGCTGAGGAAGACGTGTACTGGGGTCCCGAGCGGGTCTGGCTCGAAGACCAGCGGTACAGCGGCGACCGTGAACTGGCGAACCCGCTCGGTGCCGTGCAAATGGGTCTGATCTACGTCAACCCTGAAGGACCTAACGGCACCCCTGATCCGATGGCCTCGGCACGCGACATCCGTGAGACGTTCGGCCGAATGGCGATGAACGACGAGGAGACGGTTGCGTTGATCGCCGGCGGTCACACGTTCGGAAAGGCGCACGGCGCGGCCGACCCCGATGGGAACGTCGGGCCCGAACCCGAGGGCGCAGGCCTGGCCGAGCAAGGGTTCGGCTGGAAGGGCGGCTTCGGCACGGGCAAGGGTGGCGACACGATCAGCAGCGGGCTGGAGGGTGCGTGGACCAACGACCCGATCCGGTGGGACAACGGCTACTTCGAGATCCTGTTCGGAAACGAGTGGGAGCTGACGAAGAGCCCGGCCGGCGCCCAGCAGTGGACTCCGAAGAACCCCGAGGCGCAGGGCACCGTGCCCGACGCCCACGATCCATCGAAGCGTCACGCGCCGATGATGGCGACGACGGACATCGCCATGATCGTCGACCCGGTCTACAAGGACATCTCGCAGCGGTTCTTCGAGAACCCCGACCAGTTCGCCGACGCCTTCGCCCGCGCCTGGTTCAAGCTCCTGCACCGTGACATGGGACCCATCGTCCGCTACCTCGGCCCGTGGGTTCCCGAAGAGGAGCTGATCTGGCAGGACCCGGTCCCCGCCGTCACCCATGAGCTGATCGACGACGCCGACATCGCCGCCCTCAAGGCGAAGATCCTCGGCGCCGGCCTGTCCACGTCCCAGCTGGTCTCGACGGCGTGGTCCTCCGCATCGACCCACCGCCACACCGACATGCGTGGCGGCGCCAACGGCGCAAGGATCCGCCTCTCGCCGCAGATCGAGTGGGACGTCAACGTCATCTCTGGCACGCCGAGGGTCGTGGCGACCCTCGAAGGCATCCAACAGGAGTTCAACGGCTCCCAGTCCGGCGCCAAGTTGGTCTCTCTCGCCGACGTGATCGTGTTGGGCGGTTGCGCAGCGATCGAGCAAGCGGCGAAGCAGGCCGGCCATGACGCAGTGGTCCCCTTCACGCCGGGCCGCGCCGATGCCACACAGGAGCAGACCGACGTGGAGTCCTTCGCCGTGCTCGAGCCCACGGCCGACGGGTTCCGCAACTACTTCCAAAAGGGCCATGACTTGGCGGCCGAGCACCTGTTGGTCGATCGGGCGTTCATGTTGAAGTTGTCGGCTCCGGAGATGACGGCGCTCGTCGGCGGTCTGCGGGTCCTGAAAGCCAACGCCGGGGACACCGAGCACGGCGTGTTCACCGACCGGCCCGAGACGTTGACCAACGACTTCTTCGTCCACCTGCTCGACATGGCGACAGAGTGGAAGGCGACCTCGGAATCGGAGGACATGTTCGAAGGCCGCGACCGCCAGACCGGCGACCTCCGCTGGACCGGCACCCGCGTCGACCTCGTCTTCGGATCGAACTCGGAGCTCCGGGCCCTGTCCGAGGTCTACGCGTCCAACGACGGCGAGACGAAGTTCGTCGGCGACTTCGTGGCGGCGTGGGACAAGGTCATGAACCTCGATCGCTTCGACCTCGCCTGATCCGGCGCGCGTGCCATCTCTCTACGACGAGCTGGGGCGCACATATTCGGCGACGAGGACGGAGGACCCGCGGGTCGCGGCACAGATCTGGGCTGCACTCGGTGCCGGCCGCTCCTTGGTGAACGTCGGTGCAGGGACGGGTAGCTACGAGCCCACCGACCGAGTGGTCGTTGCGCTGGAGCCGTCGCTCGAAATGATCGGCCAGCGCGACCAGCGGACACCACGAGTGGTTCAGGGCCGAGCCGAACAACTTCCGTTCCCCGACTCGTCTTTCGACGCCGCACTGGCGGTGCTCACCGTCCACCACTGGACGGATCGGCAGGCAGGACTCACCGAGCTCCGTCGCGTGGCGAAGCGACAGGTCGTCCTGTTCTTCGAGCCCCTCGAGGTCCACCAGTTCTGGGCCTTGGACTACTTCGAGGAAGCGAGGGAGTTGCCCTCGGAGCGAAACGCTCCGAGCGAGGAACTGCTTCGTGCCCTGTTGTCCGTGCGGGAGGTGCAGACGGTCTTGGTCCCTCGGGACTGCATCGATGGCTTCGGAGCAGCATTCTGGGCTCGGCCCGAGGCCTACACGGACCCGGCGGTACAGGCCGGGATGTCGTGGATGGCCCTGCTTCCCGCACCCGTCCGGGAGCGGGGCACCGCTCATCTCCGGAGCGACCTCGCGTCCGGCGCCTGGGACGAGAAACACGGCTATCTCCGGTCGATGGACAACTACGACGCCGGCTATCGACTGGCGATTGCCGAGGCTCCTGCACCATGAATCCCCGTCGACGGTCGCATCACCCAGCATCACGTCCGGGCGGCGCGACGTCGAGGCGCATGACGACCCGCAGCTGGCGCACCAGTCCGTACGCTGCGTCCTCCTCGTCGAGGAGGCGGTCGAGCGTCGGCGACAACTCGTCCACCGCCACCACCCGGTAGCCCCGCCGCTCGTAGAACGGCCGGTTCCACGGCACGGCATCGAACGTCGTCAGCGTCACCGCCGGCAGCCCGCGTTGCACGGCCCACGCCGCTGCCTGGTCCAACAGCGCCGTCGCATGACCACGTCGACTGAAGTCAGGATCGACCGACACCTCCTCGACGTGGGCGCACCCATCGACCACCCGCACGGCCAGGATCCCGACGACCCGGCCGCCGTCCTCCGCCACCCACGCACGTCCGTCCGCGGCGAGCTCGACCAGATTCGACGACGGCATCGGCGAGTGGTCTGCACAAGCCGCTATCTGCGGCTGGGGAAACGAGCGGAACATCTCGCCCGCCGCCTGCTCGACCGCTTGCACGGCGACGACGTCGTCCACCCGCATGGCACGGACGACCACGCCCGGCCCGTCGTTCCCGTCGATCGAGGCGGCGCTGCACGCGGCTGGCCATGTCGTCGAGAACGACATGCCGGGCGTGGTCGTCCGTGCCATGCGGGTGGACGACGTCGTCGCCGTGCAAGCGGTCGAGCAG
>JBKJKM010000139.1:0-2722 GCA_046597375.1 Acidimicrobiales bacterium | reverse complement strand
CGCGAACTACAGGGGGAAGTAGCGCATGGCCATCCTCGTCTACGGCGTCACCGCCGCGAAGCTACGGGCCCACCACTTCCCCCAGCAGGCCGGTGAGTTCTCCACCACCACGAAGCCCACCGCCATCACCGTGGGCGAGACCATTGACGATGCCGGGGCCGACCTGGCCGGGAAGCTCCGCGCCAAGGGCATTGACCCGGCTGCCATCGTCTCGGCTTCCACCCCCGAGGCCTACGCCTGGTGCGCGAGGACGGTCCGGCTTGCTGCGGCCATCGAGACGCTCGGCGCGATGACCGGGCAGGACCCGGCCGTAGGGAAGAAGTGGGCGACCGAGTTGCGCGCCCGGCTCGATGACCTCGATGCCCGTGGTTATCTGGCGCTTGGCGATGCAGCCGCCCCGGCGCAGCAGGCCAACGGGCCCCGGTGGCACGGGGCGACCTACGAACTTTCCACGGGCGACGTTGCAGACGTCTCCACGCTTGTGCCCCGCTTCCGACGCGACGACCAGCTCTAGCCGGTGTCGATCTTCGGCTTGAGCTTGGCCTACCGGGTGCGAGGCCAGGAGGACACGTTCGACCTGCAGCGGGTGACCGCGGCGTTCGAGCGCGCAGGCCAGGAATTCACCGCGGACAAGTTCGGCTCGCGCGTCTTTCCCCGGCTCATCCCCATCCTCGAAGCCGCGGTGAAGAAGCAGTTCGACGCCCGCGGTGAGGGCCCGAACCGGGGCGCGTGGAAGCCGCTGTCCGAGGCCTACGCGAAGTGGAAGGCCGAGCACTACCCGGGCAAAGGCATCCTTGAGCGGACGGGCGCACTGCGGAAGGCGCTCACCGAGGAGGGCAGCAGCTACGCCCAGCGCGTCTTCAGCGGCGGTCAGCTGAACTTCGGCACCTCCGGCCTGCCCTACGCCAGCCACCACCAGGAGGGCGCGGGACGGATGCCGGATCGCCCCGTCTTCGACTTCGGCCCGGACTTCGCCGCCGCCTTTCACGAGGCCGCGGAGCTCTCCGCGCGTGAGGCCATGCGCGAGGCCCGCCTCGACGAGCTCGGGACGGTGAAGGACGAGACCGGCGTTTCGCGGCAAATCCAAACCGGCTCCCGCGGGGGCCGCTTCTACGTCTCCGGCTCCGGCCGAAAGGTCTACGTCTGATGGCGACCCTCCAAGCAGAACGCACCGCGGTGGAAGCGCTGCGGGCCTATCTCCTGCGCACGCTGCCCGCGAAGGTCGACGCCATCAACCTCGCCCGGGTCGCCGTCCTCCGCGCCCCGCGCGCGGGCCCGTACACCTTCCCGGCCAACGCCACCCTTGCGCTGGGCTCGGCGAAGGGCAGCGAGCCGCTCACCGCTGTCACGGGCGTCCTCACCGCCGCCCAACTGGTCACGGCCCTCGCGGCGGTCCCGGGCCTGGTGTGCGGGGCAGACGCCCAGGAGCGCTTCTACGCGACCGCCACGCAGCTCCCGACCGGCGACACCCGGAGCGTCGTCTCGCTCGGCGCCGACGTTACCGGGGCCAACCTGGCGCTCGGCTTCGACCCGGGCGGTGACGACTGCATCCGGGCCGCCATCGCCGCCCCTCTCGGCCGCGGCGTCTTCGACGGCTGGCAGGAGAACATGAGCTTCGGCCAGGGTCTCCAGGTGGTCATCGGCCAGCGGACCACCGAGCCCCGGAGCCCCAACCTCCGCGAGGACATCAGCAAGGTGACGATGGCCGTCGAGGTCCTCGCCGCCGAGCCGGACAGCGCCGTCGACCGGGGCCCCGAGTTCATCGAGGCCTGCGCCCGCGCGGTGCGGGAAGTCATCGCCGAGGACCCCACGCTCGACTCGGCCGTCTTCAAGACCGAGCCGCCGCGGGTCCAGTTCGCGGCCCGGTCGTTCCAGTTCAACAAGGGTTCCGTCCTGCTCTGCAGCGCCGAGTTCACCCTCCGCATCCACGTCTTCGAAAGGACGTAGCCCCATGCCCCAGCCCAGCACCACCCGCCGCGTCACGCGGACGGGAGAGCCCTGCCGCGTCTTCGACTCGACCGCCGACCGTGGCCACACCTTCGTGACCGGCGAGACCCGCGAGGTCTCCGCCGAGCTCGCGCGAGACCTGCTCTTTCACAGCGAGGGCTGGACCGAGTCGGTCGAGCTGCTCACCACCCCCACCGAGGAATAGCGAATGCCCACCCCCGTAAACATCTGGGACGAGATTGTCCTCGTGAAGGCCGAGACCGCGTTCGGCACGCTCGAGGACCCGGTTACCGCCTCCGGAATCGAGGTGCATGACCTCGACATGGGCCCGGCCTCCGTCGGCGTCGTCCGCCCGAAGAAGGACAAGACGGCTGGCCGCGACGAGACCCTGGAGTTCATCGAAGGCCGCGTCGAGCCCATCGCCTTCGGCCTCTCCACCTCGGTGAAGACCCGCGCCACCGCGGCGACGGCAGCGAAGGAGTCCCCACTGCTCAAGGCGGCCGGCCTCATCGAGACCATCGGCGCGTCGGCGGTCTACACCATCACCTCCGACCCGACCGTGGTGGGCCTCAGCGTCCACGCCTCTGGCGGGCGCGGCACGTCGAACCGGTTCACCGAGACGGGCAAGGGCGGCATCATCAAGAGCCTCGACTTCGCATTCGGCAACCAGGAGCTCATCCTCAAGGCCTCCGGCGCCTTCGTGGACAAGGAGCACCAGGGCACCACGCCGAGCATCACCTTCGTGGATGCCTCCACCACGGCCTTCTCCACCGCG
>JBKJKM010000024.1:0-4947 GCA_046597375.1 Acidimicrobiales bacterium | reverse complement strand
GGAAGAGTTGTACGACGCCGTGCTCGAGCGGGTCTCCGATCGCGGGCGTGAGGTCTTCATCGCCGGGCTGCAAGCCGGTCGGCCGGGGTCGGGCGCCGTACGGGCCCTGCTGACCATGGCGCGGGACGACCCGGCCGGCTTCACGCTCCTGTGGAACCACGCCGTTCGGGAGCCGCAGTTCGCCGAGCATGCTGGCACCATTCGAGCCCGGGGGGTCGATGCCGCCGAGAACTTGTTGGCATCAGCCGGTTGGGTCGCCGGGCCCAACCGACGGTGGGCGGCAGAGACGATCATGAGCTACCTCGTGGGGGCGGTCCTGCACTGGCTCGAGCAGGGCACGCCGGCCGACGACGCGGCGTTCGTCGAACGGGTTACGCGCTCGCTGCCGGCGATGATCCGCGCCTGGGTCGAACCTCCCTGAACCCGCCCAACCTTGCGCGTTGCGGTTGCCCCTTCGGTCGCCAAAACGGCCACAGCGATGGGTTTTCGCCGCCAGAAGGGCAACGGCAACGCATGGTGACGCCGGAGTAGGACGCGCGCCAACCTGACGACGGGTAGGCCGTCACAGAACGTACGGTGGATGAGTCATGGCCACGACGCAGACCCCGCTGAAGGCGAACGATCCCTGCTGGTGTGGCAGCGGTCGCAAGTTCAAGCGCTGCCACCGCAATGCCGAGGCCGCCAACCGCATCCGACCTGGTCGCGTCACACCCATGCGAACGGTGCCTTCGCACATCGGCCGACCGCCGTACGCCGACACCGGACAGGTCGTGCGCACCGCCGGCTCCGGCATCCAGACCCCCGATGTCATCGCCCGCATGCGCGTGGCCGGTCGGGTGGCCGCCGAGGTACTGCAACTGGTGGGCGCGGCCGTCCGCCCCGGCATCACCACCGAGGAGCTCGACGTCATTGCCCACGAGGCGTGCATCGAGCGCAACGCCTATCCCAGCCCGCTCAACTACCACGGCTATCCCAAGGCGATCTGCACCTCGGTGAACGAGGTCATCTGCCACGGCATCCCGGATGATCGCCGCCTCGTCGACGGCGACATCGCCAATCTCGACGTCACGGCGTTCGTGGACGGCGTGCATGGCGATACCAACGCCACGTTCCTCGTCGGCGAGGTCGACGCCGAATCGAAGCGACTCGTCGACGTCACTCGCCAATGCCTCGATCTGGCCATCGCCGAGGTGCGCCCCGGGGCCCCGTTCAACGCCATCGGACGGGCCATCCAGGACCACGCCGAGGGCCATGGGTACGGCGTCGTGCGGACGTTCATCGGCCACGGCATCGGTGAGCAGTTCCACACCGACCTACAGATCCTGCACTACTTCGACCCCCGGCTCACCCGTCCGATGGAGGAAGGGATGACCTTCACCATCGAGCCGATGATCACCATGGGCGATCACCGCCATCGCCTGTGGGACGACGGGTGGACGGCGGTGACCAACGACTACCGGCGCACGGCCCAGTTCGAGCACACCCTGGTTGTCACGGCGACGGGCTGCGACGTGCTCACCCTGCCCGCATAGCCACCTCGGATCGCAGGGCGTCGGTGAGTGTGGACGGCTCGACGCGGTTTATGACGACCGACGTCGAGCCGACCCATGCGGCCGCCTCGACAAGGGCATCGGCCACAGCCGCGACGGATGTCGCGCCACCCCGTTCGATCGAGGCGAGGTTGGCCACGAACGTCTTCCCCGAGCGCGACGGATCGACTCGGCCCACGAGACGCCCGCCGGCGAGCACCGGCATGGCGAAGTAGCCGAACATGCGCTTTGTCTTGGGGGTGTAGGCCTCGAGGCGGTGGTTCATCCCGAACAGCCGCTCGGTGCGGGCCCGGTCCCACACGATGGGATCGAAGGGGGAGAGCATCGTCGTGCGGTGTCGGCCCCGCACGGCGCCCGATGACAGCGCGGCCAACGCCGCCGGGTCGGCCCAGGCGTGATCGTCCCACCCCTCGACCTCAACGGGGACGAGCCCGGACTCCGGGAGGGCGGCGTCGACGGCTCGCAGGAGCAGTCGGTAATAGTCGGCGAGGTCGGCGCGAGTGGCGACGCCGAGATGTCGGCCGGCCCGACCCACCAGCTCGACTCGGCACTCGTGCGCCGTCGGTTCGATGGCCACGAGCTCGGGTGGGATGACCCGCTCGGTCAGGTCGTAGACGCGCTTCCATCCACGCCGTTCGATGCACACCACGTGACCGGATCGCAAAAGCGACTCGGCCGCCATCTTCACGTCGGACCAGTCCCACCAAACGCCGCCGCGCTTGGCCCCACCGAGCTCCGTCGCCGTGGCCGGGCCCTCGGCCAATCGGTCGAGCACGGCCCGCATCTCCTTGTGCCTCCGGGCCTCGGCCAGGGTGGTCGTCCACTTCCCGGTGCGACGTGTACCCACCCAAGGCCAGTCCTCGAGCGGGATCACACAGGCGGCGTGGGCCCAGTACTCGAAGGCGACGGCGGGGCGCTGCCAGTACGCCGTCTCGACGGCGGTGCGCCCGATGGCCCCCAGACGGGCGTACTGCACGAGTTCGTGCGAGCGCGCCAACACGGAGATGGTGTCGAGCTGGACGACACCCATCTTGCGCAATGCCGCTGCCGGTCCGCCACGGCGATCGGGAGCCCCGATCAGGCCCTGCGACCAGAGGAAGAGGCGGCGTGCTTCGTCGGCGCTCAACTGCTCCACGGCGGGATCGTAGAGTTCGCGTCCGATGACCCCTCCGCCTGTCGACCCGTTCGCCCCCTTCCGCCTCGACGGACGCGTCGTCATCGTCACCGGCGCATCGAGCGGTCTCGGGGACCGCTTCGCGCGGGTGTTGCACGGCGCCGGCGCGACGGTGGTGGTGGCCGCCCGGCGGGTCGACCGTCTCGAGGCGCTCGCCGCCGATCTGCCGGGCACGCTGGCCGTGGCCGTCGACGTGAGCGTCGACGGCGACTGCGAGCGGTTGGTGGCCACCACCCTCGAAGCCCACGGACGACTCGATGTCCTCGTGAACAACGCCGGCATGGGTCTCTCGGCGCCGGCGGAGAGCGAGGACCTGGCCGTGTTCCGCCAGACCCTCGACGTGAACGTGACCGGGGCCTATCTCCTGTCGCAGCTCGCCGCCCGCCACTACCTGAGCAGCGAGGGCGGGGTGATTGTGAACATCGCCTCGGTGCTCGGCCTCGTGAGCGCCGGGCAGATCCCCTTCCCCTCCTATGCCGCCAGCAAAGGCGCACTGGTGCAGCTGACCCGTGAGCTGGCCGGGCAGTGGGCCCGCCGCGGTATCCGGGTCAACGCCCTTGCGCCCGGTTGGTTCGCTACCGAGATGACGACGGAGATGTTCGAGAACGAGGGCAGTGCCAACTGGGTGAAACGCAAGTCGCCGATGGGTCGGGCCGGCGAGGCCCACGAGCTCGACGGCGCCCTGCTCTTCCTGGCCAGCGACGCCAGCAGCTACGTGACCGGCCAGATCCTTGCCGTCGACGGGGGCTGGACGGCCGTCTGAGTCAGTCGGGAGCGTCGACGATGTCGAAAGCGCCGACAAACGGTGACAGCGGCTCCTCGCCGAGGATGACGACGTGCCGGGTGGCGCGTGACGTGGCGACGCCGAAGCGTCGGCGCTCGCTGTCCCACCAACGCCGATTGCGTACGTCGTCATCGGGAACATCGGGTCCGTAGAAGAGCTCAGGGTCGAACCAACGCGGCTGCGGTCGCGGCAGGGGCCACCGGCCTTCGGTCGCGCCGAGGACGATGGCGAGCTCGCACTCGCGTCCGACGAACTGGGTCACGTTGTTCCGATCGAGGAGGGCTCGATTCTCTGCCGCGATGCCGAGTCTGGCGCCCTCTCCCATGGCTTCCTCGACGGCGACGGCGACGGCGGCGTCACCTCCGGCCACGATCCGCACGGTCGCCGTGGCGCGGCGATGGACGGCCTGGAGCTCGATGTGGTCGGAACCGAAGCGCCGGTCGAAGCGCTGCAGGTAGGCGACCGACGACAGCGGGTCGTCCGAAGCGGCCGCTTCGGGGTGGCCGGCCACGACCAGCGCGCCCCCAGGCCCGGCCAGCTGCGTCAGAAGTCGGCTCTCCCCGAAGGTCGCCAGCTGGAAGTCGTCAACCAACAGTTCGTCAAAGGCCGCCCGCTCCGCCGCGGCCACGGCAGGATCGCGCAACAGGGTGCTGGCTCCGACCACGACGCCGCCCCTGTCCACGAGGCGCCGACGGTCGAGCTCGGCGAGGTAGCGCGACGTGATGGCGATGAGCTCCTCGGCGACGTCGAGGCACCCGGCCGCGTCGGCATGCACGCGGAGCTCCTCGTCGCCCAGGAACGAGGCCTGGAACCCGACGACCGCCGACGCGACCTCGGCCACATCGTGGTCGATCAGGCCGGAGACGATGTCCAGGCGCTCGTCGTCACCAACGAGCGTGAGCTTCGCTCCCTGGCGGCGAAGGATGTCGAGGGCGAACCCGACGAGCGCGTGGTGCGCCAACAGCAGGGGCCGCCGGCCGTTGCCGCGGGCCCGCTCGACCCTGGCGTAGAGCGCCGTCGTCTTCCCGCTCCCGAACCCTCCGACCACCCGCAACGGTCCGCGCTCGTGCTCGACGACCCGGCGTTGCAAGGTGTCGAGCTGGATGGGCACTCAGTCGAGGAGGAGGACGATCTTGCCGAGCTTCCCGCCGGCGGCGAATCGGTCGTAGGCAGCTGCGACCTCGTCAAGTGGGTACGTGGCCTCGACGGGGACGCGCACGTCGCCTGCCTCGAGGAGTGGGAGCACGTGCCGCTCGACCCTTCGGGCGGCGTCGGCCTTCTCCTCCAATGGACGAGCGCGCAGGGTCGAGCCGTGGATGCGAGCCCGCTTGCCCATGAGGGCGAGGAGGTTGAGCTCGGCGATGGCGCCGCCGCCGACACCGATGACCGACACGCGTCCGCCGGTGTCCAAGGCGCCGAGATCGGCACCGATGTTCGGC
>JBKJKM010000202.1:0-7832 GCA_046597375.1 Acidimicrobiales bacterium | reverse complement strand
CATCACGGCGGCGATGCCGGGACCGACCGGCCTGCTCCCCTTCCAGAGCCGGTTCCCCGACCGGTTCTTCGACGTCGGCATTGCCGAGCAGCACGCCGTGACCTCGGCCGCCGGCATGGCCATGGTCGGGTTGCGCCCCGTCGTCGCCGTGTACTCGACGTTCTTCACCCGGGCCTTCGATCAGGCCATGTACGACGTGGGCCTGCACCAGGTGCCGGTCGTGTTCGCCATGGACCGGGCCGGCGTCACCGGTCCTGACGGGCCGTCGCACCACGGGGTGCTCGACATGGCCCTGTGCCTCAAGGTTCCCGGACTCACGGTGTTCGCCCCCTCGTCGGCTCAGGAGCTCAAGGTGCAGCTCCGCACGGCGGTCGACCTCGGGGCGCCCGCCTCGATCCGCTATGCCCGCACACCCGCCCGGCAGGTGCCCCCGACCGAGGTCGGCAGCGGTCTGGCCGCCCGCAAGGTCCGCGAGGGCACCGACGTGTGCATCCTGGCCGTCGGGAAGATGGTGGAGGCAGCTGAGGAAGCCGCCATCGAGCTCGAGGAGCGGGGGATCTCGGCGACCATCTGGGACCCGCGGGTGATCAAGCCCCTCGACCGTTCGATGATCCTCGATGCGGCCACCCATCCGTTGATCGTCACCGTCGAGGACGGCATCCGCATCGGCGGTGCCGGCATGTTCATGGCCGACGCCATCGCCGGGCTCGACGAAGGCCGCCAATCGCCACCGGTCGTCATCCTGGGCACCCCGGCCGAGTTCATCGACTGGGGCGACGCCGCCACCATCCTGGCCACCCTCGGCCTCGACGGTCCTGGCATCGCCGCCGCCGTCCTCAAAGCCAAGGCCGGAGCCGATCTCGGCTGATCGGCGCCGCACCCGGCGCCCTGACCATGGACAGGTCACCCGGCCGAAACGCCCCGAACGAGGGATAGCGCCGAAACCAAGATCGTGCGACCGTCGTTGACGGGAGTCATGTTCGTGGCTGCCGAAGGCAGGAGGACGCACGTGCCGTTTCGCAGCTTGTCGAAGGTGACGTTCACCCCTGAACATCAACGGATGACCGAAGCCGAGCAGCAACAGGAACTGGCCGCTGCCTACGAGATCGTCACCAACAACGGCGGCACGATGGAGACCACCATCGTGATCCCGGCCGAGCAGGCCGCCCTCGTCATCACGTCATATCCCGACGAGCGGGCCTCGCTGAAGGCGCAGCTCCAGATCGCCGCCCGCGGCGCCTACCGCCTCGACTCGCAGTCGTGTTACACGCTCGAAGACTGGAACGTCATCGTCGAGGAGTCGAGGAACGAGGCGGTCGTCGGGGTCTGACGGCGTCTGTTCACTGGCGCTCCCGAGGACGCACTCGTGACCTCGGCCTGACTACCGTCGGGCCATGTTGCCGGACGAGTACCTCGAAACCATCCGCACTGAGGCGGCAACGATCGCCGTGGTGCTGGCCGAGTCGCCGGCAACGCCGGTGCCGGCGTGCCCCGGATGGGACGTGGAGAAACTGGTGAGCCATCTCGGTCGCGTGCATCGCTGGGCGACGGCCATCGTGGGGACCAAGGCGGCCGAGCGGGTCGACTTCCCGGGCCGACCCGAGGTCGTCGACGTTCCCTGGTTCGAGGAGGGTGTCACCGAGCTCACGGCGGCGCTGGAGGAGGCCGGACCGGACGCCGCGATGTTCACGTTCCCGAACGGCGGGGGCACCAGCCGGTTCTGGTTCCGTCGCCAGGCCGAGGAGACGGCCGTCCACCGATGGGACGTCGAGCATGCGACGGGTCGGCCTCGGCCGATCGACACCGAGGTGGCCTTGGCCGGCGTCGACGAGCTGCTCGACGTGATGTTCCTGGGCCGCAAGGCCGACCTCGGGGGCTCGGTCCATTTCCACGCCACCGACTCGCCCCACGGCGAATGGATCGTGCGCCTCGACGAGGACGGCGGCCTCACGGTCGGTCATGGCCACGAGAAGGGTGACGTCGCCCTGCGGGCCACGGCCAGCGACCTCCTGCTCTGGCTGTGGGGGCGCCCCGTCGACGAATCCGGGCTCGAGGCGTTCGGAGACGAGGGCCTCCTCGACCAGTGGCGCGCCGGATTTTCGATGGGGTAGGTGGGACCTCGCTGGGTAAGGAGCATCCATGTCGAAGAACCACCACACGATCGATGCCACACCGGACGAGGTCTTCGCCGTGCTCGCCGACGCACGGACCTACGAGCACTGGGTGGTGGGCTGCGCCGACATCCGGGCCGTGGATGGGGATTGGCCGGCCGTCGGCTCGAAGTTCTTCCATACGGTCGGCGTCGGGCCCATCAAGACCAAGGACAACACGGCCGTGGTCGAGGTCGAGCCCGGTCGCAAGCTCGTGCTCGAGGCCAGGGCCCGGCCCGCCGGCGTGGCCAAGGTGATCTTCACCCTCACCCCCGTCGACGGTGGCACCGAGGTGGAGATCGACGAGTACCCGGTCCGGGGCGTGGCCAAGACGATCCACAACCCGATCCAGGACGGGCTCATCAAGCTTCGCAACGTCGAGACGTTGCGACGCCTCGACAAGCAGGTCACCGAGCGCAAGGGCGCCACGACCTCGTAGGTCCGATCGCGACCAGACTCCGGGCATGACGCTGCGGGTCGGGTTCCTGGGGGCGGGGCTGATCGCCACGTTCCACTCCAAGATGCTGCGACGATCGGGCGAGTCGTTTGTTCGAGCCGGCGTGTACGACCCCGATCGGGAGCGTGCGGAAGCGTTCGCCCGGGCCAGCGGTTCGACGGTGTGCGCCACGGAGGAGGAGGTGCTCGACGGGTGCGACGCCGTCTACATCTGCACGTGGACGTCTGAGCACCCGCGCCTCGTCGATGCCGCCGTCGACCGCGGGCTGGCCGTGTTCTGCGAGAAGCCGTTGGCCACGAGTCTCGACGGCGCCCGCACCATGGCCGCTCGCGTCCAAGCTGCGCAGGTGCCGAACCAAGTCGGTCTCATCCTCCGCCGCTCCCCCGCCTTCACGATGCTGCGAGAGCTGGCCCACGCCCCCGAGGCGGGCCGGATCATGAGCGTGATCTTCCGCGACGACCAGTTCATACCCGTGCGCGGTCACTACGGCTCGACGTGGCGGGGAGAGATCGACAAGGTCGGCGCCGGCACCCTGCTCGAGCACTCGATCCACGACGTCGACATTCTCGAATCCGTCGTCGGAGCGATCACCGACGTTTCGGCCCGCAGCGCTGAGTTCCACGGCCTGCCCGGCATCGAGGACCTCATCGTGGCGACCATCGGGTTCGAGGGCGGTGCCGTCGGCAGTCTCACGTCGGTGTGGCACGACATCGATGCCCGAGGCAGCTTGCGGCGCGTGGAAGTGTTCTGCGAGCGCGCCCTGTTCACCCTCGAGGGCGATTGGTTCGGGCCTCTCTCTTGGGAGCGCGACGACGGCGTCACGGGCACCCTCGAGGGCGACGAGCTCGTGGCTGCGGCTGAGGCTCTGGCCGGCGACGACCTCAATCCCGACGGCGCGTTCCTCCGGGCCGTCCGCGACGGCCGGCACTGCACGCCCGATTTCGCCACCGCCGTACGCGCCCACGAAGTGACCGAAGCAATGTACGAATCGGCGCGCCGCCTCGGCGCGCCCCAACCGGTGTGAGCGATGCCTGACACCAGGACAGCGACGTTTCTCTTCACTGACCTCGAGGGGTCGACGCGGCTTCTCGAACGCATCGGCGATGAGTACGCGGAGGTGCTGGGCGAGCATTGGCGCATCCTCCGCGAGGCGGCTCTCGACGCCGGCGGCGAGGAGTTCGGGGCCGAGGGTGACGCCATGTTCTTCGCCTTCGACTCGGCCTCTGCTGCCGCCACGGCGGCGGTCGAGGCCCAGGCAGCACTTCTCCGTCATCCCTGGCCGGAGGGCATCGGCGTCAAGGTCCGAATGGGGCTGCACTCCGGCTCGGCTCGCGTCGTCTTCGGCCAGTGGGTTGGTTTGGCTCTCCACCACGCAGCCCGGATCTGTGCTGCGGGGCACGGTGGCCAGATTCTCGTTTCTCCGGTGACGACTCAGCTCCTGGCCGTCGAGCGTCCAGCCGGCATTCGCGTCGAGTCGCTCGGGGAATACCACCTGCGCGACGTCACCGGTCCACAGGAGCTCGGGCAGGTGGAGTTCGCCGGCCTCGACTCCGAGTTCCCGCCGTTGCGTACGCCGATGGCGGCGGTCACCAACCTGCCCAATTCGTTGACGACGTTCGTCGGCCGGTCGGCGGAGATCACCGACGTGCGGCGACTCATGCGGCGCACGCGTCTCCTCACGCTGACCGGCAGTGGCGGCGCCGGCAAGACCCGCCTGGCCTACGAGGCTGCCGGTGATGCCGGTCCCGACTTCGAGGACGGCGTGTGGGTGGCCGAACTGGCCACGGCCACGGAGAGTTCCGGTGTGCATCGCGCCGTCGCCGCCGCCGTCGGCGCCGTCCTCGACCCGACCGTCGATGACGACGCCGCCCACGCCCAACTCGTGGCCCACCTCCGGACCAAGCAGCTGCTGCTCGTCCTGGACAACTGCGAGCAGGTCGTCGACGCGGTGGCGGCCATGGCCGACGCGGTCCTCCGAGCCTGCCCACGACTGCACCTGCTGGCCACGAGCCGCGAGGTGCTCCGGGTGCCGGGCGAGCAGGTTTGGCCGATCCCGCCGATGGGCGAGGCGGCGGTACGGCTCTTCGCCGATCGGGCCGTGCTCGCCCGCCCCACCTTCGAAGTGACGCCGGCCAACGAGGCCGCCGTCCGCCGCATCTGTGAGCGGCTCGACGAACTCCCCCTGGCCATCGAACTGGCCGCCGCCCGAGTGTCCTCGTTGAGCGTCGACCAGATCGAACTGCGCCTTGATGATCGCTTCCAGCTTCTCGGCCAGGGCAGCCGGACCGCCAATCCTCGCCAACAGACGCTCCGAGCCGTCGTCGACTGGAGCCACGATCTCCTCGACGCCGAAGAGCAGGTGTTGTTCCGCCGCCTCGCCGTCTTCGCCGGCAGTTTTCCCGCCGATCGCGCGGCCGCCGTCGTCGATGGTGACGTGGGCGACGTCGAGGATGCCTTGGCGCAGTTCGTGGCCAAGTCGCTGCTCGTGATGGAAGGCGGCGCCGGCGAGGTCAGGTACCGCTACCTCGAGACGGTGAGGGACTACGCCGCCGATCGGCTCGAGGAGTCGGGAGAGGCCACGACGATCCACGATGCCCACCTCGGCGCCGTTGCCTCGTTCGTCGCCGACGCGGCGACGAGGATCCTCGGGCCTGAACAGCGGGAATGGCTCGATCGCCTCGATGCGGAGTGGCCGGATCTGCGGCGTGCATTGGGCCGCGCCCTGGAGACTGACCCGACGACGGCGATCGATGCTGCCGGCGCCCTCGGTCCGTTCTTCGCCATCCGAGGGCATGTCGGGGAGGGACGCTCCATTCTCGAAGCCGCGCTACCGATCGTCGCTGCTCCTGCGTCGCGCACGGCCGACCCGCTGGGTTGGTGGGCGCGCGTGCGCGCCCTCGCCGCCGCCGGCACGCTGGCTCGCGCCGTCGGCCTGCTCGACGTCGCCCGTCGGCACCATGGGGAGCAACTCGAACTCGTGCGTGACGACCCGGACGAGGAACTCACGGCCAAGGCATTGAGCAGCCTCGGCAACGTCGTGCTCCTCGAAGGTGACCTGGTCGAGGCCAGGCGCCTGTGCGAGGAGAGCCTCGTCATCCGCCGCCGGCTCGGCGCGCCCCGACCGATCGCGATGGCGCTGAACAATCTTGGAGTGTTGGCGGACTGCGAGGGCGACTTCGAAGCTGCGGAAGCGGCCTACCTCGAACACCTCGGAATCATGCGGGAAGTTGGCGACGACCGCGTCGTCGGCCAGACACTGACCAACCTGGCCCTCGTCCACCTCGGTGGTGGCCGGCTCGACGAGGCGGCTGTCGCCCTAGACGAGAGCCTGGCGCTGTTGCGTTCGGTCGGCGACTCTCGCAGCGAGGCCATCACGATGGCGGCTCAGGCTGGGCTGTTCCGCGACCGGGGCGACCTCGAAGGCGCCCTCACCAGTACGGCGGGTCGCTGCGGGTGCTGGACGACCTCGGCGATCCCGCCGGCGTCGGCATGGCGATCGACGGGATCGTGACGATCCTGGCCGGGAACGACTCCCGCGACCATCTTCACCTCGCCGCACGACTGCTCGGCGCGTCGTCGCGTCTCCCGATCGGCCCCGGCGAGCGCGGCCGGGTCGAGGAAGACGCGGTCGAACGCGCCGCTACGTCGACGCGAAATGCGCTGGGAGACGCCGCCTTCGATGCGGCCTTCGGCGCCGGGCGGGAGGCCGATTTGTCGACCATCGTGAACGAGGCGCTGGCCTTCGCCGCCGGCCCCGCGTCAGATGTCGTCAGGTCGACGTCGACCGCTCCGAGGAGAGCGGGTGAGGATCCGACGGGTAGCGGCTCTTGAACAAGATGGTGATCCCGCCGGCGGTCTCGGAGGTGTCGCGCACGTCCCAGATCGAGACCTCGTAGTCGTAGGCCGGCGCCCACGCGAAGGTGATGGGGACCGTGCCTTCGCGAGTGAGGTTGTCAAAGATCGCCGCTCGGGTCGCCGCTCGGAGACCGGACGGCCAGCCGTCGACGTACTCCTGCGTCGCTTCGTCGAGATCGACGCCGCTCTCGATCAGCGCCTCGCTGAGCGTGCGGCCGGAGTCGGCGGCAAAAGGCGCCGGGTCGATCTCGCCGATCCTGCCGGGTGCGAACGTTGTGTTCAACGCCGAAACTGCTGTCTGCATGCGCGGCATGTGCCCGCCTCCTGGTTGCCCGTGCCCGATTTGTCCCGAACGATACGCTGCCCGGCAAGCCGCGGCTCGCCATGCATCCCGCCATCAGGTACGCCAACACCTCTGACGATGTCCGCATCGCCTACGCCGTCCACGGCGAAGGGCCGACGATCGTCTTCGCTCGCGGATGGATCAGTCACCTTGACGCCATGTGGGACGACCCGGAGTTCCGACCCTTCATGGAGGCGTTGGGCACGCACTTCTGCGTCGTTCGCTACGACCTCAGGGGATGCGGGCTCTCGGATCGCGACCCCCTCCACATCAGTCTCGACCACCTCGTGCTCGACCTCGAAGCCGTCGTCGACCGGGTGACCGACGGGGTCGAGCCGATCGTCCTCTATGCCACCTGCTACGGCGGCCTTCCCGCCGCCCGCTACGCCGCCCGCCATCCCGATCGCGTGTCGAAGCTCATTCTCGACGGCACCTATGCCAGGGGCGAGGACGTCGGGACGGCGGACATGCGGGAATCGGTGCTCGGCATGATCCGCATGCTCGAGACCCAGCCCCGGGCGGCCCACGCCATGCTCGACTTCTTCACCAATCCGGAGGGCAACGACCTCCGCGACATGCGCCTCGAACGGACCCGGCGCGCCATCGATGCCAAGGCGGCGTCCCGCCTGTACCAGCTGAGCTTCGACGTGGACATCACCGACGACCTCCGGACGCTTCAGATGCCGACCCTCGTGTTGCATCGCAAGCGCACCCAGGCCATCCCCCTCGTCCATGGCCAGCACGTCGCCGCGATGGTGCGCGATGCCACGTTCGCGGCCGTCGACGGTGCCGCCCACAACCCCTGGGAGGGAGATGCGACGCAACCGTTGGCGGCGATGGCCCGATTCCTCGGCGTGCCCTTCGACCGCGAGTACCGGCCCCGAACCACGGCCCGACCGACCGTCATCCTGTTCACCGACATGGTGGGCTCGACAGCGACGACCGCTCGCATGGGTGACGACCGGGCCCAGGACCTCGTGCGCACCCACAACGCCATCATCCGCGAGGTGCTGGAGGGTCGCGGCGG
>JBKJKM010000315.1:0-16132 GCA_046597375.1 Acidimicrobiales bacterium | reverse complement strand
TCTCAAGCTCGACATCGGGCGCACGATCACCCGGGGCCTCGGTGCCGGCAGCGACCCCGATGTCGGCCGAGCGGCCGCCGAGGAGCACCGTGACGAGATCGAGGAGGCGCTCAAGGGCGCCGACATGGTCTTCATCACGGCCGGCGAGGGCGGCGGCACGGGCACCGGCGCGGCGCCCGTCATCGCCGAGATCGCCAAGAATCAGGGCTCGCTCACGATCGGCGTCGTCACCCGCCCGTTTGCGTTCGAGGGTCGGCGGCGGGCCGTGCAGGCCGAGCTCGGCGTGAACAGCCTCAAAGACCGGGTCGACACGATCATCGTGATCCCCAACGACCGGCTGCTCGACATCGCCAACGACAAGACTTCGATGGTCAATGCGTTCAAGATGGCCGACGAGGTGCTGCTCCAAGGCGTCCAGGGAATCACCGACCTCATCACCACCCCGGGCCTGATCAACACCGACTTCGCCGACGTGAAGATGATCATGCAGAACGCCGGCTCGGCCATCATGGGTATCGGCGTCGCCTCGGGTGAGGGTCGGGCCGTGACCGCCGCCAAGCTGGCGATCACCAGCCCGCTGCTCGAGGCCTCGATCGAAGGTGCCAAGGGCATCCTCTTGAACATCGCCGGCGGAAGCGACCTCGGCCTGTTCGAGGTCACGGAAGCGGCCGAGACGATCCACCAGGTCGCCCATCCCGACGCCAACATCATCTACGGCCAGGTCATCGACGACGCCATGGGCGACGAGGTGCGCGTCACGGTCATCGCTGCCGGATTCAACCGCTGGGACGACGGAGGCACCGGAACCGGCGACCGCCCGCTCGGGCTCGGCCTCGAACCCGGACGGGAAGAATTCGACGACGACGTCGATGCGGACGACGACGACTTCGACGTGCCGTCCTTCCTGAAGTAGCGCGCCGGCCTCCGATGGAGCCGGCAACCCATCGCTTCACCGGACGGGCCGAGGGCGACCTCGGCTCGCTCGCGGAACGGGGTCCTGACGGGCCGTCGAGGATCATGGTGGCCCGCCGTCGTGCCCTCGTCGAGGGGCCCTGGACCTGGCTGCGCCAGGTGCATGGTGCGCGTGTCGTGGAGGTCGTCCGGCCCGGCGACCACGCCGGGGTCGAGGCCGATGCGGCGGTGACGGCCCATGCGGCGGCCATCCTCTGCATCCTCACGGCCGACTGCGCGCCGATCTCCTTGCGGAGCCCCGAAGGGATCCGGGGTGTCGTCCACGCGGGCTGGAAGGGCCTCGCCGATGGTGTCATCGAGGCCACGGTGGCCGCCATGCGCACCCTCGGTGCCGGTTCGATCGAGGCGGCGCTGGGTCCCTGCATCCACCCGGGTTGCTACGAGTTCTCCCCGGCTGATCTCGACGTCGTGGCCCGCCGCCTCGGCGATTCCGTGCGTTCGTCCACATCCGTCGGCCGACCGGCGCTGGATCTGCCGAACGCCGTGCGCGTGGCGATCACCGAGGCCGGCGCCACCCTGTCGGAGGATGCGGGCGGGTGCACCGCTTGCGCGGTCGACGAATCCGGTCGGCCGCGCTGGTTCTCGCACCGGGCCCGGGCCGACGAGTCCAGACAGGCCTTGGTGCAATGGGGTCGCTGAGCGCGTCCTTGGCGGCGGTCCACAGCCGCATCGAGTCGACGGGCCGCGCCGTCGACAGCGTGCGCCTCGTGGCCGTCACCAAGGGCTTCGGTCCCGAGGCCGTGCTCGCTGCGGCCGAGGTCGGCTTGGTCGATTGTGGCGAGAACCAGGCCCAGTCTCTCCTCGCCAAGACCGGGTCGGCCCCGCCGGGTACGCAGTGGCATTTCCTCGGTCCGGTGCAGCGCAACAAGGTGAAAGCACTGGCACCATACGTCTCGGTGTGGCACGGGATCGATCGCCTCGTGGCCGCCGAGACCGTCGCCCGGCACCAACCGGGGGCCGCCGTGTTCGTGCAGGTGAATCTCACCGGCGACCCGGGGCGGCCGGGGTGCAGTTGGGAGGGGACCGATGCCCTCGTGGCGTCGGCCGCCGCGCTCGGTCTCGAGGTCCGGGGGCTGATGGGGGTCGCGTCCCGCGACCTCACCGCCGCGCGCGAGCAGTTCCGCCGCCTCGCTCGCGCGGCCCAGCGAACGGGCCTGGCCGAGCTCTCGATGGGGATGAGCGGCGACTTGGAGGTGGCCCTCGAGGAGGGCGCGACCATGCTCCGCGTCGGCACCGCGCTGTTCGGTGCGCGCCCTCGGCCCCTCGAGGTGCGACGATAGGCTCGGTTCCAGGAGGCGCATATGGCTGGTTTGAAGCGGATGATGAGCTATTTGGGGCTCGTCGACGACGACGAGTACGACGATTACGAGCCGTACGAGGCTCCGCAACCCGCGTCTCGTGCGGCGCGACCGTCGGTCGCTCCGGAATCGGATGCCGCCCCCAGCGGTATCCGCACGTTGCCCTCGTTCGGCGAGCAGACATCGGGGGTCACGGTGCAACCACAGCGGTCGTCGGTCGTTCGGCCGATCATCCCGGTGCCGTCGTCCAAGCCTCAGACGGTGACGCCAAAGTCGTTTCAGGACGCCCAGGAGATCGCCGATCGGCTCAAGGCCGGCGTCCCCGTGATCGTGAGCCTGCAGGCCGCCGACCGCGACCTGATGCGACGCATCATCGATTTCTCGAGCGGCCTCACCTACGGCATCGGCGGCGAGATGGAACGCACCGCTGACCGCGTCTACCTGCTCACGCCGACCGCTCGGAGCTAGTCGACCTTGGGCAACATCATCATCCTGGCGCTACAGCTCTACGTCTACTGCGTGATCGGCCGCATCCTCCTGAGCTGGTTTCCCGTCAGTCCCGGCAGCCCCGTCGCGACGATCTCCGGCGCGCTCTACTCGATCACCGAGCCGGTGCTCGGGCCCCTGCGCAACGTCTTACCGTCGATCGGGATGTTCGACCTTTCACCGATGGTCGTCATCTTCGGCGTCAACCTCGTGCTGATTCCTCTCGTCCGGAGCGCACTCTGATGGACATCAATTCCAAGGCCATCCGCGACATCCAGTTCCGCGAAAAACTCCGCGGCTACCACCCGGACGACGTCGGCGCCTTTGTGGCGTCCGTCGCCGCCGGCGTCGAGGAACTCGAGCGACCATGCATGCAGGCCGAGTCCCGCGCCGCCGAAGTCGAGTCGCGGCAGTCGGCGACGACCGACGCCGAGGACTCGTTACGGCGCACCCTCGTGTTGGCCCAGCGCACGGCTGACCTCGCCATCCAGGAGGCGAGGGAGGAGGCGTCAAAGGTCGTTGCCGAAGCGATGGAACAACGCACCCTGGCCGAAGCGGACCTGGTCGAACTGCGACACCGGCTGCGCACCGAGGCCGAGGAGGAAGGGCGCACCGAGCGTGAGCGGCTGCAGGCAGAGCGGGCGGCCCTGCAGGCCGATGTCGAGGCGCTGGCCGAGCATCTCGATCACGAGCGCGAGCGGCTTCGCATCTACTTCAGTGATCAGCTCCGCCGGGTCGACGAGGGTGAACCGGGCCTCGGCGACCCTCCCGAGATGGCGGCGCTCGTCACCGTTGGAGAACTTCCGGCCGACGTGGCGGCCGACGCGGCGGCTGACGAGCACGAAGTCGTTTCCGGTTCCCAGGCCGACAGCGAGGGCGCAGAACTGGACGGCGCCGAGGAAGACCCCTTCCTGGCTGAACTGCGACGGGCGGTCACCGACGAGCGACCGCTCGGTCCGCGCGACGACGACCCGGTGGCCGCGCCCGCCGATGACGGCGACGCCGACGGCTTCGACCTCTTCGCCAAGGGCGAGGACGACGACGGCCGATTCGGGTCGCGGCTTCGCCGTCGACGCTGACGACACGCGCCGTGTCTGGTTTGGGAGGATTCGCCGCCTCCGAGCACCATCCGCTTAAGATGCCGCCCGTTCCTTCGGAGGATGGTGAGATTTCGTGTTGCTCCTGGTGACGATCTTGTTGGTGCTGGTGGCTGCGGTGACGCTGCTCATCGGCATCTTCAGTGACAACCTGGCCCTGATCTTCATCTCGATCGGTGCGAGTGCCTTGGCGGCGATCGTGCTTGCGGTGTTGTCGCAGATGAGCCGGCGCAAGGCCAAGGCGGCTGAGGCCGGCGGTGCTGAGCCGCTGCCGACGCGACAGGAAGCCGATGCCAAGGGGGTCACCGCGCAAGCGGCCGTCGGCGCGGCCACCGAGGAGCCGCCGACCCAGGCGTTGCCCGCGCAGGCCGCCGCCGGCGCTCCCGCACTTCCGATCGACGGGTACGACGCGCTCCGCGTGAACGAGATCCTGCCGCGTCTCGTCGGCCTCGACCTCGACCAGCTCGAGGAGGTCGCCCAGCACGAGGAAGCTGGCAAGAACCGCACGACCGTCCTCAACCGCATCGATCAGCTGATGGACGAGCTGGAGGCGGCCGACGTCGGGAGTGCCACTCCGGCCGTAGCCGACGACGTGGTCGAAGAAGCCGTGGCCGCCATCGAGGAGATGGGGGAGCCGGTCGTTGCCATGGCCGAGTCCGCTCCCGAGTCGAGCAGCGATGGCGGGTTCCCGATCGCCGGCTACGACGACCTGTCCGAAGCCGACCTCATCGCGATGTTCGACGACCTCGACGCCGACCAGCTCGAAACCGTGGCCGACCGTGAAGAGGCTGGCCAGAATCGCGACGCCGTCCTCGACGCCATCGACGACCGCCTCGACATTCTCGAGGGCATCGTGGCGGCACCGGCCAAGGCGACCCGGGCCCCGAAGTCGCCCGCCAAGCGGGCGCCCGCACGCCCGGCGAAGAAGACGGCCGCCACCCGCACCCCGGCGAAGAAGGCCACCGCGACCGCCAGCCCGGCCCGCAAGGTCGCAGCCCCCGCTCGCAAAACGGCCAAGGCTCCGGCCCGCAAGGCGGCGGCCACTTCCGTCCGCAAGACGGCGGCGGCGCCCACTCGCAAGGCGGCCGCCGCGGCCAAGGCCCCGGCCAAGCGGGCCACGTCCCCGGCCAAGCGGGCCACGTCGTCGGCCAAGAAGGTCGCGACCACCGCCAGGAAGGCGGCTCCGGTCAAGAAGGCCACCGCCGCCAAGAAGGCCGCCAAGCGCTAGGCGTCGCCGGCCCGGCTCAGCCCTTGGCGGTGCCGATGTGGATGTGGCGGCCGTCGGGCAGTTCCAGCTTGTGGCCGCTGACGAGTTGATCCACGCGCATCACCTCGGAGGCGAGGGTCTCGGCCCGAAGTGACTCGAGGTGGGTCTCGACGGCCGCCCAGACGTCGTCCGGAACGACGAGGGTGACCCGAATCCGATCGGACACGTGGAGGGCGGCGTCCTTCCTGGCCTGGTTGACGAGGCGCACCACATCCCGGGCCAGACCCTCGGCCTCGAGGGTCGGCGTCATGGTCACGTCGAGGAGCACCAAACCGACGTCGCCGGGCAGCGCCCTCGCCGTCTCGGCGTCCTTGGGCTGGAGGCGCAGTGAGTACTCACCCACCTCGAGTGCGTGCCCACCCGCCTCGATGCCACCGTCGGGCCGCCGCGTCCACTGCCCCGCGCGAACCGCTTTGATGACCGTCTGGACGTCGCCACCGATGCGGGGCCCGAGCACGGCGGGCACGACGTGGAGGATCTGGTCGCCGTGGGCCGACACGTCCTCGTCGAGCACGACATTCTTGGCATTCACCTCGTCGGCGATGAGGCCGGTGAAGGCGGAGAGGGAGGCCGCTCCGGGCGCCGCCACCGTCACGGACGGCACCGGCAGTCGGACCCGGAGTCCGGCCGCCTTCCGGATCGACGAGGCGGCCGAGCAGATGTCGCGCACGCGGTCCATGTCGGCCACGAGGGCGTCGTCGGCGGGGAGAATCGACGCATCCGGCCAGTCGGTGAGGTGCACCGACCGCTCTCCCGTCAGGCCCCGGTAGATCGCTTCGCTCAGGAGGGGCAGTAGCGGCGCGGCGACGCGGCACACCAGGGTGAGCACGGTGTAGAGCGTGTCGTAGGCATCGACGTCACTGGCGAACACCCGCTTGCGTGAGCGGCGGATGTACCAGTTCGTCAGGGCGTCGAGGAACGAGGTGACCACGGCACAGGCGCCGTCGATGTCGTAGGCGTCGAGGCGGGCTTCGACGCGCTCGATCAGCTGGCGGGTCTTGGCCAGGATGTACCGGTCGAGAACGCCGGGCGCGTCAGTGCGGTACTGCGCCCGGTAGTCGTCGGTGTTGGCGTACAAGGTGAAGAACCCGTAGGCGTTCCAGATCGGGTTGAGCACCGAACGGACGGCCTCGGTCATGTTCTTGCGGCTCACGACAAGATCGCCCCCGCGCAGCACGGGCGAGGAGAGCAGCGCCCAGCGCATGGCGTCCGAGCCGAAGGTGTCGAACACCTCGTTCGGGTCGGGGTAGTTCTTCAGGCTCTTCGACAGCTTCAGCCCGTCATCGCCGAGGAGCACCCCGTGGGCCACGCAGTTCTGGAACGGCGGGCGGTCGAACAGGGCCGTCGACAGCACGTGCAGCGTGTAGAACCACCCTCGGGTCTGGTTGTTGTACTCGACGATGAAGTCGGCGGGGAAGTGGTCGTCGAACCAGGCGCGATTCTCGAACGGATAGTGCACGGAGGCAAACGGCATGGCTCCGGACTCGAACCAGCAGTCGAGCACCTCCTCGACGCGTCGCATCGTCGATTGGCCCGAGGGATCGTCCGGGTTGGGTCGCGTGAGCTCGTCGATCATCGGTCGATGGAGGTCGTCGGGCCGCACGCCGAAGTCGTGCTCGATCTCGTCGAGCGATCCGTACACATCGATGCGCGGGAAGCGCGGGTCGTCGCTCTTCCACACCGGGAGGGGCGACCCCCAGAAGCGGTTGCGGCTGATGGCCCAGTCGCGTGCGTCGGCGATCCAGCGTCCGAAGCGGCCGTCCCGCACGTTCTCCGGTACCCAGTTGATCTCCTGGTTGAGGGTGACCATCCGCTCCTTGACGTCGGTGACCTTGACGAACCACGAAGAGACGGCCTTGTAGATCAGCGGGGTGCGGGTGCGCCAGCAGTGGGGGTAGCTGTGGCTGTAGGAATCGTGACGGACGAGTGCTCCCTGCGTCCGAAGCACCTTGATGATCTCGCTGTTGGCGTCGAACACCTGCAGGCCGGCGAAGTCCGGCACCGCGGTGGTGAAACACCCGGCCTGGTCGACCGGCACCACGACCGGGATGCCGTGCTCCTCGCAGAGCCGCTGGTCGTCCTCACCGAAGCCCGGCGCCATGTGGACGGTGCCCGTGCCGTCCTCCGTCGACACGAAGTCGCCAGGCAGCACCCGGAACGCGTTTGGCGTGTCGGCAAAATACGGGAACAGCGGCGTGTAGCTCCGCCCGACGAGGTCGGCTCCCTTCACGGTGCCGGTACGTTCGGCGCCGGCCAGCTCCTTTTCGTACTTGGCGAGGGTGGCCTCGCCGACGAGAAAGGTGCGATCGCCCTCGACGAAGCGGGCGTAGTCGATGTCACGACCAACGGCGAGGGCCAGGTTCGACGGCAGGGTCCACGGCGTGGTCGTCCAGACAAGGATCTCCTCACCGGTCTCGAGCTTGAAGAGGACGGTGACGGCCGGATCCTGACGCATGCGATAGGCGTCGTCCTGGCGCGTCTCGAAGTTCGACAGGGGCGTCTCGCACTCCCAGCAGTAGGGGAGCACCTTGTAGCCCTCGTAGATCAGGCCCTTGTCCCACAACTGCTTGAACGCCCACATGACGCTCTCCATGTACGGGAGGTCGAGCGTCTTGTACTCGTGTTCGAAGTCGACCCAACGCGCTTGGCGGGTGACGTACTGCTGCCAGGCCTCGGTGTATTGGAGGACGGAGCGCCGACAGGCGCGGTTGAACTTGTCGATGCCCATGGCCAGCACGTCGTCGTGGCCCGAGATGCCGAGCTCCTTTTCCGCTTCCATCTCGGCGGGCAGACCGTGGCAGTCCCATCCGAAGCGCCGCTCGACCCGTCGACCGCGCATCGTCTGGTAGCGGGGGATCGTGTCCTTCACGAACCCGGTGAGCAAGTGGCCGTAGTGGGGCAGGCCGTTGGCGAACGGCGGACCGTCGTAGAACACGAACTCGTTGCCGCCCCGCTCGCCGGTGGGGCGCGCCTCGATCGAGGCCCGAAAGGTGTCGTCCCGGCGCCAGAACTCGATGATGTCGTTCTCGATGGCGGCGAACGACGGTTGCTGGGGGACGTCCGGGTACGGCGAGGAAAGGGGTGCGGACGCTTCGGCCATGTTCCCTACGATACGGCGGGTGATCTCCGAGCTCTTCGACGTTTCGGAGGACGGGACGGTTCTCCTCCGCCTCCATGTCCAGCCCGGCGCCGGACGAGCCTTGGTGCTGGGTACCCACGGTGACGCCCTGAAGGTGCGGGTGGCGGCCCCGCCCGAGAAGGGCCGGGCCAACGAGGCGTGCGCCGCCTTGGTGGCCGAGCTGGTGGGGGTCAAGGTCTCGGAGGTGGCGCTCGAGTCTGGGGCCACCAGTCGGTCGAAGCGCTTCTCCGTGACGGGCATCGAGGTGGACGAGTTCGTCCGGCGGCTGGAGCTGGCCCTCGAGGACGCCAGCGGGAATGCGAGGGGCCGAGGGAGCGTTCCGAAGTTCCCCGGTAGTCGCTGACACCAGTCGCACCCGGGCCGGTGGTAGCTTCCACCGTCTTTTGCGAACCCCAGGGGACCCGCTGATGCCCAAAGCGTCCAAAGCCGCAGCTCCGACCAAGAAGTCGGTTCCGAAGAAGGCGGCCCCTTCCGGAAAGGCGGCCGTCCCGGCGGCGGCCAAGAAGGCCGCGCCGGCGGCGGCCAAGAAGGCGCCGGCGAAGGCGATTTCGACGAAGGCCGCGCCCGCAAAGGCCGCCACGGCCAAGGCGACCACCACAAAGGCAACCACCACAAAGGCACCGGCGACGAAGGCGACGACCACCAAATCCGCCGCCCCCAAATCCGCCGCCCCCAAGTCGACGACGCCGGCGTCCGCGCCCAAGGTCCCCGCGGCGAAGGCGACGTCCGCGACCAAGGAGCCGACCAAGAGCGTTCCTGCAGTGGCGCCGGCCCCGCCGACGCCGGCCAAGTCCGGCGGTCGGGCCACGAAGGCATCCAAGGCGGCCGTTCCGCCGGTTCCGCTCGTGAGCCGGTCGATGGCCAATCCGCCGCCCTTGCCTCCCAAGCGCCCCGGTGCGCCCACTCCAGTCCCGAAGAAGGCCCCCGGCCCCTTGACCGAGGCCGACAAGAAGTTCTACGAGGAGCAGCGGTTGTTGCTCCTCGAGGAGCGCGACGCCTACGACAAGCAGGCCACGGCGCTCAAGGCGGAGGCCGACCAGCTGGCGGCCGAGATGGAGCCGGGCGACGTCCAGTTCGACGAGGAGTCGGGCGAGGGCGACTCGATCAGCATGGAGCGCGAGCGCGACCTGCAGCTGGCCGGCCAGGCGCGAGCGACGATCGAGGAGATCGACCGGGCGATGGTGAAGATCGGGAACGGCACCTACGGCATCTGCGAGCGATGCAACCAGCCGATTCCGAAGGCCCGCCTGAAGGCGCTGCCGTACGCCGCGCAATGCGTGGCGTGCAAGAGCGGGGGACTGTCCTCCCGACGGTGAGCGAGCCCGGTGCGGCCGGAGGGGCCTCGAGGTCCGCCGACCGCCCCCGGCGACCGCTCCTCGGCCGAATGGCCGCCGTCGTGGCGGTCGTGGTCGCGACCGACCAGGTCACCAAGTCCTGGGCCGTCGACCGCCTCGCCGATGGAAACGTCGACGTGTTCTGGACGCTCCGCTTCAACCTCGGCTTCAACTCGGGCCTGGCCTTCAGTCAGGGCCAGGGGCTGACCCGCTACATCACCGTCGTCGGCGTGCTTCTCGTCGCCGGCCTCACGTGGTGGAGCCGCGACGTGACGTCTCCGCGCCTGGCCGTGGCGATCGCGCTGCTCATCGGCGGCGCCGCCGGCAACCTCGCCGACCGGTTCTTCCGTCCGGGAGGCGCCGTCGTCGACTTCATCGATCTGCAGTGGTGGCCGGTGTTCAACGTGGCCGACATCGCCATCAGTCTGGGGGCGGTGCTGCTCCTCGTGACGACCTGGCGCGAGCCGGCGACGCCGGCGGCGACACCGTGAGGGAGATCGTTCCTCCGGCCCTTGCCGGCGAGCGGATCGACCGCGTCGTGGCCATGCTCACCGAGCTTCCGCGCGCCGAAGTGGCCGTGCTCGTCGGCCAGGGTGGGGTGCGCATCGGGGGCGTGACGGTGGAGCGGAGCAGCCGGAAAGTGCGCGAGGGCGACGTCATCGAGATCGAGGTCCCGGATCGGCCGGTCGCCGACGACCTGGGTCCCGACCCCTCCGTCGTGATCCCGGTGGTGCACGAGGACGACGACGTCCTTGTGGTCGACAAGCCGGCCGGTCTGGTGGTGCACCCCGGCGCCGGGCATGTCATGGGCACGATGGTGCAGGGATTGCTCGCCCGCTATCCCGAGCTGGCCGGGCTGCCGCCGGCGGGGGCGGGCGAGGCCGATCGACCGGGGATCGTGCACCGCCTCGACGTCGGCACCTCCGGACTGCTGATCGTGGCCCGGACACCGTCGGCCTACCACGCCCTCGTGGCCCAGCTATCGGCTCGCGAGGTGCAGCGCCACTACCGCGCCTTGGTGTTGGGCACGGTCGAAGCCAACGCCGGAGAAGTCGACGCGCCGATCGGCCGCTCCGACCGCGACCCGACCCAGATGGCCGTGGCCAATTCCGGCCGCGAGGCCCGCACCCGCTACGAGGTGCGGGAGCGGTACCGCGAACCCGTGCCGACGACCGAGCTCACGTGCAAACTCGAGACCGGTCGAACGCATCAGATCCGTGTGCATCTCGCCGCCATCGGCCACCCGGTGGTCGGCGACGGTCGGTACGGGGGCGCCCGCCCGGCGCTGCCGATGGCGCGGCCGTTCCTCCATGCCGAGCGCCTGGAATTCATCCATCCCCGCAGTGGGGAGGTGCTGACGTTCATCTCCGCCCTGCCGGCCGACCTCGAGGACGTCCGGCGTGCCCTCAGCTGACCCGAGCGACGCGCAGCTGGCCCGACTCGTGGTCCGTGGGCTGGCGGCCTTCATCTCCCTGACCCTGGCCGGTGGCATCGCATCGGCGGCCGAGCGTCTGGCCCAACCGGCGGCAAGGGCGAGGTCCGCCGACGGGGGCCTTTTCGGGGTGGGAGAGCTGTCACCTCGCGGCGGTGTCGGGGCGCTCCCGGCCACTGCGGTGTCGACCTACCTGCGCGCACGCCGCGCCGCTCTGGCCGCAGCACCTCCCGCCGCATCGCGCGTTGCCGTCGTCTCCTTCGTCGAGTATCAGGAGCGGAGCGCAGCCCTCGAAACGATGGCCGGCGTCGACGTGACGAACTTCCTGGTGGCCCTCCCGGCCGGACGCCCGTTGGTCGTCGGACTCGCCGACGACTTCGCCGCCCTCGCCCGGCGCAGCCGCGAGGAGGCGGTGGCCGAACGCCGAGCGCTCGAAGAGCTGTTGCCGACGGTTGAAGATGTCGATTTCAAGCGCCAGTACCAGGCCGACCTCGAACGTCTCGGCGAGTTGTTGGCACGGTCTCCGGAGATGAACGGGCCGGTCGTCTACGCCGTGGTGGCGGTCGGCCCGGTGGCCCGCTTCCGAGCAATCGCCTCCTCCTCCTCGAAGGTTCGGCTGGTCGACGTCGGCCCGACGGCCGACGTCCCGACGATCACCGGTCTGGCCGGTCTCCGCCCCGAAGAGACCACCACGACCGGCAACCCACCCACTCGCCCGTAACGGCGCCCTTCTCTGCGCCGCCGGTCAATGAAGCGGTGCGAGAGGGGTGGCGGTGTTGCGGGCACTGGCCACCATGTCGCCGAGGGTGAAGGAGTCGAGGTGGTCGCGCATGTGCACGCTGAGGTCGGCCCACACCGCCAGCAGAACGCACTGGCCCTCGTGGTCGCAGGCACCGTTCTGGTGGGGCTCACCGAAGTCGCCGGCGACGATCGGTCCGTCGACGGCACTCACGATCTGGCCGAGGGTGATGGCCTCGGGCTCGCGGGCGAGGACGTAGCCGCCGCCGACGCCACGCTTCGACCGGACGAGGCCGGCGCCCTTGAGGGCAAGGAGGATCTGTTCGAGGTACGGCTGGGGGAGGCCGGTGCGCTCGGCGATGTCGCGGACGGACGTCGGCGTGGCGGACCCTCCGGCGGTGTGAAGGGCCAGCGAGAGCAGGGCCCGACTGGCGTAATCGCCCCGCGTAGAGACCTTCACGATGCTCATCGTACGCCCGAGTACGGTTCTCCACCGTGCCCGCGGGAGACGACACGAGCGACCTCGACCGCCGGTTGGCGGAGGTGGATGCCCTCCGTCGGCGGGTTCTCAACGTGATTCCCCACGCGCTTCGGACGCCCATCACGACCTTCCGGGGACTGGCCGAGGCCATCACGTCGGCCACCGACCGCGAGATTCGCGAAGACATCGGCCCGGCGTTGCGACGGTTGGCCGCCCAGGCGGAGCACCTGCTCGACGACATGCTCATCGCCGCCGGCTACACGACGGCGCTGCCGACGGGACCGCCGGTGCCGACGCCGGTCGATGCCGCCCTTCGGGCCGTGTGGGGCGACGTCGGCGAAGGCGAGCTCGTCGTCGAGGACGATCACCACGCCGTCGTGTTGGCCGCCCGCGGCGCGTTGAGGAAGATGCTCGTGCACCTGATCGACAACGGCGTCAAGTACGGCGACGGGTCGGTGCACGTGCGGGTCGAGTCGCCGGTCGGTTCCGGTCGCGTGATCATCGAGGTCGATACCGGCGGTGTCACTCCGGCCGATCTCGAGATGTTGACGGAGCCGTTCTACCGGGGCGAGGCGGCGGTGTTGCGCTCGAGCGGGTTGGGCGTCGGGTTGACCGTGGCCAATGCCTTGGCCGAGCAGGCCGGCGGGTCGCTGGCGGTCGCCGCTTCGGGCTCGGGCGGGGTGGTCTGTCGCCTGGAGCTGCTCGCCTCACCGGTACCGGGATGAGTACGCCGGCCGACGCGCCGATGACGATCGTCGTGGCCGACGACGAGCCCGACGTCCGGCTGCTCCTGCGGTTACAGCTCCAGGGCATCCCCGGCATCCAGGTGGTCGGCGAGGCGGGCGACGGCCTGCAGGCCCTCGACCAGTGCCGTTCGCTGCGACCCGACGCGGTCGTGATGGACCTCCTGATGCCGAAGATGATGGGCATCGAGGCCATCGAGCGGTTGCAACAAGAGCTCCCCGGCATCGGCGTCGTGGCCTACACGGCGACCGCCGGCGACTTCGTCCGCCACGAGATGGAACGACTGGGTGTGTCGCTGCTCTTGAAGAGCGGAGACATCAACCAGCTCGTCGATGCGCTGCGTCGCAGCGTCGGCGGACGGCCGTCCTGACATTGCCCCTTCCCGTCGATCTCGCCCTCCCGCACTACGAGGGCGGTTGCCTGACCAACGTGGTCCCCGAACTGCTGAAGGCGCCGGGTGCGCGGTCGGCGACCTGGCTCCCGGCACCGGCGCGCCACGCCGCGCAGGTCGTCCTGTTCGTGCTCGACGGGGTGGGGTGGCACCAGCTCCTGGCCCGACCCCACGTGGCCCCGTTCCTCAGCGCGATGACCGGCGGGCCGATCACCTCGGTGGCGCCGACGACGACGGCCACCGCCTTGAGCTCGATCGTGCTCGGATGCACCCCCGCCGATCATGGCGTGATCGGCTATCGCCTTCGGGTCGACGGGCCCGAGGGCGGCGAGCACGACGACCTCGTCCTGAACATCCTGCGCTGGCGCACGGCCCTCGGGGATGCGCGCGAATTGGTGCCGCCGGGCGAGTTCCAATCCCGGCCGGCGTTCGGCGGTCGCGACACCCCGGTGGTGACGAAGGCCGAGTTCGCCAGGACCGGCTTCACCTCGGCCCAGGGCCTCCATCGTCTGCACGGCTGGGAGACGGCCTCAGGCATCGCCGTGGAAGTGGCTGCTCAGCTGACGGCGGGCGAGCCGTTCGTCTACGCCTACTACGACGGCGTCGACAAGATCGCCCACGCGCATGGTTTCGGTCCGCACTATGACGCCGAGCTGGCGGCGGCCGATGCGCTGGTCGCCGACATCGCCGCCGTGCTGCCCCCGGGCGCCGCGCTGGTGGTCACGTCCGACCACGGCCAGGTCGAGGTCGGCGATCGCATCGTGCTGCTCGACGAGGAGCTTCTGGCGGACACGACGTTGTTGTCGGGCGAGGGGCGGTTCCTTTGGCTCCACGCACGAGCCGGGCGACTCGAGGCCGTAGCCGGCCGATGTCGCCAGCTGTACGAGAACACCGGACTCGCCGTGGTACGCACCCGCAGCGAGGTGATCGACGATGGCTGGTTCGGCGGTCCGATGGCCCCCGCGGTGGCTGCTCGGCTCGGCGACGTGGCGATCGTGGCGCGTCAGCCGGTGGCGTTCCTCGACCCCTCTGACCTGGGCTCGGCGGGCCTGCGGTGCCGCCATGGTTCCTTGACTTCCGACGAGTTGGCGGTTCCGTTGGTCGCCGTAGGATCCAGCGCCTGATGTCCGATCCCACCGTCCTCAGCCCCGAGCCCGTCGCCGAGTCGACGGCCCTCGTACCCGAGGCCACCGAGTCGGTTCCCCACCCCGCCAAGGTCATGCGGATCGGGTCGATGATCAAGCAACTGCTCGAAGAGGTTCGCCGGGCGCCGCTCGACGAGCCCGGCCGGGCTCGCCTGGCGGAGATCTACGACACCTCGCTCGAGGAGCTCAGCGCCAGCGTGTCTCCCGACCTGCGCGACGAACTGGCCCGCCTGGTGGGCCCGGTCCTCGGCGGATCCGAGGGCGCGCCCTCCGAGGCCGAGCTGCGGGTCGCCCAGGCCCAACTCGTCGGCTGGCTCGAAGGGCTCTTCCACGGCATCCAGGCGACGCTGTTCGCTCAGCAGATGGAGGCTCGCCAACAACTCGAAGAGCTCCGCCAGCGCAGCCTCCCGCCCGGCGCACCCGAACAAGGCCGCGCCGGCACCTATCTCTAGCGCCGCAGCCCTAACCTCGCCGGCCATGGCCGATGAGAACGACCAGCCCGAGGCGCGACCGGTCGACCGGGTGCTCGGATTGGCCGAGAACCTCGTCTACGCGATGGCTGGCGGCGTGCTCGTCATCAGCGCGGCGATCGTGCTCGGAACGGTCGGCTACCACCTCGTCATCGACCTGAAGGACGGTGCCGAGGAGGCCGTCACGTCCGCCCTGGACGGCCTGTTGCTCGTGTTCATCGTGCTCGAGCTGCTGGCCGGCGTGCGGGCCACGATGATCGAGCGCAAGCTCGTGGCCGAGCCGTTCCTGGTGGTCGGGATCATCGCCTCCATCAAAGAGATCGTCGTGCTCGCCCTCCGGGCGAAGAACGAGTCGGGCCTCGACGATCGGGCCTTCCAGGCGTCGATGACCGAGATCGGCGTGCTCGGCGTGCTCGTACTCGTGCTGGCGGCGGCCGGGTTCCTCGTGCGCCGCAAAGAGCGGGAACCGGCAGAGGGCGACCAGCGCTGAGCCGCGATACCCTCATCCGAGGAAATGACATCGGTGTAGTTCGTCCACAGGCTGTGGACAACAGGGAAGGGCCGGGCAGTGGGGGATTCGTTCACGCATCTGCATCTCCACACCGAGTTCTCGATGCTCGATGGGGCCGCCCGCATCGGTGACACGGTGGCCGCGGCGGTGGCCGACGGTCAGCCGGCCATCGGCATCACCGACCACGGCAACATGTACGGGGTCCTCGACTTCTACAAGGCCTGCAACGAACAGGGCATCAACCCCGTCATCGGCACCGAGGCCTACATGGCCCGCGATTCCCGCCACGAGCGTCCCGTCGTGCGGGGGCGCATGGACGACACCGGCGGCGAGACCGAGGGCGGCAAGTCCTACTACCACCTGATCCTGCTGGCCGAGACGACGCAGGGCTACCACAACCTGATGAAGATCTCGTCAGAGGCCTATCTCGAGGGTTATTGGCGCAAGCCCCGCATCGACTGGGACATGCTCGAGGCCCATTCCGAGGGCATCATCGCCACGACGGGCTGCCTCGGCGGCGTCGTATTGCAGGCCCTCCTCAACGAGCAACCCGACCGGGCGACCGAGTTGGCGGCACGCCTGCAGGACATCTTCGGGCGCGACAACCTCTTCATCGAGCTCCAGGAC
>JBKJKM010000270.1:0-43011 GCA_046597375.1 Acidimicrobiales bacterium | reverse complement strand
GCCCACCGTCGGTTGGGCCCGGCGACCCACCCGCCCGATGCCAACAAGTTCTCGGCGGCATCGACCCCCCCGGCTCGAATGGTGCCAGCATGCTCGGCGAACTGCGGCTCGCGAACGGCGTGGTTCCACAGGAGCGTGAAGCCGGCGGGATCCTCGCGCGCCATGGTCAGCAGGGCCCGCACGGCACCCGACCCTGGCCGTCCGGCTTGCAGCCCGGCGATGAAGACCTCACGCCCGCGATCGGAGACCCGCTCGAGCACGGCGTCGTACAGCTCCTCTTTCGACGCGAAGTGCCGGTACACGATGAGCTTCGTGATGCCCGCGGCTGCAGCCACACCTTCCATCGAGGTGCCGGCATAGCCCTGCTCGGCGAACGCGAAGGCGGCGCCCCGCAGGATCGTCTCGCGCCGAGCGGCCCGGTCGAGGAGTTGACGGGGAGCGGTGACCATGGGTGTAACTGTGAAGTTTACACCTGGCCGACCGCAGGTCGAGGAGCCGTGGTCGCAGTTTGGCCGCACAACGGATGACCAAAGAGGATGGTCGGGATGTCCGCGCGCGCCCGCTTCCTGCTGTTGTGCGGGGCCACCTTCTTTCACTTCCTGGCCATGGGGATCTTCCTCTCCGGTCTCCCCTTGTTCGTCAGCCGCGAACTGAGCGGTTCGAAGGCGGCGGTCGGCTTGGCCGTCGGTGCCTTCTCGATCACGGCGGTCTTCTCCCGTCCGTTCGTCGGACGGAGGATGGATGCCGTAGGCCGGAAGTGGTTCCTTCGGGGCGGGCCGGTGTTGATCGCCATCTCGGCCGTTGGATTGCTCTTCGCCGACTCGCTACCGGCGGTCATCGGGCTGCGCCTGGTCCAGGGTCTGGCCGGATCGGCCTTCTACACCTCGGCGGCGACGGTCGCGACCGACCTCGCGCCCCTCGAGAAGCGAGCCGACTACATCTCCCGGTTCAGCCTCTTCCTCTACGCCGGGTTCGCCGCAGGACCGGCGCTGGGCGAGATCCTCATCGAGACGCACTCGTACGCCTGGGCATGGTGGGCGGCGGTGGCGTCGTCGATCGTCGCACTGGCCATCGCCGTGAACGTGCCCGAGACTCGACCCGATCGCCCAGAGCTGGAGGGCCCGCCGGTCCGGCGACGCTGGGTCCATCCCGCAGCGCTCGGACCCGGGCTCGTGTTGCTCACCGTCGCCGTTGGCTACACCGCAATCTCGTCGTTCACTCCCCTCTATGCGCGCTCGATCGGGATGGGCTCCTCCGGGGGGCTCTACGCCACCTTCGCCGTGACGATCCTGGTCGTGCGACTCGTGAGCGGACGCCTCGCCGACCGCTTCGGGCGAGCCGCCGTCGCCTTCCCCGGACTCGTTTCCGGTGCGCTCGGCATGTTCGTGCTGGCGGCGGTCCCACGGCCGGTGGCGGCCTTCGTCGGCGTCGCCCTCTTCGGGGCCGGGCACGCCCTGATCTTCCCGGCCCTCATGGCGTTGACCGTCGACCGCGTTTCCGATCGCGAGCGGGGCGAGGCCCTCGGTTCGTTCACGGCCTGCTTCGATGTCGGAGCCTCGACCGGCGGTTATCTCGTCGGCTTCGTCGCCGACGCCGCCGGCTTCGGTGCCGCGTGGGCCACGCCCGGCGTGCTGTGCCTCTTCGGCATGGTGGCCCTCTGGGTCATGGCCGGCAAGGACCGGCGCGACCCGAGCCGCCTCACTGGCGGCGAACCGGATCTGGAGCCGGCGGGGACGTGACGGTGGGCTCCCCTGGCCGCAACTCGAGGTAGATCGCCTTCGCCGCCCCGAGCAGGGGGACGGCGAGGAGTGCGCCAACCACGCCGCCGGCCGACACACCCACGAGGGCGGCCGTCATCGTCGCCGGCGGCGAGAGCTTCACGGCCTGACCCACGAGGAGCGGCCCGAGGATGTTGTTCTCCAACTGTTGGTAGACAAGGAAGAACGCCGCGCAGGCCAACCCGGTCTTGGCGCCCTGGGTGAAGCCGAACAGCACGAACGGAATCCCGCCGAGGGCCCCGCCGATCTGCGGGACGAGGTTCCAGACCATCACCCACAGGGCGAGGAGCGGAGCGAGAGGGACGCCGAGGGTGAGACCGGCGATCAGATTGCACAGGCCGGCGACCACGGCCACCAGGAGCGAACCGGCGACGTACTTCCCGACGACGCGGTAGCTCACCTCCGCCAGACGGTCGGCGCGAAGTCGATGGCGCGCCGGCACCAGCCTCCGCATTGCCCGCATCAATCGACTGCCGTCGAGGAGCAAGGTGATGACGAACAACATCGTCACGGTTACTGCCAGGAGGCCGTCGGCCGCCCGCTGCCCGACTTCGAGGAGCGGCGTGTCGTCGCCGAGGAGGCGTTCGGGCAGCTCCTCGATGGAACGCTCGAGGCGCGCCGGCACGCCGGCGTCGGCGATCGCGTCCCCGACGAGCGGGAGCTCGGTGAGGTCAGCCAACACGGCCGGGAGATCGTCTCCGAGCTCGCGAGCTTGCCGGGCGGCGGGAGGCACCAGGAGCACGCCGACGAGGACGACCGCAGCCACGAAGCCCGCGAGGACCGCAGCCAAGGCGACGCCGCGACGACCGCCGATGCGGGCGGCCAACTTGGAGACGAGCGGGTCGAGGCCGAGCGTCAGGATGGACCCGACGGCGAGTGCGGCGAGGGTGCGCGGTACTGAGCGGGCCAGCCCGGTGACGACCACCAGGCCACTGACGGCGACGGCCAACGCCGCCAATGAACGCCAGTCGAGGTCGACGCTGTCCGGCGGCGGCTCGACCTTCGCGGTCGCCGTCACCGCTCGGTCCGGCAGCTGTTCAGGGCAGCTCTGGTGCCGGGCACGGCGCGTACTGTACCGGCGTGCCCGCCACGCCCGACCTGCCGGAGGTCGTCGGCGCGCCGGTGCGACGACGCCTCCGTGTCAGCGGCCGGTCGATCGCCGTGGCCATCGCCGTCGTGGCCTTCACGCTGCTCGGCCTCCGCATCCTGGCCAGCGCCGAACGGGTGCTGGCCTGGGTGCTCATCGCCTCGGCGACGGCGGCGCTGTTGGCCCCGCTCGTCGAACGCCTCTCCCGTCGGATCCCGAAGGGCCTGGCCGTTGCCCTTGTGGCCCTCGGCTCGCTCGCCACCGTCGGCGCCATCACCTACGGGCTGGTCGACGGTCTCGTCGAGCAGACCGCCACATTGCAACGGTCGGCTCCCCGCCTGGCTCAACGGATCGAAGTCGACAGCCGGTTCGCCGACGCCGCCTCCGAGGTCGACCTGAGCGCCCGCACCGAAGCCTTCGTGCGGAGCGTGCCAGAACGCCTCCGAGGCGGCACGCCGGCCGAGGCCATCCGCTCGGCCGCCACCCGCGGCCTGTCGTTCCTTGCGGTGTTCGTGCTGACTCTGTTCTTCCTCCTACACGGGCCCAACCTGGCTTCCGCGGCCGCACGACAGCTCCACGACGACGAACGCCGCGCCCAAGCCAGTCGAATCGCACAGGCGGTGTACCACCGCTCCTTCGGCTACGCCCGAGGGACCATCGCGATGGCCGTCGTCGCCGGCGCCGTCGCCTACGGGCTGGCACGCGCGGCGGGCGTGCCGGGTCCGGCCCCCCTGGCACTCTGGGTCGTCTTGTGGGACGCCGTACCACTCCTCGGAGCCGTCATCGGTGCCGTCCCGATCATCGTGCTGGCCGGCGTCATCGACCCCACCCGGGGCCTGCTGTTGCTCGTGGCGTTCGTGGCGTATCAGGCGGCGGAGTACCTGGTCGCACAGCGCCGCCTCGAACGGTCGACGGTGAGGATCGGCCCCTTCCTCACGGCAGCCGGTGGCTTCGCCGGTCTCGAGCTCTACGGGCTGACTGGCGCGCTGCTCACCGTGCTCGCTCTCGCCATCGGCGCCGTCGTCGTGGACGAGTCGACGTCCACCTGATCGGGGAGCCGCCAGGCAACGATGACGACGCCGGTCAGTAGGTGACCGGGGCGCCGTCGACGGCGGCGAGGCGATCGGCGGCCGTTGCCGGCTCGTCGCCAAGGGCATGAAAGCCTTCGAGGATCGAAGCGCCATTGGACTTCTGGCTCGTCCAGTGCTCGACCTCGTTCAACACGGCCTTGCGGTTGAGATCGCGGCCGGCGCCCAGGCTGTTGTCGAGGGCGCGCTCCCAGATGAGCTGGAACATGTCCTCGCCCTTGTACTTCTTGCCCGACGCACCGATCCATGTGCGGTCGCGCATCTCGGTCAGGCCGGTCTTGAGGTAGCCGACGTGAGGCGTCTCGTCGCCCCGGATGTAGGACACGAGCTTGGCCGCCTCGCCATCGCCGGCGACCAGCGTCGAGTCGGAGAGCCACTTCTCGGCCCACTTGAACGTGTGGAAGGCCTGGATCTCGATCAGCAGCACCCGTGTCATCAGTCCGGCGATGGCCTCGAGGTTGGGATCGATGTCGTCGGGCAGGAGCCGAGCGGGCACCTGCGCGGCGGCGGGGCTGCCGGCAGGAGCCGGGCCGAAGCCCATGCGCTGGAGCATGCCTTCGACGTCGATCTTCGCCGTCGGGTTCTCGAAAGCGATGTCGCGAGCGGCGAACCACATGTCCTTGTGGCCGGCCTCCTGCTCCCACCCCGCCTCGTCGCGACCATGAGCCTCGAACAAGCCCTTGCCGAGGTGATCGATGGTCGTGCCCTTGACGGACTCTTCGAAGTGGCGCTGCATGTCGCCGGGCTGGAGAAAACGGATGTTGGCGCCGAAGCCTTCCACGGTGCCAATGCGGGTGAGCGTTCCGATCAACGGCTCGGGCACGCCACTGCGGACGAGATGCTCGGCCTGGGCCACGTTGGGGTAGTTCTCGGGCCAGGTCTCGAGCGGGATGTCGAGGATCTCCTTGCCGAATTCCTGGCGGTGCTTCCCCTGCCAGGCCACGATGCCGGGCACCCGATGCTTCGTCCGGGGAGAGACGTAGTCGCCCCCTTCGTCGAACCCGCCGTGGCAACGCACGCCACCGGCGATCAGCGGCTCGGTGATGGAGGCATCCTCGAGCAGCTCGTGCTCGGTGAACTCGACCTGGGCTGTCGTCATGCCGCCAGTGTATACTGGTCGGTATACAGCTGGGCAAGCGATCTTTCGGGGGACGAATGCAGGTGGCGTACGAGGTAGCGGGAACGGGGCCGGACACCGTGCTACTGGTCAGCGGACTCGGCCAGACCGGCAAGCGGTGGCGCCGCGTCGTGCCGCCCCTGGTCGAGGCCGGTTACACGGTCGTGCACTTCGACAATCGGGAGACGGGCGGCACCGGTGCGTGTGAGGCGGGCTTCACCCTGGTCGACATCGCGACCGACGCCCTCGACCTCATGTCGTCGCTCGGTCATGAGCAGTTCTTTTTGGCCGGCATCTCGATGGGCGGAATGGTCAGCCAGGAAATCGTGCGCCTGGCACCCACACGGGTGCGGGCGGCGGTGTTGCTGTCGACCCATGGCGGTGCGGCCGATGCCGTGCCCCCGGCCAATCCCGGAGTGCTCGGCCCGTCTGACGACGGGACGCCGACCTGGGCGCGGCTGGCCGGTCCAGGCTTCTACGAGGCCCACCCCGACGTCATCGACGACGAGACCCAGCTGTCCATCGAGTCGGCCACCCAACCAGCTGGCTACCTGCGCCAGATGCAGGCCATCCAGCAGTTCAATCCCTCTGCGGCGATCCGCGACCACGGCGTGGCGATCGTGGTCGGTCATGGCGACGCCGACCCACTCGTTCCGTACGAGAACGGCGTCCGTCTGGCCAAGGCGTTGGGTGTGGAGCTCGTCACCTTCGAGGGCGCCGGCCACGTCCTCGAGTGCGAGCGCGTCGACGAGATCACCGACCTCATGAAACGCCACTTCTCGGATCACTGAGCACTGCGGGTCGATCAGGAGGCCTTGCGGACCGCCTTCTTGGCTTTCTTGGCGGCTTCGACCGAGGCCTCGAGGGCGCCGAGAAGATCGATCACTTCGGTCGGACCGCTGTCGGCGAGGTTCTCGGGCAGAACGATCTCCTTGCCCTTCGCCTTCTTTTCGATCATCTTCAGCACGGCCTGGCGATAGCTGTCCTTGTAGGCCGCCGGCTTGAACTCCGTCGTCAGGGATTCGATGAGTGAGGTGGCGATCTTGAGCTCGCGCTCGGCGACGGCCGCCTTTCGACCCGGGATCCCCGGAATGTCCTTCTTGGCAACGACCTCGTCAGGAAAGAGCATCGTCTCGAGGGCGAGCACGCCGTCGTAGGGCCGGATGGCGCACAGGTATTCCTTGGTGCGCATCACGAAGCGGCCGATGGCGATGCGCTCCGTGACCTCCATGCCTTTGAGGAGCAACGCGTACGCCTTGGCCGCTCCTTCACCATCGGGGCTGAGGTAGTAGGTGCTCTCGAAGTAAATCGGATCGATGTCGGCGATGGCCACGAAGTCCTCGATGTCGACCGTGCGGGACTTCTCGGGCGCAACGGATGCCAGTTCGTCGGCCGAGATGGTGACGTACTTGCCCTTGGCCACCTCGTAGCCCTTGACGATCTTCTCGAAGTCGACTTCCTTGCCCGACTTCTCCGACACGCGCTTGTATTTGATATGCGCGCCGGTCGACTCTTCGAGCTGGTTGAAGTGGATGTCCTTCGACTTCACGGCCGAGAACAGCTTCACCGGAACGTTGACGAGACCGAAGCTGATCGAGCCGGACCAGATCGCACGAGGTGCCATGTGGTGGATCTACCCCGTCAGCGACCGCACGGCACCACCAGGGCCGCTTCCAGTGGTGCGTCCCGACGGAAGGCCAGGACGCCGGGCAGGTTCTGGGCGGCGGCGGCTTCGAGGAGCACGCCTCCGTCGTCGTAGAGCGGCGAGGTCTTCCACGTGTCGCCGTCGAGATCGAGGTCTTCCAGCAGGGACCGCCGGGCCGAAAAGGGAAGCGGGTCGGTGCCGTGCCCGTCCAGCCAGACGACGTCTTCGAGGAAGAAGGTGGCGGCGACCTTCGGCTCGGGCCGAACGAGCACGCCGGTGAAGACGATGGGAAGGGCGCCGACGGCCCGGCCGAACAACCCCAGCTCCGGCCACTTCTTGGTGACGTCGACGCCCGCGACGTCGCGAGCGATGCACCGCCCGCCGTCGACCACGACGGCGGTTCGCGTGCCCCTCCAGGCGACGGCGAAGTGCCAGACGCCATCGGTCGGGAGCTCCTCGACGGTCCGAGGTTCGAGAGGCCGGACATCGGCGGGGATCAGCTCACGGGTCGGATCCAGGGCGGGATCCATCCGGTGGATCATCCAGTTCTTGGCGTCGGTCCTGAACAAGACGTGGCGGCCCTTGGCCCGCTCGCCCTCGAGGACGACCATCACCTCCCGGTCGGAGAACTTCTCCTCCGTGTAGGTGCCTTGGTCCCACAGGATCACCTCGCCGCCGCCGTACTCGCCGCGGGGAATGCCACCCTCGAAGTCGATGTAGCTGAGCGGGTGGTCTTCGGTGTGGACCGCCAGGTGATTGACCCGGGGGTCCGGGGGCAGCCCCCGCGGTACGGCCCACGACACGAGGACGCCGTCTTTCTCGAGGCGAAAGTCCCAGTGCAGGGCCGTCGCATGGTGCTCCTGGACGACGAAACGAGGGGTGCCGTTCCGTTCGTCGTCGGACATCGCCGGGTCGGCCGTGCCCGAGGGCTCCTCGGTCTTCTGGAAGTCCCGCATCGACTGGTACTTGTCGAGAGCCACTCCTGAATTCTTCCCGTTGCGACGCTCGCGCGACACCGGTAGCGTCGCCGACCCCGTGCCCGCTGACCTCGACCACGAGCTGGATCTCGAACAGGCCCACATCCACCGGGCCTACGAATGCCTCGATTTCATGCGGGAGCGCGCCGCACAACTCCTGGCCGCGGCGCCCGCCGACCCCGACCTGCAGGCCTCCCTCAAGCGTCGCGTCTTCCAACTCACGGATACCAACCGTCCGCTCTGCTTCGGGCGCCTCGACACCGACACCGGCGAGCAGTGGCACATCGGCCGGCGCCACGTGGAGAACGACGCCGCCGATCCCGTCGTCATCGAGTGGCGGGCGCCGATCGCCGTCCCGTTCTACCGCGCCACCATCGACGAGGCCCTCGGCCTGATCCGACGACGGCAGTTCGTGGTCGAGGGCCGTTCCCTCGTCCAGATGGCCGACGACCTGTTCGGGCCGGATGCGGCGGCCACCGCCGCCGCCGAGGGACCGCAGGTGCGCGGTCGCGACGCCCTGCTGGCCGAGCTCGAACGGGCCCGCACCGGGCAGATGCTCGACATCGTCGCCACCATTCAGACCGAGCAGGACGTGGTGATCCGTGCGCCGATGCCCGGCATCCTCGCGGTCCAAGGAGGTCCGGGCACGGGCAAGACCGCCATCGGCCTGCATCGGGCCGCCTTCCTCCTCTTCGGCAACGACGCGCTGGCGCGAGCTGGCGTGCTGGTGCTCGGCCCCAACCGGACCTTCCTCCGCTACATCGCCCAAGTGCTGCCGTCGCTCGGAGAGGAAGCGGTCGTGCAGACGATCCTGAGCGACCTCGTGCCGGACGCGCCCATCCGCGTGAACGACCCTCCCCCCGTGGCCCGCCTGAAGGGCGACCCCCGGATGGCCGAGGTCATCAGCCGCGCGCTGTTGCTCCGGCGGCGTGCGATGACCGCCGACCTCGAGGCCCGGCACCAACGGCTACGTGTCGTCATCCCGATGGCGCGGGTCAACGAGCTGGCGGAGCTCGTCGGCGGACGCCGCATCCCCTACTCCGCTGGTCGCACCACGCTGCGCGACCTGCTGGCGCGCGCCGTCTACGAGCGTTTCGCCGAGCTCGTCGGCCAGGTGGGGAGCGAGTACGCCCAGGTGTCGAGGACGCTGTCGTCCGACCCCGGCTTCAAGGCGGCTCTCGACCACCTCTGGCCGAGTGTGTCAGCGGCGGCGCTCGTCCGGGAGCTCCTGACCAACCGAACGCGGTTGGCCGAGGCCGCCGAGGGGATCCTCACACCCGAGGAGCAGTCACTCCTCGTCCGCAAGGCCGGCCGCTCGCTCAAGACCGAGTCGTGGGCCGAGGCGGACGGTCCGCTCGTCGACGAGGCCATCGAGCGTATCGACGGTCGGCTCCGCACCTACGGCCATGCCGTCGTCGACGAGGCCCAGGACCTTTCACCCATGCAGGCCCGCATGCTGGCTCGCCGGGTGCCGAGCGGTTCACTCACCATCCTCGGCGATATCGCCCAAGGCACGGGCGTCTGGGGTCGCGACTCCTGGGAAGAGCTCCTGGTGCACCTTCCCGCCCCCGACGGTGTACGAGTCGAGGAGCTCGGTCTCGGCTATCGCGCACCGGGGCGCGTACTCGCCGTGGCCTCCCGCCTCCTCCCGTCGATCGCGCCCGGCCTCCGCCCCACCGAGTCGATCCGGCCGGGTCGCAGTGAACCAAGATTCCTCTCCACCCTCGAAGTCGCCACGGCCACGGCGGCCGAGGCCATCGCCTTGGCGCGGGAATGGACGTCGATCGCCGTCATCACTCCCGAGTCCCTCCACGACGAGGTGGCCGTGGCTTTGCAAGAGGCGGGCGCCGACCTCGGCGAGGCCGAGCGTCAAGGGCTCGACCATGCCGTGACCCTCGTACCCGCATTGACGGCGAAGGGGCTCGAGTTCGATGCCGTCGTCGTGGTCGAGCCGGCCCGCATCGTGCGCGAACTCGAGGGAACGAATCGCAACGGCCTCCGACTGCTCTACATCGCCCTGACCCGGCCGACCCAGCACCTCTCGGTCGTCCACGCCGAGCCGCTGCCCGCCCCCCTCCTGGCGGACGAGACCGATTCCATCTGAGGGACGATGCCAGCGGGCGGCGCCATCCGTATGGTGAGCGGCATGGCGGCCACCTCCACCCCGGTTCGACCCCCCGGCCCTCCGTGGGCGGGTGGTGGTCGCCAGCCAACGCATCGACAACGCCCCGGCCGGCGAGGGCGCGACTCGGCTGACAGCCAGGTGCTCGGGGCCCTCCTCGTCCTCGGCGGCATCGGCTGGTTGGTACAACAACTCGACCTCGTCGAACTGTCGGTGGCGACCATGCTGTCGACCCTCCTCATCGCGTTGGGAATAGGCCTCGTGGCCACGGCACGGCGGGCCGGTGGCGGCGGCCTCGTCGTGTTGGGCCTCGCCCTCACCGTCGCGCTGGCCAGCATCTCGGCCGTCGATGTCGGACTCCTGCAGAAGGGGGTCGGCGAGCGTTCGTTCGTTCCGACCGTCGGCGCCGATCTCGAGTCGAACTACCAGCTGGGCGTCGGCAGCCTCACCCTCGACCTCACCGAATTGGACGCGGCGGCGATGGCGGGCCGACGGGTACGCGTGCAGGTGGCGATGGGCGAGCTCATCGTCGTGCTGCCCTCGGCCGAAGTTGTCGGCGTCGAGATCATCGCCGAGGCCCAAGCCGGCGAGCTCGATCTCTTCTCCTCCACGGGGAAGGCGGACGGCGGCACCAACGTGCGGGGGCGTTACGAGGACCCGCCGAGCTCGACCGACGCCGAGCAGCTCGAGCTCGACCTCGACGTCGGTCTCGGGTCGATCCAGGTGGTGCGTTCCCGCCCGTGAACGCCACCGAGCTGCGGCCGTCCCGGGTGATGGCGGGCTTCATCTTCACGCTGACGGGCATCGGATTCCTGCTCGAGAGCGTCGGCGCGTGGACGCTCGACCTCGTTTACCTGTGGCCAGTGCTGCTGATCGGCATCGGCATCTCCTTCCTGCTCGGCCGGGCCCGACAGCAGCGAATCGAAGAGGACCGGAGCGCCACCTTGGCCGTAGCCGAGGAGCGGGTGCGGATCGCTCGGGAGCTCCACGACATCGTGGCCCACGGTGTCAGCCTCATGACCATCCAGATCGCGGCTGCCCGGCGCGTCGCCAGCACCAAGCCCGACGCCGCCGACCAGGCACTCCGCGCGGCCGAGCAAGCGGGCCGCCAGAGCCTCACCGAGCTCCGCAGCCTCCTCGCCGTCCTGCGCTCGGCCGATGCTTCCCTCGGGGCCGCGGCCCGTCCTGACGGCTACGGTCCCGGCACGATGTCGACGACCACGGTCGTGCCCGACGAGGAAGCGGCGCCCACGGCGCCGCTCCCCCGCCTCCTCGACATCCCGGACCTCGTCGAGAACCTGCGCGCCGCCGGCCTCGACGCTGCCCTGGAGGTCACCGGTGCGCCGCCGGAAGCGGTCGCCTCCGGCGTGGAGCTGGCGTGTTATCGCGTCGTGCAGGAATCACTCACCAATGTCGTGCGTCATGCGCCGAACGCTCGGGTGGTGGTCGACGTGGATTACGCGCCGGACGGCATCGACATCGTGGTCGACGACGACGGCGCCGGCCTGATGGCGCTGCGCCCCGCCTCCTCCGGCCACGGCCTGTTGGGCATGCGAGAGCGGGTCGCCGCCGGCGGCGGCACCCTCGACGTCGGGCCCCGTTCGGCGGGTCCCGGGTGGCGGGTGCACGCTCGGTTCCCGGTGCGGACGTCGCGATGATCAAACTTCTGGTCGTTGACGACGAGGCCCTCGTGCGCTTCGGCTTCAAGCTCATCCTCGACGCCGAGGAGGACTTCGAGGTGGTCGGTGAAGCCGCCGACGGCCACGAGGCGATCGAAGCGGCCCGCCGGCTCCGCCCCGATGTCGTGCTGATCGACATTCGCATGCCCCGCCTCGACGGTGTCGAAGCCACGAGAACCCTCGTGGCCGAAGGCCACAAGGTGTTGATCCTCACGACCTTCGATCTCGACGAGTACCTCTTCAACGGCGTCAAGGCGGGCGCCAGCGGCTTTCTCCTCAAGGACGTACCACCGGACGACCTGGCGGCCGCCGTTCGCGCCGTGGCGCGGGGCGATGCCATCGTCGAACCGCGCATGACGCGGCGACTGCTCGAGGAGTTCGCCCGCGGACCAGGGCGCTCGTCGGCGTCGGCCGGCGCTCCACCGGCTGGACTCGCCGACCTCACCGACCGGGAGGTCGAGGTGTTCACCGAGATGGCGAGAGGGCTCACGAACGCCGAGATCGCCACGGCGCTGTTCATCAGCGAGACGACGGTCAAGACCCACGTCGCCCACGTCCTCACCAAGCTCCAGCTTCGTGATCGGGTGCAGGCCGTCGTCCTGGCCTACGAGTCGGGGCTCGCGCCCCGCTCATCGTCCTAGCGGAGGGGGCGAAATCGGCCGGACGGCCGACGACCTCGGGGATGCGCTTCCGTACCGTGCAAGACATGCGGAGTGACATCGACGAACCGGACCTCTATCCCCCGGATGCTGAAGAGCTGACCCCCGACGCCAAACAGCACCGCAATCGGGCCGCCATCGGCACGGCCCTTGTGGTCTGGGGGACGTCACTCCTCGTCCAGCGGGCCCTCGGCATCGACCTCGAGACCTTCTTCCTCGGCGTCGGCCTCGGCGCATTGGCGGGGTGGAGTCAACACCGGCGCTACGTCTGGTTCCTCGTCGGCTCGATCGCCACCGCGATCGGCATCGGTGACGTCATCACCGGCCCCTTCGACAACGCCTTCGGCAGCACGATCTCGCTGCTCCTGATCGCCGCCGGATTCGGCGCCGTGTACGCCCGCTATCCGCGTCGCTCGCCGTGGGCCGTGCCGGTGGCTGCGGTGTTCGTCCTGATCGCCGTCGGCTCCTTCGGCATCGCCCTGATCGGCTTGGTGCCGGCCGTGCTCGGCCGATTCCTGCTGCCCATGCTCTTGATCGGTGGCGGAGGCTTGCTTCTGGCTCGCCACTCACTTCCTCCGAAAGCGGTAAAGGTCGGCCTGGCGGGCCTGGCCGTCACCTTCGTGCTCGTCGGAGCCACCAGCGTCCCCGACATCGATCGCGATCCGATCGACCTCGGCGACGGTCCGAACCGCACGGCATCGTTCGAGGCCACGCTCCCGGCAGTCGCGGGGCGCACGCTCGAGCTCCGTGCCGGGTCCGGCAACGTCGAGCTCCGACGCACGAGCGGACCGGACGGGGTCGTGCGGGCCCTCGGAGGACACGGCGCCCGCCACCTGGCGATCGAAGACGGGAAGAACATCGTCATCGACGGCGGACGCGCCGGCGGCCACGCTGGCGGCGGCTCCTTCCGTCCTTTCGGGCCCGACGAGGTCCTCGACTACGTGCTCGAGCTCCCGGACGGGGTCATCCTCGACATCGAACTCGAGTCGGGGTCGATCACCGGCATGGTTGGCGGTGGCTCCGGTTCGCTGCGGACCGAGACTGGCAACATCGACCTCGAGATTGAAGACGGCGGCGGTGAGGGTCGGGCCGACGACGGCCCCTATGACCTGGTGACCAACACCGGAACCGTGCGGGTCGACAGCAAGCTGCTCCTCGACCTCGACGTCGACACCGAGGATGGCCGGATCACCGTCGATGGTGAGCAACACGAGGGCCGCTTCCGATCGGACCCAGACGTCATCGCCGTCGAGGTCGAGATCGACACCGAGACCGGCGACGTCGAAGTCGACCTCCCATCAGGACCGAGTGGCCCGACCCCACCGTCCTCACCGGCGGCGCCGACCGCACCCTCATGAGGTCAGCGACAGGCTTCGCTTCGGGCTTCGACGGCGGCGTCTCGACTGGCGTTGAACGCCCAGACACCCCCCTCGTCGCCGCGCTGGCCGTCACAGAGCCGCTCCAGCACCTGGAGACGTTGTGACGGCGAGAGCCGGTCGAGCCGGTCGATCAGCGCCGGCACGGCGTCATCGGACAGCCCGACGAGCGACGTGACATCGAGACGGTCGGTGCCGGCGAAGCGATCGATGTTGCGGGCGACGATCAGCGCCTCCGGGTTCACAACGTTCAGGACGAGGAGAACGGCGAGTCCGAGGGCCATCGCCGCCGGCACGAACCAGGAGCGCACCCGGTGCCAGCCGGCCACCGAGAGGCCAAAGAGGACGAAGACCGCACCGATCCAGAGCGCGAAGACCACGCTCCACAGCCGCAACAGGGTGAGCCCGTAGGCCTGCTCGTAGAGCGCGAGGCGGCGAAGAGCCCCGACCACGACGACGAGGGTGAGGAGCACGGCGGCCTCGCTCAGGCCGACGAAGCGACGGTCGCGGCGCTCCACCGTGGCCCGCACCACGAGCAGCACGCCGAGGGTCAGCGCGGCGACGGCCAGCAACTGGAAAAACCCCTGGCGGGCATGGTCGGCGTAGCTCAGCCCGGATGTTCGCCGGACGTAGCTGTCCCCTCCGAGCACCGTCACGATCTGCGAAGCGGCGAACGCGCTGAACACGGCGACGAGACCGCCGAGGATCGTGGCTGCTTCCAGTGCGCCGAGTGGACGTTGTTCGGAGGGCCGCACCTCGTACGGTGCAGCCGACGCCATGCGCAACAGGCCACTGGTGCCCCACCCGCCGATCCCCAGGACGATCAGGTGAAGGAGGAGGTCACCGAAGTCGGTCGGGAAGCGGAAGAACGACGCGAAGACCGGGTCGGCGCTCCCGAGCAGCAATCCGATGGCCACCACGATGGGGCCGCCGAGCAGGATCCCGCGGGCGAGGGCGGCCGGAGCCGATGACCTGGTGTCGCCGCGACGGAGGGCGCCGAGGGCGAATCCTGCGGCCAGCACACCGTGCACGAAGGCGTGGAGGGCCCGACCGAACACGTCCGGGACGGACTGACTGAGGGGGTCACCCCGTCGGGCCAGGGAAGTGCCGAGCACCAGCAGTCCTCCGGCCGCGAGCAGATCGAGTCCCAACAGCCATTCGGCGTCGCGTCCGGTGAGCCACATCCCGAACCCCGGAGCGGCCAACAGCAGAGGCCAGGCGCGTCGGTTCACGATCCGGCCTGAGGCGAACAGTCCTGCGGTGACAACGAAAACCAGGAGGGCGCCGGCGATCCCAGCCAGTCCGCTGCGCAGCGCCAGATCGGTGGCGAGGGCGGCGACGGCGACGGCCACCAGTACGCGCCGATCGGCCGGGCGGACATCAACGACGTCTGGCCAGCCGGCAGGCGGCAGCTGCGCCGCATCCGTCCGAAGGCGGTCCGTCGCCGTCATGGCGTTCCTCCTGGGAGCTCGACGATCATTCGGCAGCCGGTCGGCTGACGTCGTTCGGGTCGGATCGTCCCGCCGTGCAGGTCGACGATCCAGCGGGCGATGGCGAGGCCCAGACCGGCGCCGCCATCGGACGATGCCCGCGCGGCGTCGGCGCGATAGAAGCGCTCGAACACTCGACCCGCCTCGTCCTCGGGGATTCCAGGACCGGCATCGGCGACCTCGAGGCGCACCGAACCGCTTCCGCCGGCGGCCGTCAGGTGCACCGTCGCCCCGACGGGCGAGTGGCGCACGGCGTTTTCGAGGAGGTTGGCGACGACCTGGTGGACCCGCTCGGGATCGGCATCGAGGAGCAGATCGGCGGGCTCGACCGAAACCACGAGCGCCGTGTCAGGAGCATGCAAACGGCACTCCTCGGCGGCGTCCTCGAGCACGTCCCGCACGGCAAACGGCCGCCGCTGCAACGGTACGGAGCCCGACTCCAGTCTGCTGAGGTCGAGCAACTGCGAGACGAGTCGTCCGAGACGCTCGACCTGCTTGAGCATGGTCCGAAGCGCCTCGGGCTCTGCCGGTTCGACCCCGTCGACAAGGTTCTCGAGCACCGCCTGGAGCGCCGTGATCGGTGTGCGCAACTCGTGGCTCACGTTCGCCACCAGGTCTCGCCGGAGTCGGTCGACCGCCTCGAGGTCGGACGACATGGCGTTGAAGGCACGGGCGAGCTCCCCCACTTCGTCCTGCGAGGTGGCTGTCACCCGCCGGCCGTGCTCACCCCGCGCCATCGCTCGTGCTGCGCCGGCCATCTCCCGGAGGGGAGACGTCATCCCCCGCGCCAGCACGTGCACCATCCCCAGCGCCAGCGCCAGCGCGACGGCCGTCCTGAACCCGACCTTCAGGTTCCATCGCAGCCCCAGTTCGTTGACCACAAGGGTGGTGAGCACGGCGGCGACGATGACGGCACCGAGCTTGCGCTTGATGGTGGCGATGCCGTCGAGCGGACGCACTCAGGCGCCGGGCTCGGCCGCGTAACCCACGCCGTGCACCGTCCGGATGACGGCGGCGCCGAGCTTGTGCCGCAACGACCGGATGTGGGAGTCGACCGTTCGTGCTCCTGAGCCGTCGCGGTATCCCCACACCTCGTGGAGGAGCTGCTCCCGGGTGAACACCACGCCCGGTCGGCGGCCGAGAACGTGCAAGAGGTCGAACTCGATGGGGGTGAGGTGCACGTCGATCGCATCGAGTTGCACCCGCCGCGTCGCCGGGTCGGCCTCGATCGCACCGAGGCGAAGCACGGGTGCGACGTCGGCAGCCTCCGACGACCGCTCGACCCGGCGGAGGATCGTACGTATGCGCGCCACGAGCTCGCGCGGGCTGAAGGGCTTGGTGAGGTAGTCGTCGGCACCGACGGCGAGGCCGACGAGGAGGTCGGTCTCGGTGTCGCGGGCCGTGAGCATCAGCACCGGGACGGGACGATCGCGTTGGATCCGACGGCACACTTCGAGTCCGTCGAAGCCAGGGAGCATCAGGTCGAGCACAACGATGTCGGGACGGAGCCGGTCGACGAGCTCTACGCCGCTCGGTCCGTCCGCCGCCATCTCAACCACGAAGCCCTCACTGCGGAGCCGAGCCGCCACGGCATCGGCGATCGGGGCCTCGTCTTCGATCACCACCACCGTCGTCGCCATCGAGGGCAGTGTACGAATGGGGTTGTCGAGGAGTCCTCGTGGCGATGTGAAGGTTCGGTGCGGATGCGGCTCCGGCACGATGGCTGCGACAACCTGTTCATCGCCGCCATCGCTGAAATCGTGGCCTAGCCGGTCATTCGCCCGTCTCGCCGTCGATCGACTGGCGGATGAGATCGGCATGCCCATTGTGACGGGCGTACTCCTCGATCATGTGGACGAGAACCCACCGCAACGACACGCGAGCCTGACCACCCCAGGCCGGGTAGGTCATCCCGAGTTCGTTCCCCGGGGATGCGAGCTGAGCGGCAACGACCCGGCGAGACCGTTCGACGTGCCCAGACCACAACACGCGCAGGTCGTCACCGGTCTTTCCAGCGGCGTCCTCCCACTCGGCCGCCCACGCCATGGCGGCCCAGGGCTCGACCCGCTCCGCCTCACCAACGGTCTCGGTGAACCAGTTGTCCTCGACGCGGGCCAGGTGCATGAGCATCCCGCCCAACGACATCGTCGTCGGCGGAAGTGCGACACGAAGCTGTTCGTCGCTCAGACCGCCGCACTTCCACGCCATCGTGGCGCGCTGGTAATCGAGGAACCCCAACAGGGTCTCGATCTCGCTCCCGGCAAGCGGCGTGTCCGGGCGCCCGTACTCGTCGGTCTGCTCATCCGTCATGGGGAAACGCTACTGAGGCGACGCCGGGGAGGGCGCCGATAGCGTGCACGGCATGTCCATCTGGTGCCGGGCGCCGCTGACGTACGCGAACCCGAGCGGCGGGCTGGCCGGTGGTGAGGTCACCGTCGACGTCCGCAACGCTCGCGTCGCTGCACTTCCCGGTTGGGAGACATGCGGGTTCGAGTTGGTGACTGACCGTTCCTCGGTCGTCGACTGGACTGACGACGAAGAGATCGCCTCGGTGTACTACGGCGAGGCGGAGGATCTAGCGCGCCAGCTGACTGGCTGCTCGGCCGCCCTCGTCTCCGATCACGTGAAGCGGTCAGCCGAGACGGTTCGGCGCGATCGCGAACAGTCACCGGTTCGGCTGGTGCACTCAGATTTTGCCGCCAACTACGAAGACGTGGCGCGCCATGCCTACGACGCCGTGCATGGCCGAGGTGTCGCCACGCTGACGAGGACCGGCGTGTCATCCCACGAGATCGAATCGGCCAGCCGCATCGTGATGCTGCAGCTCTGGCGCAACCTCGGCGAGGCGACCATGGATCTGCCCGTCGCCTTCTGCGACGCTCGCACGGTCATCCCAGCTGACACCCGACCGTTCCCGTACACCGGCTACGTAGCCGGTGGCCGGTCGTTCGACGCCTTGGCTGTCGTGGCGCCACCGAAGCCGACCGACCACGCGTGGTACGCCTTTCCTTCGATGGTGGCCGACGAGGTCGTGGCCTTCCGGACCTACGACACCGACCTCGTGCGCGCCGGTCGCACCTGGTTCACCCCGCACTCCGCGTTCCGAGATCCAAGCGTCGAGCTCGGCGCTCCGGCCCGCATCAGTATCGAACTGCGAGTCCTCTGCCTGTTCTCCTGACGGCCGTCAAACGTCGGCTCACTCGGGGCCGCCGAGCCCCGAAAGGTCCTGGGGTACATCCACGGCATGGGCCTGGAGCGCTTCCATCGGCACGATGTCGAGGACGCGCTGGTTCGTCGATGCGAGCACCACGGGCGAGGCGGCACCGTCGGAATAGGCGCGCAACCAGTTGGCGGCGGTCACGCACCAGCGGTCGCCGGCAACGAGACCGGGAAACCGGTACTGGGGCATCGGTGTCGTGAGGTCGTTGCCGATCGAGCGCTGGTGGTCGAGGAACTCGGTGGTGACGACGGCGCAGATCGTGTGGCTGCCGTGATCGTCGGGTCCGGTACTGCAGCAGCCATCCCGGTAGAACCCGGTGACCGGGTCGGTGCCGCACGGTTCGAGAGCGCCGCCGAGCACGTTCTGTTCTTGGTTCACGCCGGACATTCTCCTCCCGCAGCTCGCCGTTGCGTTCCCAAGGCTGCAAAATAGGGGGCGTGCCCCGTCGTCGTCTGGCCGTGGACGATCGGCGGCGAGAGCTCTTGGGAGCTTGCCTCACGCTGATCGGCTCCCGGCCATGGGACGAGGTGTCGATGGCCGACGTCGCCACCGCCGCCGGTGCGTCGAAGCCCCTCCTGTACCACTACTTCCCGACCAAGAGTGACCTGTATCTGGCGGCGGTACGCGCGGCTGCTGAGGAGTTGCGCGCCGCCACGACCACGACCACCACCGCTGACCTGGCGCCGGGCGTGGCGCTCGACCGGGCGCTGACGGCCCACGTCGCTTGGGTCGCCGCCAATGCACAGGCCTATCGCGCCGTACTTCAGGGTAGCCACAGCTCCGACCCGGCGGTGCAGGCGATCATCGAGGAGTCGCGTGCCGATGTCGTGGCCCGCCTCGCCCAAGGATTCGGACTCCGGCGACTGAGCCCGGCCCAGCGAACGGCGTTGCGCGGATGGGTCGGATTCCTGGAAGGAGCGTGCCTCGACTGGCTGGAACATCGAGACATCCCCAAGAGCCGCCTCGTGCGCATCCTGGCGGCTTCGCTCACGGCCGTGGTGCCCACCGCCGACGCCTGATCGAATCCGCAGAGGCCGAGGCGGGTCGCGGCGCGCGAGCATGGCAAGACAGGCGGGGAGAGCGCACTGAACCGGATCGGCGAATACAGGATGATCGGCGACTGCCACTCATTGGCAACGCGACGTCCACCGCACCTACCTGCCCGCCACCAACGTGTTGGCCACCACGTTCGTCACTTCCGATGGCCTCCCTGGAGACGAGGGGGCCTTCCTTCTCTGCTCGTTCTGGCTGCTCGATGCGCTCGTCCACGCTCGGCGCCTCGGTGAGGCCGAGACGCTGCTCGATTGGCTGCTCGGCGTCGCCAACGACGTGGGGCTCTACGCAGAGATGGTCGACCCTTCGAGCGGCGAGCAGCTGGGCAATATGCCGCAGGCCTTCACCCACATGGCGGTGGTCACCTCGTGCAGCTCCATCTCGGCGGCTCGTCGCGGAGAGCTGCCGCCGTCGGAGCGCGCCTTCTCGTTCATCGAAGCCAGCCTCGACCGGCGATTGTCGATCAGCTGAGGCGACATTGTCGCCAAGGTCGTGATCCACCCGGACTGGGGCCACCGCAGAAGCCGCTCTTCACCCCCGCCGGTCAGGGCGCGACGACGGACTTGAGGGCGGCGATGTACTCGTCGTCGGAGGGCAGGTCGACAAAGGTCTTGTCGCCCTTCTTGAACGTCGCGATGTACGGGCACTCCGTGGTGTGGGCCTCGAGGCGCTGCTCGTGGACCACCGCACCAGTTGTCGCGGCGTAGATCTTGAGGTCGTACACGGCGTCGACGAGCTCGAGCTTCACGTTCGCGCCGTCGTCGTCGAAGTCGCAGATCACGCCGGTGGGGATTTCCTGGACTCGGTCGGAACACGCCACAAGCTGCGTCAGCTCGAGATCGCTGGTGTCCTCGTAGTTCGCATCCTGCTCGACCGCCCACCCTTGGGGCAGCTGGCGACTGGAGTCGATGAAGTTCTCGCCCCGGAACTCCTCGAAGAACGCCACCGGATGGAGGCCGGGCGCCGCCTCGTAGGCACTGAGCCCCGGGAACCCGACCTGGGTCGTACACACCCGGTCGAGATCACCCAAGAACGCCGGGACCTCGGGCTCGACCGCCTTTTTGCCGCCCTCTGTCGCGGTCGTCGTCGTGACCGCCGCTCCCTGCGACTTCTCCGCCGCTTCGCCGCCGGAGGCGCCCTCGTCACCCCCGCCGCACGCGCCGAGCGCCGCCACGACCGTGACGACCGTGACGACCAACGAGACCATCGAACGCCGCACTGCCATCTCCGCCTTCATGACCCGCATCCTCGCGCTTCGCGCCCGATCCAGGTGGCTTTTGCCCGAGGTCTACCGCCGGCGTGCGTGAATGCTCCGGGCGGATTTCGAACTCCGATCTCTGACGCAGTCGCTAGAGGCGCCACGCATCACTCTGGGACGAGGATCAGCGCGCCACCGTGACCACGCCAGTCGTGCCGTCGATGGTCACCGCGCTTCCCGTCGGGATGTTCTTGGTGGCACCGTCGACACCGACGACGGCCGGGATTCCGAGCTCGCGCGCCACGATCGCCGCGTGGCTCATCACTGCTCCGTACTCCACGACGACACCTGCGGCACTGAGGAACAACGGGGTCCAGGCGGGGTCGGTCTGTGGCGCGATGAGGATCTCGTCCGGTTGCAGATCGATTGGCTCGTTGGGATCAAGGATCACGCGCGCTCGACCGCTGGCCACACCGGTGCTGACGCCAAGACCCTGGTGGATGGCCGCGAGGTCCAGGGACGCGTCGGGGATGATCTGGTTTCGGGGAGACCACGCGGCGGGGTCGGGGAGGCGGCCCTCGAACCAGAACGGTGGCTGCCGCTGCTGGAGTTCGTTCCGCAGAACACGACGCTCGGCGATGGTGGCCTCGAAGCCATCGGGTTCGCGGATCGCCGACTCGAGCTCCGCTTCGACGAGAAGGTAGATGTCCTCTCGGGCTATTCCGTGGCGCGCCGCGAGCTCGTTGAGCGCCCGGTGCGACTGGAACAAGGCCCGCACGAGGGCCGCCTTCGTTGCCTCCCGCTCACGGGCGTATGTGCCGGCGTTGCGAACGGCGAGGTTGAACAGTCGCCGTCTGAGCCGCGGCAGCTTGGCGGCGACACGTTCCGTGGCCGCAATGCGCGCGGCGGCCAGTGTCTCGCCGGCTGCGCGTGGGTCTCGTTCCTCGGGCGCGTGTCGAAGCCGCTCGACGATGCGGAGGGCGAGGTGCGGGTCCGTCCCCCACTTCGGCGCCGACAGTTCGAGTTCGTTCGCGCCGTGGAAGCCGAACCGATCGATGAAATGGTCAAAGGCGGCGACGAAGTCACGGCAGGCGGGCTCGGACCGAAGGCGGCCCACGAGCTCATCTCCGCCATCGTCGAAGTGCGCGCCGATCGAATCGTCGTTTCTCGCCTGCCGTCCCAGCCCCCACAGGGCGATGGCGGGGCCGGCGGACTCAACGTCGCCAACGCCACTCGTAATCACGTTCGCCGCCTCGGGCTCGTCGGCGGAATCCGCGAAACGCTCGACCAAGACGCGGGTCGAACCCGCGTGGAGGGTGACCGTCATCATCTCGTGGTTCAGCCGCTCGAACCACCCAGAGGCCCGTCGTGCTCGGGCGATGAGATCCGAATCCTCCGCAGTCTCGACGGGATCGAGCGAGGCGATCCAGTCGTCGACTTCGCGCTGCGCAACGGCCGCCCTGGCCGCGTCTCCCAGCCTGAGGGCCCGGCTGGCGTACCGGCCGAGACGGAGGGTCGCAGCCAGGCTGCGGTCGCCGCGTCGACCAACGTACGGAGGCAGCACCCCAACGCCCCCGTACTGGGCGTCAAGGTCATCGAGAGAGAACCCCGGTGCCCGCACCGCCGCGATGCGGGCCATGGACACGTTCGTGTAGAGATATCCGCCGAACTGCACGAACAGCGCATTCAAGGGGTCCCGCACCTGCGGCTTCGAGATGGCGCCGGCTGCGAGGAAGAAGCGGATCTGGCTTCGGGCACTTGCCTCCAGCATCAACGACCCGCTCATGGGGCTGATGACGTCCGGGAAGGCTTCCCCGACATTTCCCCGGCTGTAGATGGGGAAGTCGACGCTCGGCTGCCCGTCGTTCGGGTACTGCCGCCGGGTGTCACTTGTCATATCCACAGGTTCATCGAAACGGGTGTCCGTTGCCACCACAGTTCGCGAGGTTCCTCAGGTTCGCTGACGACGGACCAATGCGCGCTCTGCTTCGCGCTTCAGGTCCCCGCGCTCGTCGTCGTTGGGGGCGGCGACGCGCCAGCCCGGAACGTGCTCTCGAAGGGGGAAGCGGAGGGCTTCGCCATAAGGCTGGTCGACGGCGTCGCTCGTCCTGCCGTACACGTGGACGTGCATGTGCTGGCGCTCCGGACGGTCGACGCCCCAGTTGCCGTTCTCCTGGAAGTTGAACCAGGCGGCACCGAACACGGCCTCGAGGGCGTCGGCGGCGACCATCGTGAGGAGTTCGACGGACAACAGCGCCCCGGCAGCGAGATCCCGTCGACTCCGAACATGGAGCTTCGGAGTGGCGACGAGATGACCGCCGTCCTGAGGGGAGATGTGGGGTCGCGGAGGCATCAACACGCGCGCCTCCTCGGTCTCGCACAGCAGGTATGCATCGTCCGGCTCACAAACGTGACAGCCCATCGCGCTCATTTAACCCCGTTCCGTGCGGGGACCATGACGATTGCAGCCATCGCTACTGCATCCGACCAAAGCCGTTCGGCGCCACGCGCCCGTGGCGTGAGGAGAATTCAGCCCAGAGTGCATCGACGCCACATCGATTGCCGGACCAGGGGACTATTCGTCCACCGGTCACCGCGCGTTGCGAGTCCAGCGCGACCGGAGTGGACCGAGGAGGACCTCAGCACCGACCGTCCGGCATGCGTCGGCCCATGCGACGAGTGCGGTGCGAATCCGTGGAGACGCGATGTTCTCGCCGTGCCGCCGCGCCCGCAGCTGATCGCGTAGCCAGGACGGCACCCGGGCAAGCTCGACGGCGTCGCTCTTGGTCAGGAGCGTGCCCGTCGAAAGAGCCTGGCGGCCGCGCGCCATCCCGGTGAGTCCGAGGTCCGAGATCATTGGCGAGAACCACAGCCACGGTCGCCGCGCGGCCCACGCCCAATAGCCGTTCAACTCGGCGCGTGCTGCAGCCCGAACGTCATCGCGGGCGACGCGCGGGAAGAGATCCAGCGGCTCGGGACCGCTGACTGAGTAACCGTGCAGCGCGAGTTCAACGCGCGTGATGCCGCTCAGGGTCCGGTCGACCATCCGCCCATGCGTCCATGTCGGATGCCTTTGGGCCAGATCCCCGATGACCGCGCGTGCGACGTAGACACACCCGAGGTCGAGACCGGCAGCGACTCCCGCATCCAAGGTTTCGTGGAGCTCCGCCACCAATCGTCGCCGCTTGCCCTCGACCGCGCCGGTCGTGACAACAACCAGGTCAACGTCGCTAACGCCCGGGATGTAGTCGCCCGTGGCCAACGAACCAGCGACCATGAGCGCGTCCACCCACCCAAGGTCGCCGAGCCGTCTCGCGAGCTCGCCGACCGCACCATTCACGGCCTCGAGCGGGTTCACCACCAGCCGAGGACCCCATCGGGACGTGGTGAGCACCGACTGTTTACTCTTTGACCATGAGCTTTCGCGTCACGGGTGTACATCACGTTGCGGTCGTCGTCGAAGATCTCACCACGGCTCGCACGTTCTACTGCGACAACCTCGGACTTCCAGAAATTCAGCGTCCTCGCTTTGAGTCTGAAGGCTTCTGGGTGCAGATCGGGGCGCAACAACTGCACGTCAGCCATGGCGACGAAGCTTCACATAAGCGGAATCACTTCGCCGTTGGCGTAGAGGACATTGATGACGCAGTGGCACAACTGGAAGCCGCCGGCGTCAACGTTCGGCGGGGTCCAGGCGTCGCTGGCGCCGGAAGCCAGGCTTTTGTTCGAGACCCCGGGGGCAATCTCATCGAACTCAACGAGCAGTAGCGCCTCTCGACGCCAGACACTCCCGCCACACGCCAAGTGCAGAGTCTGACTCCGGGGGCCCCGCGGATCGGCACGTCGCTTTTGGTCTGTAGTAGGCGATCAGCGTCAGGAGCGCGCCGAATATCGGAGACGCCGTTCAGTTGTATGCAAGTTCCGGCGCAACTATCTCCGTCCGGCTCGCCAGTCGAGTCCGCGGCCATGCGGGTGGGCGTAACCGAGCAGCTCGGGATCGGCGTCACCGTTCCGGAAAGTGACGAGGCCGAGCACGTTCCACTCGACGCCGTTCTCGTCCGACGGGGCACCGTCGCTGGGGATCAGATCGACGACGCCGTGGCTGTCGGCGCTGATCCACGCCACCGGACGGGACTCCGCCGCCGCCGCTAGAGCGTCGCCGAACCGGGTCCGTTGCTCGAGGGAAAGGTAGGCGGCGACCGAGGTCGTTGTCACCACGGCGGTGGCTTGGGCCGGAAGGCTGGCGATGAGGTGGCCGACGTCGTCGACGGCGTCGCCACGCACCAGCCTGAGCGGTCTGCGGCGAGCCTCCTCGAGTGCGAGTCTGGTCCGCGTGAGTCGTCCGGTGTCGGGCCACACGCATGCCAGCTGCCACCTCGACTGTCGCGGATCGTGCACGTCGATGGGCGCGCGGTCGAGGCCGATTCGTGCAGTGATCGTCGGCAGAGCCGGTGCGATCGGCGGTGACCCACCGACGACGTCGCATTGGATGAGCACTGGTGCGTCCAGGGGGCCGGTCGCGCCGGCTGAGCCGTAGTCGAGGCGGTAGCGATCACAAAGGAGGTTGAGTCCGGCGCTACAGCCGACGTCGAGATGGGCGAGGGGTGCGGTCAGCCGCGACGCCACGGCGGTGAGCGCTGGACCGATCACCGCCGACCGGCCCACCTCGTTGGTGTTCACCTGCTCGGTAGCGAGCAACTCGACGAGCGCGTCCCGGTGATCGAGACACAGGTCGATGAACAGCGGCCCGGGATCCGCGTCCGATTCTCCGGCGTACACCGCCGCCAACGGGTGGTCGATGCCGCCCAGCAACAGGTAATGGACCGCGGCGAGGAGCAGCACCGGGTTGTGTCCCCGCGGGGGCGCTTCGGACACGAGGTCGAGGACCTCGTTGTTCCCGGCGACCGTACGGCAGATGTGGTCGTAGAGAGGCGAGTAGCCGCGGCACGATGAGTCAGCTACGTACAGCCAGATCGCCGCGAGATCGCGCACGCCCAATTATCTCCCGCAGCGGAAATGCCAGCGCCATGCGTTCGCCGGACTATCGCACTCCCCCCGCCAGCAACGTGTCCCACCAATTGCGAACTGTGGCGAGGTCGCGACCTTGGCCAAGAGCCACCATCAGGGCGACGACGGCCTTTTCAGCACTTAGGTCGGCGGCCCTCAGGACCGCCTCGCTCAACCCGCCGGAGCGTTCAACGTCTCGGCACCGAGTGGCGAGCACGACGGGGACTCCCTCGTTGAGCAGGTGATCAATCCGGTCGTTATAGGCCGATGGGACGTGGCCCGATCCGGTGCCTTGGAGAACGAGTCCGTGCAGCGCCGGGGGCACGACAGGACGGGCCACGGGGCCGACCTTCAGCAGAGCCACGTGAGGATCGAGCACCGGCATCCCTGGCGGCGGTGGTGGAGCAGACGCCGGCCGACCCCCGCTGTCGAAAGCGTTCAGCGCCGAGGCATCGATCTTGGTCGCCCATCGGGCGGCGTGTCTGCGTCCGGCGAAGGCGACCTGCACTCCCAATCCTCGACCGGCGGCCTCGGCCCCGGCACGGAGCGCATCGGCGAGATTGGCTGGACCGTCGGAGCCAGGGTGATCAGCGAAGCGCATGGCGCCGGTGAACACGACGGCGCTGGCCGCCCGTCGCTGCGAACCGAGGGTGAGCTCGGTCAGCCAGGCCGACTCCTCGAGGGTGTCTGTTCCGTGGGCTACGACGACCACGTCGGCACCTCGGTCGATCTCGGCCCTCACGGCGGCGGCGATCGTCTCGAGGTCACCGAGCCCGAGGTCCCAGCTGGGGAGCGCGACAACGTCGATGGCCTCATCGAACGCGCACCGATCCCAGGCGGCGAGGTCCTGGGGGGCAAGCATCCGGGCCTCGCCCTCGTGCCAGGCGATCGTTCCACCGGTTCCTATGAGCACGGACTTCACGGCGCACAAGGGTAATGAGCGAGGCAACGATCGAAGGACTCCGGAGTCCCGTCCGCCCGGCCGCTCACCGAGATGCCGGTCGATTGCCGGCAACTCCCGCGAGCACGACCGCCGTGCGGTTGCCGAAAGCCGTGGCTCATCCCTCCGACCCACGGCTGTTCATGTCCCTCCCGACGGTGAAGAGCCATCTCACTCACGCGTACGGAAAGCTCAGGTACTCCTCACGGGCAGCACTGATCGCCAAGGCCGTCAAGCGATAGACCCAATGTGCCCGGGGCGGGATTCGAACCCGCACGCCCCTTTCGGGACAGAGGATTTTAAGTCCTCCGCGTCAAACCAGTTTCGCCACCCGGGCGGCCGCTCAACGGTACTCAGGCAGCGCGGTCGGCCCCGGGGACCGGCACGAAGTCTTCGAGCAGCCGACGAACGGCGTCGGCATCGGCGATGGCGCCGGCATTCGCCGCCAGGACGCCCTCGATCATGTCGGCCCGGATCGCCACGAACGAACGGCCCCAGAGACGCACGGCGACGGTCGCGCGGCCGCCGGGGATGCGTCGCAACGTGCGGTCGGCGCCCGGTACTGAAGGCGGCGAGCGGAAGGCGGGTGCCTCGAGGCCGAGACGAGAGCAGGCAAGGCCTAGCTCTTTGCTGGACCAGGCGAACCAGGGGGTGATCGGAAGCGGCGTCACACGAGCACATTGCCAGGGGGGTACGACACGAATCGAAGGACCGGGTCCCCGCCGGCGTCACACGCCATCCGTACCATTCCCGACGTGGACCGGAGCCTGTTGACGCCATCGCAGCTGGCGGTCGTCGACGACCTGTTGTCCTTCGGCCAGCCCCGCCCCACGTACGCCGACGACCTGGCGCCGCGGTTGCTCGACCTGCTCGAAGAAGGGCTCGGTCCGGTATTCGAGCGCCTGGGGCCGGTCGAGCTGACCCTCAACAAAGGGGCGCTAGCCCAGATCCATGCCTGCGAGACCCATCACCTCGCCGAGTCCGACGCCCCCTTCGACTGGACGGTCGCCAGCTGCCGGGGAACGGTCGCCCATCGCGCCCTCGAGCTGGCGGTCTTCCGGCCGGGATCGGCCAGCCCGCTCGAGCTCGTCGACGAGGCCATCAACCGGCTTCTCCAGGCCGGCGAGGACTGGTCGCCGCGCGACTTTCTCCGCCACGCCGACCCGGCCGAGCTGGCCGAAGTGCGGGGAGCAGCGTGCGACGTCGTGACCAAGTTTCAGGAGTGCTTCCCGCCCCTCGCGGCCGCTTGGCGCCCGCGGCTCGAGTCCTCGTGTCGGGTCGAACTCGGCGCCTCCCAGGTCGTGCTGCGGGCCAAGGTCGATCTCGCGCTCGGACGACCCGTGGGTTACGAGGGTCGAGTCCTCATCGTCGACGTGAAGACGGGCCGGCCGTACCCGACGCACCTCGACGACCTCCGCTTCTACGCCCTTCTCGAAACGCTGCGGTCGAAGGTGCCGCCGTTCCGGGTGGCGTCGTACTACCTCGAGTCGGCCCGGTGGCAGGCCGAGGACATCACCGAGGACGTCCTTGCCGTGGCGGCCCGGCGCGTCGTCGACGGCGTGACCAAGCTCGCCGACCTCCGTCTCGGGCGACGTGCCCCGACCATCACGCCCGGCCCTTCCTGCACCTATTGCCGCCTCCGGTCGGACTGTCCCGGCGCCCAGGAATGGGTGGAGCAGCGGGAGGAAGTCGGGTACTAGGTGAAGCCGAGTCGTTCAGCGACGAGGCGCACCATCGGCGGCAGGCGGAACGGTTCGGGCCAGATCATCCCGGTCAGCCCCTCCTCCGATCCCGCCTCGGCACACACCGGCCCGATGCACACGGCGAGCAGGCCTCGCTCCTCGAACGCCGCCACCAGTTCGTCGCGTTGGCCGATGGCGGCCGCCAGATCGAACAGGAAGTGCACCGCCGGCTGGCTGGTGAAGGTCACTGCGGCGATGTCGCCGGCCACGGCCGCCTCGACGAGGCGCTGCGCCGGCGCCCGATCCTCCGGCGGAAGCCAGCGATAGACCGGCACCTCCACCACCGAGCCGCCCGAGGCGACGAGCGCTCGGATGGCCTCGGTGGACGGGTGGTCGTCCGGGTCGAACAACTGCACGGCCACTCGCGCCGCGGCCGAGCCGACCCCTGCCGACCGCAGGTGTTCGACGACCTCGGCCATGGATTCACCGGGTGCCCGCCACGAGACCTCAAGACCGGCTTGGCGCAGTGCCGAGGTCGCCTTGGCTCCGCGAGCCACGATCGTCGAGCGGGCCAACACCTCGAGCAAGGCCGTCCGCTGACCCCAGCCGTCGGCGGCTGCGAACCACGCCTTCATCCCCATGCCCGTCGTCGCCACCAACCAATCCGGCGGGCCGGCGACGATGGCGTCGGTCGCCGATCGAAGAGCCTCGTCTCCCGCCAGGTCGAGCGTCCGCATCGTCGGGCCATGCAGCACGTCAATGCCACGACGGCGAAACAGGTCGGCCTGCTCCTCCCACCGCCGATCGGCGGTGATGCCGACGACCGGGACGGCCATCAATTCAACGACAGGTTCGGTGGGGCGTTCGCATACATCGCAATCGTGCCTCCCTGGCGGGCCAGCACGCGGCGCCAGAGCGTGGTCGGGCCACCGGTGAAGGCGTCGTCGATGCGGCCAGGGACGACGATCCACCCACCCGCTTCGAGCTCCCCTTCGAGTTGACCCTTGCCCCAACCGGCGTATCCCGAGAACAGGCGGACCCGGGCCACGCCAGGGCTCATGTCGACCACTTGACGGTTGAGGTCGAGCGTCGCCAGGCCCTCGATGCCGACGATCGGCGAACATCCGTCGAACCCGGCGGCCGCAGTCGGGAGCAATTCGGCCAGGCAGATCACGTTGTCGCGCGCAACCGGGCCGCCCACGAACACCGACGTCGGCTCGGCCGCAAGCGCCTCCCACCCGGGCAGGAGGGTGGCCACGGGCACCTCGTTGGGCCGGTTCAGCACGACGCCGAGGGCGCCCTCCTCGGGTCCGAAGGCGAGCAGGGCGACAACCGTCCGATGGAAGTTGGGATCCTCCAGCGACGGACCGGCGACCAGCAACGAGCCCGGCTCGGGTCGGGCCGTCGGAGGGTCGGAAGGCGCCACGCACCTCTGTCTACCCCGGGAGGAGCATCAATCCTCCCGACCTAGGATGCCGCCATGCCGGAGCACCGCGACGACGTCAGCGAAGCCGCCGCTGGGGTGGCAACCGACATCAGCCCCGTCCAGGGCGGTGCCCTCGTCCCGCTGTACGCCCGCCGCCCCGCCGACCCGCTCCGTGATCCGCGTCGTGGCGACGTCGACGAGTGGGGACGAAGCGAGAAGGTCCGGGCGCTGGCCCGCCAGATCTACGGCCCGATCTACCGGAACTGGTTCCGGGCGGAGTGGGACGGTCTCGAGAACATCCCGACCGACGGTGGTGCCCTCCTGGTGGCCAACCACGCCGCCGCCATCCCGAGCGACGCCCCCGTGATCATGCACGGCATCGAGGAGGAGCTGAAGCGGCCGGTGTACGGGCTGGCCGAGCACCTCTTCAAGGCCCTCCCGTTCGTCGGCACGATGTGGTCGCGAGTTGGCGGGGTGGCGGCCCATCCGGACAACGCCTACCGGTTGTTGCGAGAGCAGCGCCAGCTCGTCCTGGTCTTCCCGGAGGGCACCAAGGGCACGGGCAAGACCTACGACCAGCGCTATCAATTGCGACGCTTCGGTCGGGGCGGCTTCGTGGAGATCGCCATGCGGGCCGGGGTTCCGATCATCCCCATTGCCGTTGTCGGCGCCGAGGAGTCGATGCCCATCCTCTTCAAGGTCCCGGCCGTCGCCAAGGCCCTCGGCCTCCCCTACGCGCCAGTGACCGCCAACCACCTGCTCTTCGGCCCGCTGCTCGGCTCGGTGGCCTATCTTCCGGCCAAGTTCAAGCTGCGGGTGCTCGACCCCATCCACTTCGACGTGCCACCCGACCAGGACCGGTACTCGAAGAGTCGCATCATGGACGAAGCCGAGGCCATCCGCGTGCGTCTCCAAGAGACGCTCTACGACATGCTCCGCACCCGAGAATCGGTCTGGTTCGGCTGATGGGCCGTCGCGTACTGATCACCGGCATCGGGTCGTTCTGGGGCGGGCGCGTCGCCCAAGCGCTCGAACAGGATCCCGACGTCGAGATGATCGTCGGCCTCGGCGTGGAGGAGCCCCAGGTGGCCCTCGATCGAACCGAGTACGTGCGCGCCGACCAGAGCTACTCGATCCTCTCTCGCATCGTCCGGGCCACCCAGGTCGACACGGTGCTACACACGTTCCTCATCGTCGACTCGACCCGCATGAGCGGCCGGCACCTCCACGAGGTCAACGTCATCGGCACGATGAACCTCCTGGCGGCGGCCAGCGCCCCCGACAGCAGCGTCCGCACCGTGGTCGTCAAGTCGTCGACCCTCGTGTACGGCAGCTCCTATCGCGACCCGGCCTGGTTCCGAGAGGAGTCCGTCCGCACGAACCCACCCGACACTCGCGTCGAGCGGTCGCTGCTCGAGGTCGAGGGCTATCTCCGCGACTTCGCCGAGGACAACCCGCACGTCGCCGTCAGCCTGCTGCGCTTCGCCAACGTCCTCGGTACCGACATCGAGACGCCGATCACCAAGGCGCTTCAGCTGCCGGCGACGCCGTCGATCCTGGGCTTCGACCCGCTCCTGCAGTTCGTGCACGAGATCGACGTCGTCCGATCCATCGACCACGTCATGACCAAGCAGGTGCCAGGCGCATTCAACGTGGCCGGCGACGGGAAGATCCCGTGGAGCGAGGTCGCCGACGTCTGCGGTCGCCGCCTCGTTCCCCTCCCGCCGGTGTTGACCGAAGCGGCGGCGGCTCCGCTCGCCATGTTCGGACTCCTCGATCTGCCGCCCGAGCTCCTGAGCCTGTTGCGCTACGGGCGCGGGGTCGACAACCGCCGCCTGAAGGCGGCCGGCTTCGACTATCAGTTCACCTCGGCTGGCGCCGTCGAGAGCTTCGCCGAAGCCTCGCGCCTGCGCCGCACCCTCGGCGACCAACCGGGGTACCGCTACGAGCGCGATGTGGAGAACTTCTTCCGCCACTCGCCGGCCGTCGTCCGTGACCCGGTGTGAGCGAGCACATCACCGTCGCCGTCGATCGCAACCGACGCGTTGCGACCCTCACCCTCGACCAGCCCGACCGTCGCAACAGCCTGACATTGGCGATGGTGGCCGAGATCGTCGCCGCCGTCGACGACCTCGAGGCGCGCGACGACGTGGGTGCTCTCGTCGTCACGGGTGCCGGTTCGGCCTTCTGCGCCGGCGCCGACCTCGGACATCTCGGTGCGTCGCGCGAGTCCGGCCTGCGGGACATCTACGAGGGATTCCTGCGCATCGGTCGCTCACCGCTTCCGACGGTCGCTGCCGTCAATGGCGCGGCCGTCGGTGCGGGTATGAACCTCGCCCTGTGCTGCGACATTCGCCTGGCCGCCCGTCGCGCCCGCTTCGACACCCGTTTCCTCCAGCTCGGGCTGCACCCCGGCGGCGGGCACACCTGGATGCTGCAGAAGATCGTCGGCCCACAAACGGCGCGGGCGATGGTGCTCTTCGGCGAGGTACTCGACGGCGCGGCTGCCGAGCGCACCGGTCTCGTGTGGCGGTGCGTCGACGACGCCGACCTCATGGAGACAGCGGCGGCCCTAGCGGCGTCGGCGGCGTCGGCGCCCACGGAGTTGGCGCGTCGCACCAAAGCGACGCTGGCCACCGTGGCCGGCCTCGACCACCATGCCGACGCCGTGGACGTGGAACTCGAAGCCCAGGTCTGGTCGCTCGACCAGCCCGACTTCGCCGAACGGCTCGCCGCCTTGCAGACGCAGATCACGGCCAAGGCGCCGAAGTAGCTTCTCCCCCATGCCGGCTGCCCTCAGCATCTTGACGCCCGTGGTCACGGCGCAGCCGGGCGGCGAGGCCGTGGGCGAGGTGCTGATACGCAACACCGGCACCGTCGTCGACCAGTTCGCCGTCAACCTGCTCGGCGGGGCCAGTGCGTGGGCCCGTGCCAACCCCGCGTCGCTCTCGCTGTTCCCCGGCGCTGAGCAGAAGGTGGAGATTCGGTTCTCCCCGCCGCGCTCGTCGTCGGTGTCCGCTGGCCTCATCCCCTTCGGCGTCCGGGTGACGAGCCAAGAGGAGCCCGATTTCTCGATCGTCGAGGAAGGCTCCGTGCAGATCAGCGGCTTCTCGGCGGTGTCCACCAAGATCGTGCCCCGCACCTCTGAGGGCAAGCGGAACGCCGTCCATCGCCTGGAGGTCACCAACACGGGGAACTCGCCTGTGCAGGTCGCCGTCACGGCGAGCGACCCCGATGAATTGTTGGCCTTCGAGGTCGAGCCAGGCGACCTCGCCGTTCAGCCGGGTAGCACGGCCGTGACCAAGGTCAAGGTCGTGGCCAAGAAGACCCATCGCGGCAAGGGCACGCGACGGATGCCCTTCACGGTGACCGTCGATCCCGGTGGGGCTCCCGTGGCGGTGGACGCCAGCTTCGAGCAGAAGCCAAAAGGCTCGATCCTGTTGCTGCTCGCCATCATCGTGGTCGCCGGCGTCCTCGTGTTCCTCCTGCAGGATCAGGCTGACGCTCTGGCCCTCGTGTCTTGACATGAGCGCTGAGGGCAGCACCAAGGCGATCCTGGCCGCCCTCGTGGCCAACCTCGGGATCGCCATCGGCAAATTCGTCGCCTTCCTCTTGACCGGAGCGGCCTCGATGCTGGCCGAGTCGATCCACTCGGTCGCCGACAGCACCAACCAGGGCCTCTTGTTGTTCGGCGGCCGCCAAGGCCGGCGGGCGCCGACGCCGCAGCACCCGTTCGGACACGGACGCGAGCGCTACTTCTGGTCGTTCGTCGTCGCCCTCGTCCTCTTCACCCTTGGCGGTGCCTTCGCCCTCTACGAGGGCATTCAGAAGCTTCTCCACCCCCACGACGTCGAGTCGATCGGCATCGCCGCCGGCGTGCTGATCCTGGCCATCGGGCTCGAGTCGTTCTCGCTCCGTACCGCCGTCGTCGAAAGCCGCCGCATCAAAGGAGACGCCGGTTGGTGGACGTTCGTTCGGACCTCGCGCTCGCCCGAACTCCCCGTCGTGCTGCTCGAGGACGTCGGGGCACTCGCCGGGCTCGTCCTCGCACTCGGTGCCGTCGTCCTCGCCCAGGTCACCGGCAACTCCGCCTTCGATGCCTACGGCACCATGTCGATCGGTGTCCTCCTCCTGCTCGTTGCGGTGTTCTTGATGATCGAGATGAAGGGCCTCCTGATCGGCGAGACCGCACGACCGGAGGAGGAGCAGGCGGTGCTCGCAGCGGTGGGTTCGACACCGCTCGTCCGGTCGGTGATCCACATGCGCACGCAGCATCTCGGGCCCGACGACGTGCTCGTCGGGATGAAGGTCGAGCTCGAGCCGACACTCGACGTCTCGGGTGTCGCCGCTGCCATCAACCAGGCCGAGAGCGCGATCCGTGCGGCACTGCCGGCGGCGACCATCGTGTACGTCGAGCCCGACGTTCGCCGCGGACCGACATGAGCGACGCGACCGATGTGCCTCGTCCGGCGAGGTCGCCAGGACCGGCGCGCACCATGCACGCCATCCTCGACCTGCGGCCCAGCGGCGACGATCGGTGGGAAGCGCCCACGCCGGCGGAAGGGCCGCCGCGACTCTTCGGAGGCCAGGTGGCCAGCCAGGCCCTGCGGTCGGCGACGCTCACCGTTGGGCCCGACCGACGAACGCACTCGTTGCACTCCTACTTCATTCGTCCCGGCCGACCAGGCACGCCGCTCGAGCTGGCCGTCGAACGGCTCCGCGACGGACGGTCGTTCAGCACGCGCCGCGTCACCGCATCGCAACAGGGTGAGGCCATCTTCGTGCTCGACGCGTCCTTCCACGCCGACGAGCCCGGCGACGACTGGCAAGCCGACCGGCTTCCCGACGTGCCGCTACCCGAGGAGTTGTCAGCACAGGGCGCCGCCCCGGGTGGATCCGACTTCCGTCGCATGAATCCGTTCGAAATCCTGCCGATCCGCGCCACGACGGGGTTTGCCCTCCACCCCTGTTGGATCCGGCTGCGCGAGGCCATCGACCCGGACGACGACGCCATGCACGTCGCCGCCCTAACGTTCGTCTCCGACCTGGCGGTCATCGGCAGCGCCCGCGCCCCGAAGTCGACGGCAGGGTGGGGTGGCGCGAGCCTCGACCACGCCGTCTGGTTCCATCGTCCGGTGCGCGTCGACCACTGGCTGTTGTTCTCCGTCGAACCGATGACGAACTTCGGTGCTCGAGGCCTGGCCCGGGGCACCTTCCAACGCCTCGACGGCACGCTCGTGGCATCACTGACCCAGGAGTGCCTGTTGCGCCCGGCTTCGCCGATCCCCCCGCCCTGAGCCCCAGGGGCTCTTCTCCGCCTTAGGCCGACGTCAACTTGGCCGTCGGCGTGAACTTCACCGGAAGCCGCTTGATGCCGCCGACGAGGGGGATGCCGGCGGCCTCCAGCGGGACGGCGTCACCCGTCACCTCGATGTCCGGGAGGCGCGTGAGGAGCTGACGGAAAGCGACGGACACCTCTCGGCGGGCGAGGTGGGCCCCAAGACAGAAGTGCGGTCCCGGCCCGCCGAAGCCCAAGTGCGGGTTCGGATCACGCAGCACCTTGAACGCCTCGGGGTCGTCGAAGTGGCGAGGGTCGCGGTTCGCCGCCCCGTAGAACAGCACGACCCGCTCGCCCTCGGTGAAGTCGTGGCCCGCCACCGAGACGTCGGCGGTCGCCGTGCGGCGCATGAACGTGACGGGCGACGCCACGCGAACGATCTCTTCGACCGCCGTCGGCGACACCCGATCGAGATCGTCCTGCCAGATGCGCCGCTGTTCGGGGTTCTGGGCGAGGAGGTTCATCCCATGGCTGATCGCCGTGCGGGTCGTGTCATTCCCGGCCACGGCGAGCAGGATGAAGAACGGGGCGATCTCCTCGGGAGCGAGCATGTCCTCGCCGACCTCGTTGTGCACGAGTTGCGAGGTCAGGTCGTTCGTCGGGTTCTTGCGGCGTTCCGCGGCGACGTCGTTCATCAGCGCCGTGAGCTCCAGCCCGGCGCCGAAGAGCCCACCGATCATGTCGTCGCCACCGGTGAACTCCGGATCGCCGGCCCCGAGGATCACGTTCGTTGCCCGCAGGACCGTATCGAACTCGCTCCGGGGGATGCCCATCATGTCGCAGATGACCAGGAGCGGGAAGGGCTGCGAGAGCACCTTCACGAGGTCGACCTCGCCGTCCTCGCAGAAGCCGTCGATCACCTCGGCGCAGATCGTCTCGACGGAATCCATGACGCCCTTGATCTCCCGAGGGGAGAACGAGCGCCCGACGATCGCCCGCTGGCGGGCGTGTCGAGGGTTGTCCATGTTGATGAACGACCCGAAGAACTCCAACGCTTCCGAAGGCATGTCCTGGATCGAGACGGCGCCCTTGCCGGAGCAGAAATCCTGTGGCCGTCGACTGATCTCCATCACTTCGTCGTATCGGGTCACGGCATAGAACGGATCGTTCGCCCCGGTGAAGGGGTTCTCGACCTCGACGGGGATGAAGGCCCCCTGCTCGCGGATCTCGGCGAACTGCGCCATGCGCTCGGCGAGGGGAAGTTGCCAGAACGAGGGGCTCGAAATTTGCGACGTCATGATCACTTCCTAGCGGGGTGACGTCGGGTCTGTCACGCCACCGGCCACGACACTCGATCAGATCAGGATTCGTGGATCCAGGTGGGGATGAGGTCGGCGCGGCGGACCTGCCATTCCTCGGAGGTGACGGCGAAACGGATGTGGTCCTCCCAGGTGCCGTTGATCTCGAGGTAGCGCTCGGCGACGCCTTCGTCTCGCAAGGCGAGCTTTTCGACGACGCGGCGACTGGCCGAGTTGCGGGGGATGATCGAGATCTGCACGCGATGCAGTCCGAGCTCCTCGAAAGCGAACTGCAACAACACGGCCACGGCCTCGGGGGTGTAGCCCGAACCGGCAACCGCCTCGTCCATCCAGTAGCCGATGTAGGCGTTCTGAAAGGGACCCCGTTGGATGCTGTTGAGGTTGATCTCCCCGCGGAATCGGCCGTCCACGAAAATGCCGAACCCGAACCCCGAGCCGAGCTCGCGCTCCCGGTCGCGGGCGCTGCATCGAGCCACGAAGGCACGCCGGTCCTCGGCCGGATCGGGATGACCGGCGCTGGCTCGCGGCTCCCACTTGACCAACCAGCTCCGACACCGGATGCGTACCTCGCGCCAGCCGTCCCAGTCGGCGGATTGGAGCGGGCGCAGCACGACGCGGCGGCCGGTCAGCGCGAGCGGGCTCGACCGCATGCTCATCGGGCCGACCGGATGGCGTCGATGGTGGACGGATCCTCGAGGGCCGAGAGGTCGCCGCCGTCGGCGCCGACGACCACGGCGCGAATCGCCCGCCGGAGGACCTTGGCGTTGCGGGTCTTGGGAAGCGAAGCCGTGAATCGGAGGGCCGACGGCCGAAACGACGATCCCAGACGCTCGGCCACAAGAGCGACCAGTTCTCGCCGCAGAGCCTCGGACTCCTCGGTGCCAGAGCGGAGTACCACGAAGGCCCAGAGCGCCTCACCCTTGACGTCGTCAGGCACCCCGATCGCCGCCGCCTCGATCACGGCGGCGTGAGAGACGAGGGCCGACTCCACCTCGGCCGGCCCCAGTCGCTTGCCGGCAACTTTGATGGTGTCGTCGCTGCGACCGTGGAGGAACCAGTCGCCGCCGACGTCGACCGACGCCCAGTCGCCGTGGCGCCACACGCCCGGGTACATCGACCAGTACGTCTCGAGGTAGCGCTCCGGGTCCTTGTACAAGCCCCGTGTCATGCCCGGCCAGGGCTTGGTGCAGACCAGTTCTCCGACCTCCCCGCGCACCGACCGACCCGCATCGTCGAAGACGTCGACGGCCATGCCGAGGGACGGTCCGCCGAGCGACATCGCGTTGATGGGCTCGACCGGGTGCGGTGACAGAAAGCAGGCGCCGACCTCGGTGCCACCCGAAATGTTGATGACGGGGCAACGGCCGCCGCCGACGACCTCGAAGTACCAATGCCAGGGATCCTCGTTCCAGGGCTCGCCGGTCGAGCCGAGGATGCGGAGTTTCGACAGGTCGTGGGCCCGAACCGGTGCGTCGCCATGGGGCATGAGTGCGCGGATCAACGTGGGCGAGATGCCGAGCACGGTCACCTCTTGGCGTTCGAGGAACGCCCACAGCCGATCGGGCCCGGGATGGTCGGGGGCACCCTCGTAGAGCGCCAACGTGGCTCCGTTGGCCAGGGTGCCGACGACCTCCCACGGCCCCATGATCCACCCCATGTCGGTGAACCAGAAGAGGGTGTCGTCGGGTCGCACGTCGAACTGGAACGCGACCTCCTCCGCCACCTTGACGCCGAAACCCCCGTGCACGGCGACGCTGCCCTTCGGCTTGCCCGTGGTGCCTGAGGTGTAGGCGATGAACAACGGATGCTCGCTGGCGACCATACGAGTGGGGAACGGGTCATCCGGCCACAGTGTCCAGCCCCTCCCGCCGGCCAAGCGAGGCACCACGACCGTCGTGACGATCGAGGGGACGTCCTCGAGAGCCCGCAGGGCGACGCTCATGACGTCGACGACCTGCCCCCGGCGATACGTGCCGTCGGCGAAGATCAGCGCCTTGGCGTCAGCATCCCGAAGGCGCGAGGCCACCGCTTCGGCGCCGTAGCCGGAGAACAGCGGCAGGAAGACGGCGCCGAGCTTCATCACCGCGAGTAGCGCCGCCACGGTCTCCGGCAGCATCGGCAGGAAGATGCCGACGGTGTCGCCCCGGCCGATGCCTTCGCTGTTGAGCTGTATGGCCAGGCCGTCGACCTCGGCCCGCAACTCGGCGTAGGTCCACGACCGTTGCCCGCCGTCCTCGCCTTCCCAGCGGACGGCGATGCGATCGGGTGTGGCGGCGGCCCAGCGGTCGACGCACACGTCGGCCAGATTGAGCGTCCCGCCGTCGAACCATGTCGCCCATTCGATGCCCTTGGTCGTGTCGAGCACCGTGTCGTACGGCTCGGCGAACGGGAAGCCGAGGAACTCGACCACAGCGCCCCAGAACCACTCGGGCTCGTCGATCGAGCGCCGCACCAGCTCGTCGAACGTGGCCATTCCGTGAGCGGCCTGGAAGCGGCCGACGTTCGTTCGCTCGGCCGCGCCGGGCGCCGGGGCCCACGCTGCGCCGGCGGATCTGCTCAACGGGCCAGCAGCTCGGCCAGCGCACCGAGCAGCGTCGTCACGTTGCGGGACCGCGCCGTGTGGCCCATGCAACCGATGCGCCAGACCTTGCCGGCGAACTCGCCCAGTCCACCGCCGACTTCGATGCCGTACCGATCGAGCAGGACACGGCGGGCGGCCGCCTCGTCGCCGATGGCCTCGGGCACCCACACCGTGGTCAGTTCGGGCAGCCGATGGCCCTCCGCCGCGAACAGCTCGAAACCCAGCTTCTGCACGCCTTCCTGCAGCTGGCGTCCACAATCGGCGTGTCGGGCCCACACCGCGTCAAGGCCCTCTTCGAGGACGACGCCGAGGCCGGCATGCAGCGAGAACACCATCGAGATCGGGGCCGTGTGGTGGTACTTGCGAACGGCGCCGGCGCCGGCGTACTCGCCGATCATGCCGAGGTCGAGATACCACGACTGCGGCTTCGCGATGCGACGTTCCCAGGCGCGCTCCCCCATCGTCAGCGGCGAGAGGCCGGGCGGCACGCCGAGGCACTTCTGGGTGCCGCTGTAGGCGACGTCGACTCCCCATCCGTCGATCTCGACCGGGATGCCGGCAAGCGAGGTCACGCAATCGACGACCAGGAGCGCGTCTCCCTTGGCCGCCCCGATCTCGGCCACATCGTTGCGGACGCCGGTCGACGTCTCGGCATGCACGATGGCGATCACCTTGGGCGATGGGTGGGCGTCGAGAAGCTGCTGCTGGTCGAGGGGCTGGCCCCACGGCGCTTCGACCCGCACGACCTCGGCGCCACAGCGAGAAGCGACGTCGCACATCCGTTCGCCGAACACCCCGTTGACGCCGACGACCACGACGTCACCCGGTCCGACCGTGTTGACGAACGACGCCTCCATACCGGCCGACCCGGTCCCGCTGATCGGAAGGGTCCGGGCGTTGGACGTGGCGAACACCGTCCGCAGGCGGTCGCACGTCTCGTCGAGGAGGCCGAGGAACTCGGGGTCGAGGTGGCCAAGCATCGGACGACCGAGGGCGGCCATGGCTTCCGGGTAGGGGTTGCCGGGACCTGGTCCCATGAGGATGCGGTCGGAGAGCGGCACGGCGGGGGAGCCTACCGAGGCCGGTCGTGCGGTGGGTCGGTGGCGAGACGCCGGCGCAGCTCGACGTAGACCTCGGTCCCGGTGATGGCCGCCAGCTCTTCTCCGAGCGACTCCACAACGGGTCGGTCGCCGACGTAGGCCAGGTCGCCCTCGGTGCAGCACCACGCCATCGTCGCTCCGTCGTCACCCCAGTCGGGCCGAGACCACGGGCGGACCGTTGCCACTTCGGAGCCGTCGACGCCGTCCTCCCAGTCGACCCGGATCGGGAGCTGCCAGCACACCGACGGCTTCCAGTCGAGGGGTGACTCCCCGACGGCGAGCGCCTCGAGGTGCAACGCGCAGCCAGCCCCGGCGGCGAAGCCGGGGCGGTTGAGAAAGATGCACGCGCCGTCGACCACGCGAGTCGCCGGTTTCCCGGATTCCGTGAGCGCATCGGCGAAGATGCCGCCGCCCTCGACCGTCGCAGCTGCGTGGTGCTCGAACCGCTCGGGGTCGATGGTGGCGGCAAGGGCGCTCAGGTTGCGGGCCTCGTCCTCACCGTCGAGCTCGGCGCCGATGGAACAGCATCCCTCGCCGAGATGCGGTGCCGGCTCGTCGAGGATGCCGAGGCAGCCGCGCCCCCAGATGCACGTCCATCGCGAAGTGAGAAAGGCGCGGTCGAACCGCCACGTCGTGGCGTTGGCTTCGTCGTAGATCTCTTCGACGTACTCGTCGGTCATCGCCGCAACCATGCCCGCACGCCCTCGGCGGCGGCAACGCCCGTCGCAAAGGTCGCCTGCAGGAGGTAACCGCCGGTCGGTGCCTCCCAATCGAGCATCTCCCCGGCGACAAAGGTGCCGGGCCGTCGCACGAGCATGAACGCGCCGTCGACCCCTCCGAAATCGACGCCCCCCGCCGAGCTGATCGCTCGATCGATCGGCTGCGTGCCGGTGAGGGTGACGCGAAAGTCCTTCACGTGGCCGGCCAGCTCGTCCGGGTTGATGGGCAGGTGCGGCACCGCCTCCCGGAGGAGCGCGATGGCGATCGGTGGCAGCCCGATCGTCCGCCGAAGAGTCGCCGACATGGAGTCCTTCGGGCGATTGCGTCGCCGGATCCGCTCGGCCAGGTCGTCACGGGCGACGTCGGGGCGAAGGTCGACATGCAGCGTGGCCCGTCCGTTGGCATCGAGGTTGCGGCGGACGACCGGACCGAGGGCGTAGATCGCGCCACCTTCGATGCCGGTCGAAGTGATCATCACGTCGCCGCGACTGGTGGCTCCACCATGGGCCAAGCCCACGGTCTTCAACGGCGTGCCGGCGAACCGCTGGCGGAAGGAATCCGACCAGGCCGCGGTGAAGCCGCCGTTGGCCGGACGCAGTGGAGCGACATCGATGCCGGCGGACTCCAAGGGCTCGACCCACGCACCATTCGAGCCCGTGCGCGGCCAGCTGGCGCCGCCGAGGGCCAGCACCGTGGCATCGACCGCCGCGGTCACGTCGCCGGTCGGGGTCGAGAACCCAAGATGACCGTCGGAGGTCCATCCCTCCCAGGTGTGGCGCGGCCGGAACGCCACGCCGGTCGATTCCAGGCGGGCGATCCAGGCCCGCAGCAGCGGAGTTGCCCGGAAGGCCTCGGGGAACACCCGGCCGCTGGTGCCGACCACGGCTCGCTGTCCGAGGCCCGTCGACCACGCCCGGAGCGCCGTCGGATCGAAGGCGCGGATGGCCGACTCGAGGTGCGACCGCGACTCGCCGTATCGACCGAGGAACGTCTCCAGTGGCTCGGTATGCGTGAGGTTGAGGCCACCTCGCCCAGCCAGCTGCAATTTCCGGCCGACCGACGGCATGCGGTCGTACACCGTGACGGAGACCTCGCCGTCGGAGGCCAGGACCTCGGCCGCCATCAACCCGGCCGGACCACCGCCGACGACGGCGACGGTTCGGAGCACGCGGCGAGCCTACGACCATCGGCCTGGCCTCACGGACAGCGCTCAGGCCCTACGTTCGTGCCGGAACCGCCCGCCCAGGAGCCACCGCTTGCCCCGTCCTCGCGACGACGAAGACTCACCGAAGCACGATGCCTTCCAGCCCACGGCCCACACCGTCCGGCCGCGGTGGGACGACGACGTGGTCGATCCGGAGCAGACCACCTACACCTCGGCCGAGACCGGGCCGAAACCCGTGCCCGACTGGGTGATCACCGATGACGCGGCGCGGCAGTACGAGCGGGGTGTCATCAAGACGGGCAAGGAGGCCGACGTGCACCTCGTCGAGCGCGTGCTCGGCGACCGGCGGAACGTGCTGGCGGCGAAGCGCTACCGGGACCTCGACGAGCGGGCCTTCCGCAAGGACGCGAAGTCCCGCATGCGCGCCGGCGACCGGAGGGTCGACCTCGCCATCGCCCGCGGCACCAAGGCCGGTCTGACCTTCCGAGCCCAGCTCTGGCTCGAGACCGAGTTCGATGCATTGGGTCGTCTCTGGGAAGCCGGATGTGCCGTGCCGTATCCCGTGCAGAAGCTCGGCATCGAACTGATGATGGAATACCTCGGCGACGAGGACGAAGCCGCTCCTCGTCTCATGAACGCCGTCGCCGGACGGTCGAAGGCGCAGCGCGCCGACCTGTTCGCGCAGTTGCGCGAGGCGCTGCGGATCATGACGAGCTGCGGGCTGGTGCACGGCGACCTCTCGCCGTACAACCTGCTCGTCTGGGACGATCGGCTCTACGTGATCGATCTCCCCCAGGCCGTCGACCCGATCCTGCAGCCGGAGGGTCTCGGGCTGCTCGAACGCGACGTGGTCAACCTCTGCAAGTGGTTCAAGACGAAGGGCGTCCCCGAGGCCGACCCCATCGATGTCTACCGGGAGCTCCTCACCCTCCTCCGCCTCCGGAGCTGACCGCTGGTCGCTGGTCGCTGGTCGTGTTGTCGCCGGGTGTGTTGTCACTGGTCGTGTTGTCGCCGGCCCGTTGTCGCTGATCCTGAGTCGCTGATGGTGTTGTTGGAGGGTCTGGGGTTGATGTCTCACCCCAGTGGTTCACTGGCTTCATGGGGTTGTCGTTGGCGGAGATCCGGGTGGAGGTGGCGACGTTGGCGTCGCTCTTCGATGCCGGGTTGTTGTCGCCTTCGGATGCCGAGGTGGTGGTGCGGGACGCGGCGGCGGTGGAGCACATGGCGGCGACGGTGAAGGCGTTGGCGGCGAAGCGGGCGGCCGAGGGCGGCGGTTGGCGTCGCGACGGGGCTCGGAGCCCCGA
>JBKJKM010000237.1:0-16571 GCA_046597375.1 Acidimicrobiales bacterium | reverse complement strand
CTCATCGCCGTGCGCGACAACGAGATCCAAGCCGAGTCGAACACGATCAACGCCATGAAGGCCAAGCTCATGGCCTTCGTGATCTCCGGCGCCATCGCCGGATTCGCCGGCGGCATCTACGTCGTCCTCCAGCGGGGCCTCGACACCGACAGCTATGGCTCCGAGGTCAGCGTTCAGCTCTTCTCGATGGTCGTCATCGGCGGTCTCGGCTCCCTTCCGGGCGCCGTGCTCGGAGCGACGTACGTGCGGTCAGCCGAGTTCTTCTTGCCCCCCGCCTACTCGTTCCTCGCCACCGGGTTTGGCATCCTCTTCTTGCTCCTCTTCCTCCCGGAGGGCTTGGGCGGACTGCTCTACCGGGCACGCGACGGGTTCCTCCGAGCGGTGGCCAACCGGCGCGGCATCCTCGTGCCGAGCCTCATCGCCGACAAACGGGTCGTGCAGGCCGACGCCCCGATCGTGATCGACACCGCCCTCAGCGGCCTGTCCGGCCCCGGGAAGCCGGCGCCCGAGGCGGAAGCCGTCGCCATCGAGCACGACGACGTGCTCGAGACCGACCACCACGCCGTTCCGGCCACCAACGGATCGACGAACGGGAAGCGCAACGGATCGGCACCGCCAACGACGCGAGCCAGGCGGGTACCGAAACGCCGCGACATCGCCGCAGACAGTGAGGATGACGCTCTGACGACGACGGGAGGGACGAAGTAATGGCTACCACCCACGAACCGCGCACACCCCGCCGTCGGCCATCGGCCGAGTCCAAGGTCGGGCATGTCCTCGATGCCGCCAAGGAGCGCCTCGCCGAGATGGAGCCTCCGCGCCTCGACGACTCCGACGTCCTCGGCGATCCGGCCCACATCGTGGCGCCGAGCATCGCCGCCGATATCGACACGACCGAGATCGATGGTGCGGGAGGAGAGGACGGCAACGAGGGTCGCAGCCGTTGGGACGTGCGCCGCATCACCGGCAAGGCGCCGGTCGCCCCGCTCGGCGTGCTCTTCGGGCTCAACGCCGTCGACGAACTCGACCGAACGGCCTTCAGCGTCCTGCTCCCGGAGATCAAGGATGCCTTCGGCCTCGACCTGCAGGGTGTCCTGACGCTCACGACTGTCGTCCTGGTCATCAACCTCCTGCTCGAGCTCCCGATCGGCTACATCGCCGATCGACGCAACCGCGTGCGCATCGCCACCGGTGGCGCGTTCTTCTGGGGGCTTTTCAGCGTCGGCACCGGCCTCTCCATCGCCATCACCAGCATCGGTCTTCTCTACCTGATGCGGGTCGGATCGGCCCTGGCCAAGAACCTCAACACCACCCACCGGAGCCTACTTTCGGACTACTACCCCGTGGAGCAACGGGCTCGGGTCTTCTACGCCCATTCGTTCGCCAACAACCTCGGCCAGATCGTCGGACCGCTCCTGGCGGGAGCCATCGGCGCCCTGGCGGGCTCGTCGGTACCGTTCTTCCTCCTGTCGATCCCCACCTTCGCCCTGGTGTTCGTCGCCGCTGGCAAGCTCCGGGAGCCCAAGCGCGGCGTGTACGAGCGCCTGGCAGCCGGAGCCGACGAGGTCACCGCTGCCACCGAGGAGAAGGCCGCCGGTTTCTCAGAGACCTTCCGCGTGCTGTTCAACAACAAGTCGGCCCGTCGCATCTACATGGCGCTGCCGTTCATCACGGTGGCGTCCGCTGGGCTCGGCAGCATCTTGAGCCTGTTCTACGACGAGGTCTACAACGTCGGTCCATTCCAGCGTGGCCTGATTCAGGTGGCCGGCGAGTTCATGCAGATCGGTGGCGTCCTGTTCGGCTTCCGCTATGTGCAGAAGATCATGGTCAAGGATCCCGGTCGGGTCATGAAGTTGCTCGCCGTCGTCGCCGTCTTTTACTCCCTCACCGTCGTCGGCATCGCTGCCTCGGTAAACGTCTACATGGCGGTGTTCTTCCAGGCCCTCGGCTCCGGCGCCAATGCCGTCCTCACGCCGGGCGTGCTCGCCGTCATCAGCCTCGGTGTCCCTCCCCGGATGCGGTCGCTCGGATTCGCCACCGGCTCGATCTTCATCCTGCTCGGCGCCGTGTTCATCCCTGTCATCGGCGGCATCGGCGATGCGTACGGGCTGCGCGTCGGCCTTCTCGTGTTCCTCCCCGTCTACCTCGTGGGATCGTTCCTGCTGTCGTCGGCCGGCGGCCCCCTGAACGGCGACATCAAGAAGATCCAGCAGTCGGCGCTCACCCAGGCCGAGGCCCGCCGGCGGCGCAACGAGGGCGACACCCAGATGCTGCTCATCCGCGGCCTCGACGCCGGCTACGACCAGACGCAGATCCTCTTCGGCGTCGATCTCGAGGTTTCCGACGGCGAGATCATCGCCCTGCTCGGCACCAATGGTGCCGGCAAGTCGACCCTGCTCAAGGCCATCTCGGGCATCCTCACGCCGACCGCCGGCGCGGTGATCTTCGACGGCGAGGACATCACCACCGCCGACGCCATCCAGTCGGCCCACCTCGGCATCGCCCAGGTGCCCGGAGGCCGCGGCATCTTCCCGAGCCTCACGGTCGGCGAGAACATTCGGGCGTCCGGATGGATGTATCGCAAGGACAAGGCGTACCTCGACACTGCGGTCGCCCGCATCCTCGAGTACTTCCCCATCCTCGAGACCCGGTGGGACACGGCGGCGGGCTCGCTTTCCGGCGGCGAACAGCAGATGCTCTCGCTGGCCCAAGCGTTCATCGCCAAGCCGAAGCTCCTCATGATCGACGAGCTCTCTCTCGGCCTCGCGCCCACGATCGTCGAACAGCTCCTCGAGATCGTGCGGGCCATCCACGCCGAGGGCACCACGATCATCCTCGTCGAGCAGTCGGTGACGGTGGCGCTTCGCCTCGCCCAGCGAGCCGTGTTCATGGAGAAGGGCGAAATTCGTTTCGCCGGGCCCACCGCCGACCTGCTGGCGCGACCCGACGTGTTGCGGTCGGTCTTCCTCCAAGGGGCGCAGACGGGCATGGACATCGGCGGTGAGAGCTCGGCTGCGGCGCCGAAGATGTTGACCGTCGCCGAGCGCAAGGCCGACCTGGCCCGGCGCGACGCGTTGCTCAATGCGCCTGTCGTCCTCGAGACCCGCAACATCGTCAAGCGGTACGGCGGCGTGCGAGCCGTCAACGATGTGTCCTTCGAATTGCACGAGGGCCAGATCCTTGGCCTCATCGGTCCCAACGGCGCCGGAAAGACCACCATCTTCGACATGGTGTCGGGGTTCATCCCGATCAATGGTGGCGAGATTCACCTCCTGGGCAAGGACGTCACGAATCTACGACCGGACCTGCGGGCCGCTGCCGGCCTCGGTCGCTCGTTCCAAGACGCACGGCTGTGGCCGTCGCTCACCGTGCGCGAAGCCCTGGCGACGGCGCTCGCCCAGAGCGTCGACATCACGTCTCCTCTCCCGGTGGCCTTTGGACTGCCGGCGGCCGCCGACTCGGAGCGGGCCGTCCACAAGAAGGTCGATGAGCTCATCGCGCTCCTGGGCCTCGGCGCCTTCCGCGACAAGTTCATCTCGGAGTTGTCGACCGGCTCACGCCGGATGGTCGAGATCGCCACGCTGATTGCGAACGAGCCGAAGGTCCTCATCCTCGACGAGCCATCCTCCGGCATCGCCCAGAAGGAGACCGAAGCCCTCGGACCAGTGCTCAAGGAAGTGCAGCGCTTCACTGGCTGCTCGATCCTCATCATCGAACACGACATGCCGCTGCTGGCATCGCTGGCCGACCACGTCGTCGGTCTCGAGCTCGGGGCCGTTATCGCCTTCGGGACTCCTGACGAGGTGCTGAACCACCCGCAGGTCATCGCCTCCTACCTCGGCACTGCCTCGTACGACGAGATCGGCGTCGGCGGTGCTTCGCCGGCCACCACCAACGGCAAGGCAACGTCTGTCCGCGGCAACGGCACGTCGACGACCACCCGCACGCGTCGCCGAAGCACGACCGACCCTCAGTAGCCTCGCCGGGTGCCTCCCCGCCGTCCGACCCCCCGCCGGAAGCCGGCGGGGGGCGCAGGTTGGCTCGTCCCGACGCTGGCGTTGTTCGTGGTGCTCCCGGTCGGGTTCGCCGTCTGGAGCGCCGTCTCCGAGACGAAGGAAGCTCGTCGGCCGGAGCTCTCGCGTTCGGGCTCTCGCCTCGTGTCGACGGCCGGCGAGCGGACACCGCTCGGTATCGAGAGCACGCCCGAGCGCTACCGCGTCACCTATCGACTCGAGCTGTATCAAGAAGACGCCGTGCGGGAGACCACCGACACCCTGGAGGTCCGCCGGCCCTTCGAGTCCCGCCTCGTCTCGCGGGTCGGGACGAGAGTGTTGACGTCTCGCGCCAGCCGCCTCGGCGTCCTCGCCTTCGGGTCGGCCGACGGCCCTATCTCCATCGCCAGCGCCCCCACCCTTGGCTCCGCCGACCTCCGGTTCGATCTCGCGCTCGGTGAAGCGGTCCGACTCGACCTCGTAGAGCTGCGGGAACAGCGCCAAATCCTCGGTCGTCGATGCCAGGTGGTGCGCTTCGGTTCCACGGTGTCGTCGGGCGAACTGCGCCCCGTCGGAAGTCGAGACGAGGAGCACGCCGACGTGTGCGTCGACGCCAAGGGGTTGCTCCTCGAAGAAGTGTGGATCAAGGACGGGCGGCCGCTGCAGCGTCGCATCGCCACCGCTGTGGCCGTCGATCCCCTGCTCGCCGACGACCGGTTCCGTCTCGAGAACGAACGGGAGCTGACGACCGACGAGGGCAACGGCTTCTTCCGTCCCATCGACCCATCCACCCGCCTCGAAGGCACCACCTACGAACTTCCCGAGGCCCCGGCCGGGTTCACCTACGTCGGTCGCTTTGCGGTGCAGACCCCGCGCCTCTCCCTCGAGGGAGGGAACCCGATCGAACCAGCTCGGCCGCGCGAGGACGTGAGCCAGATCGACGTCTGGTCCAACGGCCCCGACCTCCTCGTCCTCTCCACCAGCCTCGGCAGCGATCTCGCCGCTCTGCCCGACGACGCCGAGACGGCGTTGCCGGTCGATCTCGGCGGCGACCTCGACGACGCCGTCGCCGTGCTCGACCTCCGCAGCAACGAGGTGCGGGCCGAACTCTCCGGCGGCCGCTTCCTCCGCCTCGCCGGCACCGTCCCTCGCGACGCCCTGATTGCGCTCGCCCGCACCCTCCGTCCCGTCGAAGGCACCGGCATCACTCCGGTACCGGCCTCGTAGCCACCGGACGTCGCACATTTCTTCCGGAGATCAGCAGGTGGCGGCGCTCGGGGGGCGAAGACCTTCACACGCTTCTTGACGATATGGTCAGGAATCGGGCGCAGGCAGTTTGACGCATGAAAAGCAACCGCATTAACGTCCGGTCTCGGGTCTGATGATCCACCTGCACTGCTGGGGGGTACGTGCTCAAGATTCGTGAGGACAGCGCGGTTGGGGGTTCGCCTCCCGGGGAACCCGCTGCCACCATCGGCATCGACGCATCCAGCGCTGAAGGCTCGGTGCCGGCGAAAAGATCGTTCACCCCGGCCACGATCGTGCAGGACACACGAGTCAAGGCCGTCTTCGAGGCCGTCGGCTTCGCCCTGATCCTGCTCTTCGTACAGCAGATTCTCTGGCCGGCCCCGCTCGGAGTCATCGTTCGCGGCATGTTGATCGGCGGCCTGACCGCCCTCATCAGCTTCGGCATCGCCCTCATCTACAAGGCCAACCGGATCATCAACTTCGCCCAAGGAGACCTCGGCGCGGCACCGGCGGCGACGGCGGTCCTCCTGATCGTCGGTCCCGGCCTCCCGTACTTCGTGGCGTTGCCGGCGGCGCTCGTGATGGCGCTCGTCCTCGGCGTGCTGGTGGAGTTCCTCATCATTCGACGCTTCGCAAAGGCGCCGCGCCTCATCCTCACCGTGGCGACGTTGTTCATGTCCTACGCACTGGCCGGCGTGGCCATCGTCCTGCCCCGGTTCTTCGACATCACGAGCCCGCCCCAGTCGTTCCCTTCGCCCTTCGACTTCTCCTTCACCATCGACCCGATCGTGTTCCGGGGCAACGACGTGATCGCCATGATCGCCGTCCCCTGTGTGATCGCCGCTCTCGGCGCATTCTTCCGGTTCACCAGCATCGGCATCGCCGTTCGAGCCAGCTCGCAGAGCACGGAGCGCGCCGCCCTCCTCGGCGTGCCGGTCAAGCGAATCCAGACCATTGTCTGGGTCATCGCCACCGTCATGGCCAGCCTCGCCATCTTCTTGCGGGCCGGCATCGTGGGACTTCCCATCGGGCAGGTACTCGGCCCGGCCATCCTCGTGCGGGCGCTCGCTGCCTGTGTCATCGGTCGGATGGAGCGGCTCGGGATCATCTTCATCGCCGCCATGGGCTTGGGCATCATCGAGCAGGCGATCCAGTGGGACACCGGACGCGGCTTGCTCATCGCCCCGATCCTGTTCGTGATCATCCTCGTCGCCCTGCTGATCCAGCGTCGCGGCATCACGGCCAGGACCGACATGCAGAGCACGTGGCAGGCCGCCAAAGAAGTCCGGGCCATCCCTCGGGAACTCGCCAGGATCCCCGAGGTTCGCTTCGTCCGCATCGGTCTCACGATCGTCGGCGGGTTGTTGCTGCTCCTCGCACCGCTCGTGCTCCCCGAGAGCCGCGTGAACCTCATCGGGGTCATCGCCATCTTCGGCATCATCGGGGTCTCGCTGGTCGTGCTCACCGGCTGGGCAGGACAGGTGAGCCTCGGCCAGGTGGCCTTCATGGGCATCGGCGGCGCCGTCAGCGCGTCGGTCAGCAACCGCCTCGGCTGGGACCTCTCCATCGCCCTCGTACTCGGCGGCATCGCCGGGGCGGTGGTGGCGCTGGTCATCGGGCTTCCGGCGCTGCGCATCAAGGGCCTCTTTCTCGCCGTCACCACGTTGGCCTTTGCCGCGGCCACATCGAGCTACCTCTTGAACCAGGAGTTCTTCAGCTGGTGGCTCCCCCAAGGCCGCATCGCGCGCACGCCGCTCTTCGGCCTGATCGCCGTCGACACCGAAACCCGCTTCTACTTCCTGATCCTTGCCGGCCTCGCTCTCACCCTCGTCGCCGTCAAGGGCGTGCACGAGAGTCGAACCGGCCGCACGCTGATCGGTGTGCGCGAGAACGAACGAGCAGCGCAGAGCTACGGCGTGAACGTCATCTCGGCCAAGCTCACCGCATTCGCCATCTCCGGCTTCCTTGCGGCGTTCGCCGGCGGGCTCTTCGTCCACCAGCAGCAGGCCTTTGACTCGAGTTCCTTCGTACCCGAGCAGAGCCTGGCCGTCTTCACGATGGTCGTGATCGGAGGACTCGGATCCGTGCCCGGCGCGCTCATCGGGGCAACGTTCGTCAAGGGCGGCGACTACTTCCTCCCTTCACAGCTGAACTTTTTCACGAGCGGCCTCGGAGCACTCTTCACGCTGATGGTCCTACCTGCCGGCTTCGCCAGCCTCGCCTACCAGGCCAGGGACGGCTACCTCCGCATGATCGCGGCCCGCCGCCGCATTCTGGTCCCGAGCCTCGTGGCCGACGTTCGCGCCGACTCGGACAAGGCGCATGCGCCGAAGGAGGCGTTCAACTTCGACCTCCTCAGCGGCGGCGACCACGCGGCCCTCGCCTCGCCGATGGCGGCGGTCGATCCCGACGATCCAATCGACCCGTCGCCAGACCTGCTCGAGGAATTCGCGCCAGATGAGGAAGAGCTCGTCGCCCTCGGTCCACCAACGAACGGCTCCACTCGGCGCCGCAGAAGGACGTCGACTCGTGACTGACCTGGCCACGCCCCCCGCGCCCGCCGAAGAGCCGACCCAGCCGCCGCTCACTCTCCCGACTCCCCCGTCGGGCAAGAAGTCCATCAAGGACCGGCTCCAGATATTCAACCCCCGGAGGGCCACGGCGGGTGAGGCGATCTTCCCGCTGTTGATCCTCTTCGGGCTCAACGCCGTCGACGAGCTCGACCAGAGCGCTTTCAGCGTGCTGCTTCCCGACATTCGGGACAGCTTCGGGCTCAGCCTCAGCGGCGTCACCGCCCTGATCTCCCTCACGGGCGTGGCCGTGCTGCTCCTCGAGATTCCTCTGGCCCAGATGGCCGATCGCCGGAGCCGCACCAGGATCGCCGCCGGCGGCGCCGCCCTGTGGGGTTTCTTCACCCTCTTCACCGGTCTCGCACCGGGCGTCGTCCTCCTCGGCCTCGCACGGGTCGGCGCCGGCCTCGGGCGCACGGTCAACGGGGCCACCCACCGAGCCCTGCTGTCCGACTACTACTCGGTGCAAGCACGGCCGACGGTCTTCGGGTTCCACAGCTCAGCCAACTCCGTCGGGCAGTTCATCGCCCCCCTCACCGCCGGCTTCCTCGGTCACTGGTTCGGCTGGCGCCTGCCTTTCCTCATCTTCGCTGTCCCCACGCTCGTCCTCGTCGTCCTCGCCACCAAGTTGAAGGAGCCGGTGCGCGGGGCCCAGGAGCGCAAACTCATGGGCGCGAGCCAAGAGACTGTCGAGACCGAAGAGGCCCCCGCATCGTTCGCCGAGGCGATGCGCATCCTCTGGCAGGTCCGCAGCCTCCGTCGCATCTGGCTGGCCACGCCGATCCTGGCCTTTGCCGTCATCGCCAGGCTCCCCCTGCTCAGCATCTTCTACGCCGATGTGCTCGGCCTGAACTCGGCCGAGCGTGGCGTCGTCCAGACCATCGCGGAGCCCTTCCAGTTTGTCGGCCTGTTCCTCGGCATCCCGTTGGCGGCCAAGCTCCTGCGTCGCGATCCGAAACTTCTCACCCGCTTCATCGGCGTGCTCCTCGCCCTGTCCGGCGTGACGACCGCCGTGTTGGTCCTCTCGAAGATCCTCTGGCTGGCCGTCGTGATGAACGTGCTGGTCTCGATGGCCACGGCCTCGATTCTTCCCGCGCTCTACACCGTCTTCTCGTTGGCCATCCCGCCCAGGGTCCGCTCGGTCGGCTTCTCCATCGGGTCGGTCTTCACCCTGCCCGCCTTCATCGGCGTGGTCCTCGTCGGCAGTCTCGGCGACCAATACGGGATCACTACGGCGATACTTCTCACCCTGCCCGTCCAGCTGATCGGCGTGATCATGTTGGCCAGTGCCGGCAACTTTCTGGCCGCCGACATCTCCAAGCTGCGCACCTCGACGGTCGCCATGGCCGAAGTGCGCGCCGCCCGCAGGCGCGGGCAGGCCAAGCTGCTCGTCGTTCGGGGACTCGATGCGGGCTACGACAGTGTGCAGGTGCTCTTCGGCGTCGACTTCGAGGTCGACGAGGGAGAGATCGTCGCACTTCTCGGTACCAACGGAGCGGGAAAGTCCACGCTGTTGAAAGCCATTTCCGGTGTGGTCGAATCGAGCGCTGGGGCGATTCTGTTCGACGGCGTCGACATGACCTACGCACCCCCGAACGAGATCGTCGCACGCGGTGTCGTGCAGGTGCCGGGTGGCAAGGGCGTGTTTCCCGAGTTGACGGTCGCCGAGAATCTCAAGATCGCCGGGTGGCTGTATCGCAAGGACGAGGCCTACATCAACGAGGCCGTGGAGAACGTCCTCACCTACTTCCCCGTGCTCCGTGAGCGCTGGGACCAACCCGGCGGCAACCTGTCGGGCGGTGAACAACAGATGCTCACACTCGGCATGGCGTTCATCGCCAAGCCTCGCCTGCTCATGATCGACGAGCTCTCCCTCGGCCTCGCCCCGATCATCGTCGAGCAGTTGCTCAAGATCGTCGAAGCGATTCGCGAACGGGGAACGACGATCATCCTGGTGGAGCAGTCTGTGAACATCGCCCTCACGATCGCCCAGACGGCGTACTTCATGGAAAAGGGCGAGATCCGGTTCAACGGCCCGACCGACGAGTTGTTGCAACGGCCCGAGATCCTCCGCTCGGTGTTCCTCGAGGGCGCAGGTACGGCGGCGTCGAACGGCGAGACCACCAAGCAGCCTGCCGTCGCCCGCCGCTCGGCCCGCCTGGCGGCCGAGACCCCGGCGGCGTCGGTGCTCGACCTGCACCACCTGAGCAAGTCCTATGGCGGTGTCCGGGCCGTCAACGACGTCACGCTCGAACTCCGGGAGGGCGAGATCCTCGGCGTCATCGGTCCGAACGGCGCCGGCAAGACGACGCTGTTCGACCTGATCTCGGGATTCGTCCTTCCCGATGAGGGCAGCGTTCTCTTCGACGACTACGACGTCACCCAGATGGCGCCCGACGCTCGCGCTCGGCTCGGCCTCGGTCGATCGTTCCAAGACGCACGCCTCTTCCCTGCGCTCACGGTTGCCAAGACACTTGCGTTGTCGCTCGAACGCAAGGTGGAAGTCCGAGACCCCTTGGCCGCGGCCCTGAAGCTGCCCGTCGTCGCAGCCTCCGAGGCGAAGATCCGCCACCGCGTGGATGAGCTCATCGACTTGATGCGACTCGAAGCCTTCGCTGACAAGTTCGTGGCCGAACTGTCGACAGGGAGCCGACGGATCGTCGACCTTGCCTGCATCCTGGCCCACGAACCCAAGGTCATCCTCTTCGACGAGCCGTCCTCCGGCATCGCCCAGCGCGAGACCGAGGCGCTCGGCCCGTTGCTCGCCAGGATTCGCGAGGCGACCGGCGCCAGCCTCCTCGTCATCGAGCACGACATGCCGCTGATCACGGGCGTCGCTGATCGGATGCTGGCCCTCGATCTCGGGTCGGTCGTGACCATCGGGCTGCCCAGTGAGGTCGTCAACCACCCTGCCGTCGTCTCCGCCTACCTCGGGACGACGGACGCCGTCATCAATCGTTCGGGATCGAAGGCGACGGGCAGTGCTGCAACAAGTGACAACGGGAGCCGTCGGCGACGCCGACGTCCGGAGACGACAAGTGCATCCGCGACATCCGACGCAGGGGGACCGCAATGAGCAACCTCGACAACCTGACCTTCGGAGATGCCCTACGGGGCGTTGCGAAGTATCGGCCCTATCTCATCGCCGTACTCGGCGTGTTTCTCATCGCCGTCGTACTTCCCGGCACGAGGTCCGAGAAGCCTGCAGACACGGTCTCCGCCCAGGGTTCGTCGAGCGGTCAAGCCGCCAGTGACGTGACCACGGCCGCATCGCCAGTCGATGGAGCCACGACCGACGTCGGGACCACCGACGCACCTGGCACTGACTCGGCGGCCGCATCGGCCAGCGCAGGCTCCGGCGCCAGCAAGCCCGGCACCCCCGCCGGGCCACGTTCGACGGGTGCGACCACCGGTGGAGCCCAGACAGCGGCTCCGGCCGAGTCCGCGCGACCGGCCGCCGCTCCGCCGGCGGCGAGGAGCGGTGGCGATGCCCTCGCCAACCCCAACTGCGACCCGGCCACCGGACGCATCAAGGTACCGAGCCTGTCCGCCGCCAACTGCGTGCCGGTGTTCTCCGGTCCGAATGGGGGCAACACGTATCAGGGCGTGAGCGCGACGGAGATCATCGTCGCCATCCGGGTCAACCCCAACCCCGACCCGGCCGGCACCGCTATCGTCCGGGCCGCTGGCAACGACGACACCACGGAGCAGATCCGCCAGACCCGCCTCGAGCAGATTGCCTACTTCGAGGCGCACTACGAGACCTACGGTCGCAAGGTCAAGCTCGTCTACTTCGACATGACCGGCGACCCGAAAGATGACGCCGCCGCCCGCAACGACGCCCGCAAGGTGGCGAAGGAGATCAAGGCGTTCGCCTCGTGGGGCGGATCCGGGGCCTACAAGGACGAGCTGGTGGCCAACGGTGTGCTGTGCATCAGTTGCACGGCATCCGAGCCCACCGAGAACTACCTGAAGACCGCACCGTTCGTCTGGTCGACCTTGATGGCATCGACCCAGGCCTACGAGCACCGCGCCGCCTACATCGGGAAGCGCTTGTGCGGCCGCACCGCCGCCTACGCCGGCGACGCCGTCTACAAGACCCAGAAGCGCAAGTTCGGGATCCTCTACTTCGAGACGGAAAGCAACGAGTACAAGGCCGGCATCGACTTCTTCGAAGAGGAGCTCGGCAAATACAACGGGTGCAAGCTCGATGACCGCCAGGCCTACATCCTCGAGGTGGCCAAGGCCCAGGAGGATGCGGACCTCATGGTGGCCAGGGCGAAGGACAAGGGGATCACGTCGCTGATCTTCTCGGGCGACCCGCTGATGCCGATCTTTTTGACGAAGGCGGCCAACAACCAGCGCTACAACCCGGAGTGGATCGTCACTGGCTCCGCACTCACCGACACCGCCTTCTTCGCACGCACCTACGACCAAGTGCAGTGGGGACGGGCCTTCGGCGTGTCGATGCTGGCGGCGCGGGCTCCGAAGGAGGTAGGCGACGCGTGGCGCCTTCATGAATGGCACAACGGCAACACACCGCCGGCGGCGGAAAGCTACGGCGTGATGTGGCCGACACCCTGGAGTTTCTTCACGGGCATCCACCTAGCCGGTCCGAACCTCAATCCGGCCACGTTCCGCGATGGCATGTTCGCTTTCAAGCCCGTACCCAGCGGCATCACCACCATTGCGTCGTCGTACGGTCGCCACGGTATCTGGCCTTCGGACGACTACCTCCAGTACGACGACATGACCGAGATCTGGTGGGACCCGACGGCCCAAGGGAAGAGCGAAACGGGTGGCGAAGGTCTCGGCCTCTACCGCTACGTCCTCGGCGGCAAGCGCTACCTCTCCAAAGCCTGGCCTTCCACGGAAGTGACCCCGTTCAACACCGAAGGCACCGTCTTGATCTACAACGAACTGCCGGCCGCCGATCGCTTCCCCGATCACAAGCACCAAAGCCACTCCTAGGGCTCCCCTCGACCCTGGTCAGAGGTAGAGGAGTTCGGGTCCGCCTTCGGTGCGACGAAGCTGTCGGGCCAGTTCTTCGAGGCGGGCCCGACTGACGGTTCCCCGCACGCGGACGAAGTAGCCGTTGGGCCGCACGAAGCGCACCTCACTGGTCCGGAGATCGAAGACGACCTCGCCCTCACCCAACCCGTCGACCATCAACCGTCGGCCGGCGCCCAGCTCGAACGGGCGAACGCCGCCGGACGTGCTCCCCTGTTCGAGGATGACCGTGTCGATACCGTCCTGCCAGACGTCGGCCACGAAGCCCAGCCGCCGGTCCTTGGTCTCGTCACTGTCGGGATCGCTACCAGCCGGACTGACCACCGCCCACCGCCCTCGGTAGGCCTCGAGCGGCGCCACGTCGAGCACCCAGAACGGTGCGGCATAGGAACTGGTCGGATCGACCGGCCGGAAGGAACCGCCGCCCTCGTCCACGGGAAGCGGCTCGATCGACGCGCCGGAAGTGACGAACGCCTCGTCACGTACCGGCGCCTCGGCATCGATTTTCGTCGCCACCCGTCGCCGCTGCACGAGGCCAGTCCGAACCCAGACCTCCTCGAGGACAAGTCCCTGTTCCGACACGCAGGCGTCGGCGTACTCGATCTCGGGCTCGAGCATCGGTGCCACCGACCCGGAACTCACCGGCCCGCCGAACCGAAGCACCTGGCAGGGTCGACGGCCAATCGAGCGCCACTCCCTGGCCTGTACCCGTCCGGACGAAAGCAGATCATCGAGCACCGGAGCGATGCGGACGTCGCTCGGTGCCAGCGCCGGCCCGGTCTCGAGGACGACGGCTTCGGACTGCGCGGTCTTCGGAACGCTGAGGCGACCAAGGAGGCCGATCTGCTCAGAACGGACGCCGGCATCGCGACCTTCGCCATCGAACTTCCGGGTGCGCCCATCAAAGGGTCGTCTGACCACGAGTTCGTCGCGTGTGACGATCCGTTCTCCACCGCCGTACGTGTCGACCCGATAGGTGAGCCGGTACGAGGAGGGCTCATCGGTGATCCGCACCAGGCCCGTTCGCTCCTCGAGGATCTCTGAACCTTGCCGGACCTCAGCGGGACGGGGTCGGGTGGCCGCGACCTCATCGTCGGACTGCACCGAGGAAAGGGTGGCCGCAGCTCCGCCGACGCCGACGCCGACGACGACCACCCCAAACATCGCTCGGCGGCGACGATCGATCGACGCCTTGCGGGCGGCGGCGCGGCGCGCCCTGGAAGAGGGCACGGCCGGCTCAGGCGAGCCGGAACGCGACCTGGAAATCGAGCGCGTCGCCCGCCGGCAAGAGGGCGAAGCCCCGAGCATCGTTTCGCTCAGGGAACACCGAGAGGTCGAAGGTCCAACTGCCGTCGCTGGCCGACTTCCCGAGGACGGAGACGGCGCAGTCCCACTTCGGTGCGTCAGCGATGGCCTGTCCTTCCGCCTTCTGCCAGTCGGGCGTGATGATCTTGCAAGCCTGCAACTGGGACGAGGCCGCCGACCGTTGTCCGCTGGCATCTTCGTGGGGCAGGAGTTTGAAAGAAGTCGCCGTGCCGGCCAACCGGACGAAGGCCACTTTGTCGAGCTCGAAGCCGGGTCGCCGGCCCACCGGGAGCGAACCAGCGGGGACACCAGTAGAGCCCAACGGCGTGCCAGCCTGCGCCGACGCCCAGGCGGCCGTGACAACTCGCAACGGCTGAACTTCCGGCGTAGTGGCGCGCGTGGATTGCGCTTCCGATGGCGTCGAGGAGTCGAAAACACTCGAAGGCGACTGGTCGGTCGCCTCCGGCCTGGTCACTGCGGCGTCAGAGGTGAACGCCGACGGCCGAGCCGGCGTCGAGAACGACGACGACGAGGACGAGGACGAACCAGTCGACGCCAGCGAGGAGAACGAGTCGGGGGATGATTCGATCGCCAACACGGCCGCTGCGACCTCGCCACCGACGCCCGCTTCCGGTACCTCGGATGCCGGCGCCACGGATGCGGAGCCTGACTCGAAGGCGCCGATGTCGAAGATCTTGCTGGCGACTCGCTGCGGCCCGGGAAGGGTCAGGCCCATGACGACGATCGCCGTCACTGCGATGGCCACCGGTCGGTAGCGGCTGACGCCGCGCCCGACGTCTCCAAATTTCAACTCCGCGATTTGCATCGAGCGCCCCCCAGCGACCGTACGTGTGTGCCTTGTTCATTCTGGCACAAGAGTTGACGCTCCAGTCAGTTGGACACCGCACCGCTATGGTCGGCCGGGTGGACGTCGACGAGGCTGGCCTCGCCGCTTATGGCCGTGGCGTCGCCCAGATCGCACGAGTGGTGGAGTCGGCGCTCGGAGGGCTGTCACTGTCTGCGTACCGCATCCTCTCGCTGGTGGCCGAGGGGAACGAGCGCTCCAGCGAGATCGCCGGGCGGCTCGCCTTGGCTCGGCCGACGATCAGCAACGCCGTGGATCAACTGGTCGAGCGGGGCTTGTTGGCACGCGGGTCGAAACCGGAAGACCGGCGGGCCGTGGTGCTCACGATCACCGATGACGGCTTGGCAGCTATCGCCGAAGGCGACCGGGCGATCGCGGCGCGCCTTCGGCCGGCCTTCGACCGGTTGGCCGACCCGGCGGCGGTGCTGGGTGCCATGCAACAGTTGCAGGCCGCCGCCGCCGAGTTGCGGGCGGAACGGCGCGCCGCTGCGGCCAAGGAATAGTCGAAGCGCCTTGCCCCGGTTTGGCTCAGACTTTGGCGGAGCTCTCCAGAGCTTCGGCCGATGACGCCTCGATGTCGGCCCACGTCGGGGTCTCGTTCGACCAGAGACGATGGAAGACCGAATCGACGATGTCGTTGAAGCCGTGACGAACGCGGAAGTGGTAGATCCGACGCTGCGGACGACCACTGACGATGCCGAGGCGATCGAGCCGCCCCTCGATGGTGGCGGCCCACGCCGTCTCTTGGTGCACGGTGAGGTCGCCGTCCGCCGGCGGCTCGCCGAATTCCGGATCGAGGCGGTCACGCGCCCGCAGGAGGGCTTGGCCGAGCACGTTGCGACAACGCGTTTCGTCGAACGTGCGGGCAGCTCGCAGGCTCTCGAAGGCGCCGCCGGTCGCTTCGATGACGACGGTGTCACCATCGATGCGACTCGACGTCTTGGCCATGATCACGGCTTCGTCGATGTCGATCCGCACCGTCACGTCGGCACCGAGGCCCACGGCATCGGCCACCGACGAGGTGACGGCGGCGATCTCGGCGGCGTCGAAGCTGATCAGCTCGAAGGTCTCCGGAGAGACCTGTACATCCCTCGCCCCCATGATGATCAGTGACCGCCGACGAGGTTCAGCGACTCGTCGGCCGCCTCGGCGGACACGTCGGCGATGTCGTCGATCTCGGCCTGGCTGAAGCCGGCCAGCTCACGGAAGCGACGAGCCAGCTTGATCGGGCTCTCGTCCTTGTCGGATCGGAGGCCACCCAGGGAGAAGAGCTTGTCGACGACCCGCTGGAACTCGAGGGCCCGCTGGCGGCGCTCGGGGTTGGTCTCGGTGAGCTTGCGGAGCCAGTCGGAACCCATCTTCACGTGCGTGACCTCGTCGGCCAGCATCCAGTCCTCGCTGAACTCCATGACCGGGTCACCGCAGATCTCGCCGAAGTTCTTCATCGTGTTGAAGACGTCGATGGCCAGACCCTCGAGGGCCCGGTTGACACCGGTGAGACGCATGACGGGATCGGGGTTGCAGGCGGCCTCGTAGAGGAACGTGTTCTCGGCGAACTCACCGAGGTTGGTGCCCATCCAG
>JBKJKM010000204.1:0-3400 GCA_046597375.1 Acidimicrobiales bacterium | reverse complement strand
CCGCTTGCTCGGCCGACTGGCCGGATCGATGCAGCTCGTCGTCTTCGGCGACGAGGAACAGATCGCAACGTGGGCGGAGGGCCTGGGAGACCAGGCTGCCGTCCGGACCGTGGCGAGGTGAAGTTCAACGAACCCAGGAGGTGACGTGGCCCTGCTCAACGAGGACTCGATCAGAACGCTGGCATCGTTCAAGGCGTCCGATCGACCGGTCGTGTCGGCGTATCTCGACGTGGACGGCAAGCGATGGCCGAAATTCGCCGACGTCGACGCTCGGATCGATCGCCTCGTTCGTGAGGCGAGCGAGGCGGCTTCGGCGCATGGTCACGCCGACGCCGTGCCCGACCTCCAACGGATCCAGGGTCACGTCAAGGCCGGACTCGACCGTTCGCGTACGCGAGGTCTCGCGGTCTTCGCCTGTGGGGAGGAGCTCTGGGAGGTGCACGAGCTGCCGGTCCGCGTAAAGGACCAGCTCGTGGCCAACCAGACACCTCACGTCCGCCAGCTCGAGGGCATCGTCGACAACTACAAGGGCTTCGGGCTCTTGATGGCCGACAAGCAACGCACGCGCATGTTCGTGTTCGAGCTCAACGAGCTCGTGGACAAGAGCGAGGTCTTCGATGCGTTGCCCCGCCACGAGGACGATGCCGGTGACCGCGATCGCGGCCACACCGACCACCACCTCCAAGCAGCCACTCACCAGCACGTGAAAAAGGCCGCTCAAATCGCCTTCGAGGTGTGGAAGCAACACCCGTTCGACCACCTCATCCTCAGTGCCGGGCCTGAAATCGCCCACGAGCTCGAGGCGGACTTGCACAGCTATCTCAAGGAGCGCATCCGGGCCCGTATCAACATTCCGGCGGCGTCGCCCGAGAGCGTCATCGTGGAGGCCGTGCTCGACGTCGAGGAGCAGGTGGAGCGCGAGCGCGAGCAGTCGATGGTCGACCGCCTCCGCTCAGCCTCAGCCTCGCATCGGGGCGGGGTTGCGGGGCTCGACGCCACCCTCGGCGCGCTGTCCGAACGACGCGTCGACACCCTTGTCGTCTCCGACGGCTACGAGGTCGAGGGCTGGTGCTGCCCGGGCTGCGGGGTCCTGGCGGTGAAGGGACCGGGCTGCCCCACGTGCGGCGCCGAGATGGAACGCGTCGACGACATCGTCGAAGCGGCGGTGGAACAGGCGTTGCTCCAGTCGTGCCACGTCGAGATGTGCGTCGGCAACGCCGACCTGGATGTGGCCGGCCGCATCGGCGCCCTCCTCCGCTTCTGAGAGGTTGACCAAGGCAAGCCGCCGCCGAGCGAGACTGAAGACGTGACCATAACCATCGGTGTCGATCTCGGGGGGACCAAATGTCTCGGGGTCGTCGTCGATGATGGCGGCGCGGTGCTGGACGAGCTCCGGGTACCGACGCCGCGGGGCAACGACGCCGTCGTCGAGGTACTCGGAGACGTGGCTGCCGGCCTTCTCGACCGTCGGCCGGCCGGCGAGGTCGTCGGCGTCGGCGTCGGCGCCCCCGGCCTCGTCGACGACGACGGCGTCCTCCGCTACGCGCCCAACCTCCCGGGGGTTGCGGAGCTGGCTCTGGCCGCGCCTCTGGCGGCGCGGCTGGGGTTGCCGGTGGTGGTGGAGAACGACGCCAGTTGCGCCGGATGGGGCGAGCAACAAGCGGGGGCCGGCCGGGGTCGCTCCCACGTGCTGCTGGTCACGCTCGGCACGGGCATCGGTGGCGGGATCGTTATCGGCGGACAGCTGTTCCGGGGCCACAACGGGTTCGCCGGCGAGATCGGCCACATGGTCGTCGACCCCCACGGTCCGCCGTGCGTCTGCGGCCAGCGGGGCTGTTGGGAACGCTTCGCGTCCGGAAGCGGTCTTGGTCGCCTTGCACGCGAAGCGGCCGTCGGAGGTCGCGCCGACCGGATCGTGGCCCTGGCCGGCGGCGATCCCGAGGACGTCAAGGGCGAGCACGTCACCCTCGCCGCCGGCGAGGGCGACGCCGAGGCCGCCGCCGTCATGGCCGACTTCGGGTGGTGGGTCGCTCTCGGCCTGGCCAACCTGGCCAATGCCTTCGACCCCGAGCTCTTCGTTCTCGGCGGCGGCCTGGTCGAGGCCGGCGACGTGCTCCTGGACCCGGTCCGCGCCGCCTTCGCCGGTCTCCTCGAGGGCGTCGAGCATCGCCCGCCCGTCGGTATCGTCGCCGCCGAACTCGGCGAGCACGCCGGTGCCATCGGCGCCGCCCTGCTCGCCCGGAACGTCCGCCCAGCGTCGCGTTGATGTTGCCCTTCCGGCGGCAGCAACGGCAACGCCGACGCGTTTCGGCGACCGTAGGGGCAACATGAACGCGCCGGGGATGGGCGGGAGGACGGCGGCGTGAGGGTGGGGATCACGTTGCCGCAGTTCCGGCCGACGGTGGCGGCGTCGCTGGCGGCGGCGCGGACGGCCGAGGCGTCCGGGCTCGACGGGGTGTTCGTGTTCGACCACGTGTGGTCGATCGGCAACCCCGACCGGCCCGCACGAAGCGCCTGGCCGCTGCTCGGCGCACTGGCCGGCGAGACCGACCGCCTGTACCTCGGCCCGCTCGTCGCCCGGGTCAGCCTGTTGCCCAACGCCGTGCTGGCCCACAACCTCGAGACGCTTCATCGGATGGCGGGGGATCGACTTCTCGCCGGACTGGGCGCCGGCGATCACCTGAGCGAGGCCGAGAACGTCGCTGTGGGCGTCGCCTTCCCGTCGGCGGCCGAGCGTCTCGCCGCGCTGGCCGACGCCTGTAGTCGCGTCCGGGACCTGGGAATTCCTGTGTGGGTCGGCGGCCTGTCCGACAAGGTGCACCGGCTGGCCGTGGCCGGCGCCGATGCCCTCAATTTGTGGGGCGTGGAGCCGGAACGGGTGGCCGCGGTCCATGACATCGAGGTCACCTGGGGTGGCGCGGCCCCGAAGGACGCACCCTCCACGGCCGACCTCCTTCGCCGGCTGCGGTCCGCCGGAGCGAGCTGGGCCGTGCTCGGACCGCCTTACGGGGCCGCCGACGACCCGACGGCGGCGGTGGAAATGGTGGCCGGAGCCGCAGCTACCCTCCGGTAACTTCTCCCTATGCCGATGGAGTTCCGCCGCATCAACGGGTTGCCGCCCTACGTCCTGACGATCATCAACAACCTGAAGAACGAGGCGCGACGGGCCGGCGAGGACGTTCTCGACTTCGGTTTCGGCAATCCGGACATCCCGTCGCCGGCGATCGCCGTGGAGAAGCTGGCCGAGGCCGCCCACAACACCCGCAACCACCGGTACTCCCTGTCCAAGGGCATCCCGAAGCTTCGCGAGGCCGTCGCCGACCTCTACCAGCGCAACTGGCAGGTCGACCTCGATCCGGAGACCGAGATCATCACCACCATCGGAGCGAAGGAAGGCCTG
>JBKJKM010000074.1:0-9082 GCA_046597375.1 Acidimicrobiales bacterium | reverse complement strand
CAGCTCGAGGATCGTGGCGTCGGCGGCCGAGGCCCGCCGATGGGCGGCATCCCGCTCCCGCTCGGCGACTCGCAGCGTCGCCGCCGAGCGGGAGCGGGATGCCGCCCATCGGCGGGCCTCGGCCGCCGACGCCACGATCCTCGAGCTGCGGGCGGCGCTCGCTGAAGTGGCGTCGGTGCCGCCACCGATCGATCCCGAGCCCGAGTCTGAGCGCACCCCGCTCGTGCCCGCCGAGGCCCTGGGAAGCCAGCCCGGGCCAGGGGCCCAGGTTCCGGCGGCGCCCTTTGCGGTCGACCTCGTGCGGGCGGCAGTGGCCCAGGCGGCGTCGGCGGCCCAGCAACTGTCGAGCGCCCTCGGGGCGGCGGCCCTGGCCCTTGACCCGACGGCGATCAGCGACGCCGGCGTCGAGGCCTTGGCCCCGAGGTCGCGCCGATCGAAGGGCGTCGGTACGGCGGTGCGATTGCCGGTGCCGTTGCCGCCTGGCCTCTTCGACGACGAAGCCGCGGCCGCCGATCACCTCGTGCGCGTGGCGGGCGCCGTCCTCGTGGTCGACGGGTACAACGCCTCGTTGCGACGGTGGCCGGACCTCCCGATCGCCGAGCAACGGCGACGCTTGGTCAATGTCCTCGGCGGACTGGCGGCGCGGCGGGGTGTCGACGTCCACGTCGTCTTCGACGGCGACGAGGACTCGGCGGCGTCGGTCGCGGTTGCGCCTCGTCGGGGCGTGCGGGTCACGTTCTCGGCCAGGACCGAGGAGGCCGATGACGTCATCGTCGATCTGGTCGACCGGTATCCCCCCGCCCGGGCCGTGATCGTCGCCACCGACGACCGTCGGGTGCAGCGGGAATCCGCCGCACGGGGTGCCAACGTCATCGGCCAACCCCAGCTCTTCGCCCTGCTCTGACCGACTGCAGCTCTTCGTCTTGATCGGAGGACGCGCCCCGACCCCAGCCCCCGGGGGTCGTCGGGGACTGGGGTCGGGATCGACCGACGGCGGGCTGGGGCCGCCGTCGGCGTCTGGCGTGCGGCCCAAGGGACGCACTCGAGGAGGAGAACGGATGCCGGGCGGCGTCCTTACGGCGCGAGCCGGAATTTCTTCGAAGGAAGCATTCGTGTCGTACCCCCCGTGCATGCTCCGAGAGGTGGACCGACCCGAGGAGAGACCGATGACCGAGGCGCTCACGATCGATTGCGACAGCTGCACGATGCGAGACACGGCGGCGTGCGATGACTGCGTGGTCACCTTCATCTGTAACCGCGAGCCCGACGAGGCGGTCATCTTCGACGTCGTCGAAGAGCGAGCTGTCCGGATGCTGGTGAAGTCGGGCCTCGTACCGCCGTTGCGGCACGTCCCGACCGCGAGCTAGAGGGGTCCCCGATGCCAACGGGGGCGGGTGCTACCTTCGCCCGCAATGTCGGCCCGACCGGTAGGCCGCCTAGGGCCGGGGGCACCGGTGCAACAGCTCCACCTCGTCGGCTACACGACCGACCACGACAGTCTCATTTTCAGCACCCGCAAGGGCGCGAAGTCCGGCAGTTTCGTGCTGCCCCTCGACGAGCGACTGTTGGCCACGATCGGTGATGCCGTCCGGCGCCGCTTGGCCGACGGTGAGGAGCTCGATGTGCCGGCCGAGGTGTTGGCGCCGTCGGCCGCCCCCCGCCGCCAGAGCCTGCTGAGTCCGCGGGAAATCCAGGACCGCCTCCGGGCCGGACGGTCGCTCGAAGAGATTGCCACGATCGCCGGCGTCGGCGAGGAGTGGGTCGCACGATTTGCCGCTCCCGTCGAGGCGGAGCGGCTCCAGGTCGTGGGCCGGGCCCGAGGCCTGGTGTACGCCAAGCCGCGACGCGGTGAATCCGGCGAGTTGCTTGGTCTGTCGGTGCGCTGGAACCTGGCGGATCGAGGCGTTCGGCTGACCAACGACGAGTTCGACGACGGCTGGTCGGCCTACCAGGTCGCCGATCACGCGTGGATGGTCACCTTCACCTTCGAGTCCCGAAAGCGGATGCAAGAGGCCGAGTGGGAGGTCGACCTCGCCTCCGGCGACCTCGTGGGCCGCAACCGGTTGGCTTCTGATCTCGGCTACATCGAGCCGGGCCGCCGCCGGCGATCGATGGCGTCGCTGCAGCCGACGACGCTCCGCGGCTCGAAGGGCGGTCGAGGGACGGCTGCGCGGCCCCCTGACGCACCGGATCCCGCCGACGAGGAGGCCGAAGCCGACTCGACGGCGCGCCCGATGAAGGCCTCGACCTCGCCGCCGCCATCGAAGCGAGCAGCACCGAAGCGAGCGGCACCGAAGCGGCCAGCACCGAAGCGGCCGGTGGCGAAGCGAGCGGCACTGGCGAAGCGAGCGTCGACGAGCAAGACGACGACCAAGCGGGCCGTGCCGACCCCGCGCGCCGCAACGGTCAAGCGTGGGTCGACGGCCAAGCGCAACGCACCGTCGCGGTCGGCGTCGCCCAGATCAGCGTTGTCGAAGGCGTCGAAGGGGTCGAAGGCGGCCAAGGTCGCGACGAAGCGGGCGCCGGCCAAGCGTGCGGCGCCTCGCCCGGCATCCCGCAAGGCGGCGCCGGCCGCTCGGCCCGCCACCAAGAAGGCGTCGGCGAAGAAGCCGGGTGCGCCGGCACGAGGCGCCGGCCGGGGGGCCCCACCGACCTCGGCCATCGTGGCGCCGGAGGAACGCGCCGCGCTGAACGAGCTCGGGCAGCGCCGGCTGCAGCTGGTGTCGGGAGCGCCGATCCGCGCCACGGGCGTCGGCTACGCCAATCGAGCGTCGGCGCCGGCGCCGGTTGCCGCGAATCGGCGGCCGATGGCGCCTCCGTCTCTGGCCCGCCCGGCTCCGGTCCGCATCTCGGCGGCCCGTTCGGTCGACGTGGTCCGGTCCGTCATCCAGCCGAAGGACAGCGCGGCAAAGGCAGAAGTCGCCGTCGCGGCTCGCCCGGCGCGGCCGGATCCTGCGCTCGACGTCACCGATGACGAGGCGGTGGCGGAGTCCCGCCGGGCCGAGCGGCGAGCGGCGCGAGCGGCTCGAAGTGCAGAACCTGCGATGGGCGCCGCCGGAGGCACGGATGGCGTCGATGTGCCTGCGGGCGATGGTCGGGTCGTGACCATCCGGGCCAACCGGGCGACCCCGCCGACCGTCGACGACGACGTCATCGTCGCCGAGCGCTCACCGTTGCGGGCCGCCCGGCCCGCCACCCGACCGCCCCGCCGTCGCTTCGGTCGTACCGAACGCTGACCCTGCGACGCCGGCGCGAGCATGGCGTCGTGGTGAGCGTCGACGAGCTCCGTCGCATCGGATTGGCCGCAGGACTCGACGCCTTGGGCGTGGCGCCCGCCACACCGTTCGACGAGACCCGCCGGCACCTCGAGGACCGTCGAGGCGCCGGACTGCACGGCGGCATGCAGTTCACCTATCGCAACCCGGCACGTTCGACCGAACCGGATCGAGCCCTGGCCGGCGCCCGGAGCCTTGTCGTCGGCGCACGGTCGTACCGTCGGCAAGATCCGGCTACGGCCGATCGGGCCGCAACCGGCCTCGTGGCCCGCTACAGCTGGGTCGACCATTACGCCGATCTCCGCCGAGCCCTCGAGGCGGTCGCCAGCGAGCTACGACGGACGGGCCACCAGGCTCGCGTCCTTGCCGATGACAACGCCCTCGTCGACCGGGAGGCGGCCTTCCGGGCCGGGCTCGGCTGGTACGGGAAGAACACCAACCTGTTGCTCCACGACCGGGGGTCGGAGTTCGTGCTCGGAGCGGTGGTCACCGATGCCGACCTGCCGACGGCGGCGCCACCAGCGGCTCGCAGCGAGTGCGGTCCGTGCAGCCGCTGTCTCCCGGCCTGCCCGACGGGCGCGCTGATCGCTCCGGGTGTCCTCGACGCCACCCGCTGCTTGGCTTGGTTGTTGCAGGCGGAGGGCCCTTTTCCGCGTGAGCACCGGGTCGCCCTCGGCAATCGCCTGTACGGCTGCGACGACTGCCAGGACGTCTGCCCACCCAACCGAGTGGAGCTCCGTCGCCGGCCGCCAGCGGCGCCCGAGGCCGTGGCCGAGCCGACGGTCGACCTCCTCGACCTGCTCGAGGAAGACGTCGACGACGTGCTGTTGGCCCGTCACGGCCGGTGGTACATCGCCAGTCGCCAGGCCCGCTACCTGCGGCGCAACGCCCTCGTAGCGTTGGGCAACGTCGGCGATGGTGGCGACGCCCGCACCGTGGCCGTCCTGCGCCGGCACCTCACGGCCGAGCGAGACGACCTCGTCCGGGCCCACGCCGTGTGGGCCGCCGTTCGGCTCGGTCGTCGGGATCTGGTCGACGAGCTCGACGATGCGGACTCGCCTCTCATCCGCGACGAGGTCGAAGCCGTCGCCGCCGATCGGCGGCCAGAATGACCCCCGTCGTGCCCCGCCATCTCCTCGTCACCAACGACTTCCCGCCGAAGGTCGGCGGCATCCAGACCTACCTGTGGGAGCTGTGGCGCCGCCTCGACCCCGCCGACGTGACCGTGCTCACGACAGCGCACCCCGACGCCGCCGCCTTCGACGCGACGCAGCCGTACCGCATCGTCCGGACACGACAGTCGGTGCTGTTGCCCACGCCCGGTGTCCTCCGACACGTCGAGCAGTTGGCGGCGGAGACCGGGTCGACATTGGTGGTGCTCGACCCCGCGCTGCCGGTCGGACTTCTCGGCCCGCGACTGCGGCTCCCCTACGCGGTTGTCCTCCACGGCTCGGAGCTCATCGGTCGCCTTCCCGCCTTCGGGCGGGTGATGGGCGAGGTCGTCGCCGGCGCCGTGGCCGTCGTCGCCGCCGGGGGCTACCCGGCGGCGGAGGCCCGACGGGTCGCGGGCCGGCGCACGCCGCCCATCACCGTGATTCCACCCGGCGTGGACACCGACCGGTTCACTCCCATGGACGCCGAAGCTCGAGTCGCCGCCCGCCTCCGCTTCGGCCTTCCGCCGGACGGACCGCTCGTCGTCGGCGTGAGCCGACTCGTGCCCCGGAAGGGCTTCGACGTGCTGATCGAGGCGGCGACGCGGTTGCGGGCGAGCCATCCCGATCTCCTGGTCGCGATCGGTGGAGGCGGACGCGACGGCGAGCGCCTCCAGAAGCGCATCGACGACCTGGATGCGCCGGCCCGGCTGCTCGGTCGCGTCTCCGACGACGACTTGCCCGCGCTGTACGGATCGGCCGATGTTTTCGCCATGTGTTGTCGCACCCGTTGGGCTGGGCTCGAGCCCGAGGGCTTCGGGATCGTGTTCCTGGAGGCGGCGGCCTGTGGCGTGCCTCAAGTAGCGGGGGACAGCGGCGGGGCCGCCGACGCCGTGGTTGACGGCGAGACGGGGCGCGTGGTGGCCGACCCGCGGAACCCAGACCAGGTGGTCGCGGCGATCGCAAGCCTCCTCGATGACGAGGTGGGACGAGCGGCCATGGGGCGACGCAGCCGCGAGCGGGCTGCGGCCGAGTTCACTTACGACCACCTTGCGGCAGCGTTGGCCGAGACCCTCGACGGCCTCGTCCCGGCGTGACCTCCTCCCCTCCGTCGCCGGGCGGTACGGGCGCCGCCATCGTCCGGGCCAGTGCTGCGGGCACGGCCCTCTTCGCCGCCACCGCCATCGCCGGTGCGCTCGAACCTGGAGCGGGCGTGGTCGCCGCCGCCGTGGCGCTCGGGTTGTTCGCCATCGGGATCGGCGTGTTCTTCTGGGCCTACGCCATCGCCGTCGGGCGCAGCCGCACCGATGCCATCGGGATCGGCGGACTCTTTTTCCTGGCCGGCGTGGGTACGGCCCCGACCGGGACCAGACGGGCTCTGCTGACCGCCCTCGGCGTGCAGGTCGCGATCGGGCTGACCACGGCGGCGTTGCGGCCATTCACGAGCCTCGCCTTCGGCGTCCTCGTCCCCCTCTTCGGGCTGGCGCTGACGGGCCTGTTCGGCGCCCGGTACGGCCGTTTCGGCCCTCGTCGGACGAGGTAGGGTTCGGAATCTTGCGTTGGCCGAACTGCACCTGAGGATCAGACGACCGTGACCGACGAAGCCACCGAGCGCACGACGATCGCCGCCTCCCCGGAGCGCTGCTTCGCCATCGCCCTCGACTTCGACCGCTATCCCGAGTGGGCGGCCGACATCAAGAGCGTCGAGGTCCTCGACCGCGATGAGGCCGGGCGGGGCACGAAGGTGCGCTTTCGCGCCGCTGCGATGGGCCAGAGCATCCGCTACACATTGGCCTACGACTATGTCGACGCGCCGCGGACGCTGGCGTGGGTGCAGACAGAAGGCGACGTCACCCGCAAGCTCGACGGGTCCTACATCTTCGAGCCCAACCTCGACGGCGGCACCGACATGACGTACCACCTCGTGGCCGAGCTGAAGGTGCCGGTCGTCGGGTTCATCAAGCGGCGGGCTGAGCACCGGATCCTGGGGACGGCCCTTCGCGAGCTCAAGGTTCGAGCCGAGTCGACGACTTGACGGGCCCGGCGGCGCCCCACGAGCTTTCCACCCGGATCCTGCTCTTCACCGGCAAGGGCGGAGTCGGCAAGACCACCGTGGCCGCCGCCACGGCCCTTCGGTGCGCCGACGCCGGTCTGCGGACCATCGTCCTCAGCACCGATCCGGCTCACTCGCTGGCCGATGCCTTCGAGGTGCATCTCGACAGCACGCCGCGCCGAATCGAGGGCGACCTCTGGGGCCAACAGCTCGACGCCACCGAGCGCCTCGAGGAGGCGTGGGGCGACGTGCAGCGCTATCTCGTGACGCTCCTCGATTGGAGTGGCGCCGGGGCCATCGAGGCCGAGGAGCTGGCGGTGGTGCCGGGCCTCGAGGAGATCTTCGCCCTCGGCGACATCAAAGCGTTCGCCGCCTCGGGCGACTGGGACGTGGTCGTCGTCGACTGCGCACCGACCGCCGAGACGCTCCGACTCCTGTCGCTGCCCGAGGTGCTCGGCTGGTACATGCAGCGAGTCTTCCCGGCCGGACGGAGTGTGGCCGGTCTGGTCCGCCCCGTCCTCAGTCGACTGACATCGCTTCCCGTCGCCGGAGACGACGTGTTCGACGCCTTACGTCGGTTCTACGACCGCCTCGACGGCGTCAAGGAGCTGTTGACCGATCCTGAGCTGGCCAGCGTGCGGCTGGTGGTGAACCCGGAGCGGATGGTGATCGCCGAGGCCCGCCGCACGGCGACCTACCTCGCCCTCTTCGGCTACGCCGTCGACGCCGTCATTGCCAACCGGCTCCTTCCCGATGCGATCACCGACCCGTGGTTCAAGGCCTGGAAGGAAGCCCACGCCGAGCACCTCGATGCCATCGAGGAAGGATTCGCGCCGGTACCGGTCCTCAAGGCCGAACTCCAGGCCGAGGAGCTACTCGGCGTCGACCGACTCCGGTCGTTCGGGCTCGCGCTCTACGGCGACGATGATCCGGCCGGTGTCCTCCACTCCGGCCGTCCCCTCCGGGTCGAGCCGCAGGGACCCGACCTCGTCCTCTCCCTCGAGTTGCCCTTCGCCGATCGCGACGATCTCGACGTCGGCCGCACCGCCACCGAGCTGCTGGTGCGGGTTGGCGCCCATCGCCGCGCCATCGTCCTCCCGGACTCGCTCCGACGGCGGAGCGTCAAGGGCGCGACGATGGTGGCAGATCGACTCGAAGTCACGTTTGCATCGACCAACGAGGAGCAGTAGTGAACGAGGAGAGGGCCAAGCAGGGCATGGAACACCTGCAGGCCGCAGCCATCGAGGTCATCTCGGCGATGCGGGCCTTCCTCGACGTGGCCGAGGACGTCGTGCGCGATCCGAGCTCTGCGGCTGCGCTGGCGTCCACACTCCTCGAGCAGGCACGGCCGACCACCGCACCGGCACCCGTCGAAGGTGACGAGCCTCGCGTCACCCGGATCCGCGTCTCGTGATCCTCGTCGAGATCCGTCCGCGTGGCGGGGACAGGCAGACGATTGCCCTCCATCCGAGTGTCACGGTCTTGCGCGGCCTGGATGCTGCCGCACGTCGCAGCTGGGCCACCGACATTGCCCGGGCCCTGCAGGGCGAAACGGCCTCATCCCTCGACGTCGAGGTCGAGGTCGACGGAAAGCGAGAGACCCTGTCGTCGGCGCTGGTCGAGGCTCTGGGGCTGGGCAACGCGGGAGCGGCGGTCACCGTCTTCGCCGTCGACCTGCCGGGAGCGAGATCGTTGTCGCGAGACACCCAACAGGCACCTCCTACGGCCACTGTTCACGCCACCCTCGACACCGTTGCGACGGCCGAGGCCAATGTCCGGCGACTGACGGCCCTCTTGGCCGACGCCGAGCGGGCCGCCGACGCGGCCAACGAGGAGCTTGCCGGCGCAAGCCATTCCCTCGACCAGACGGCGAGCGGAGCGCTGGCCGTCGGCGCGCGACTCGAGTCGGCGCGCCTCGCCGCCGACAACGCTCGCAAGAAGCTCATCGCCGTCGAGGACGTGATCAACGCCGATGCCGCCGCGGCGGCGGCCAGGAGTGCCGAGGCCCAGGGGACCAGTGCGCGGCTCCGAGCCGAACGGGCCACGCTCGACGCACAACGGGCCGAGGTCGTGGCCCGCATGGTCGAATTGGGCGACCCCGCCAGGGAAGCTGCGGTCGCCGATGCGCTGGCCGGCCTCCGTCGCCTGAAATCCGTCAAGCCCCGCCCTTCGGCCAGGGCGGTGGAGCTGGCCGACCAATGGAACGAGGTCGGGGAGCGTTTGGCTGGCCTGCCCCAACCGCCGCAGCCTCCGCAATGGCTCGTCATCCCCGCGGCGGCCGCCCTGCAGCAGGCGCGGGAGACGCTGGCGACTGCCACTGCGGGCATCAAGCCACCCGCCCTCGACGAGGTGAAGGTCGAGTCTCTCGCCCGCGCCCATCGCGACGTGGTCGAGGCCGAGCAGCGTGTCATGCAAAAGGGGAGCCGAATCAACCGCCGGCGCCTGGACGCCTCCTACGAGATGGAGCAGAGGGCGCTCGGTGCCCTTGGCATGACCAGCTACAGCCAGTACCTCCAACAGAATGCTTCCACGCTCGACGAGAACGCGTCCGGAGCAGACCGGCTGACCCTGGCGCGCGCCGCCCTCGCCGACGCCGAGGCCGT
>JBKJKM010000122.1:0-5720 GCA_046597375.1 Acidimicrobiales bacterium | reverse complement strand
CCATGCGTCCGGCGTACATCACCATGACGCGGTCGGCGACGCCGGCCACGACCCCGAGGTCATGGGTGATGAGCACGATGGCCGAGCTCGTCCGCTCCTGCACCCGCTCGATCACATCGAGCACCTGGGCCTGGATGGTCACGTCGAGGGCCGTCGTCGGCTCATCCGCGATGAGCACGTCCGGGTCGTTGGCGAGGGCCATGGCGATCATGGCCCGTTGGCGCATGCCTCCCGAGAATTCATGCGGGTAGTTGTCGACCCGTTTCGTCGGGTTGGGGGTGCCCACGAGGTCGAGGAGTTCGATGGCCCGGGTGCGGATCTCGGCTTTGGACGCATTGGGGTGGTGCACCTTCACCGCTTCGGCGATCTGCGCCCCGACGGTGTACACCGGGTTGAGGGCGGCCAGTGCGTCCTGGAAGACCATGGCGATGCTCTCGCCCCGGAGCTTGAGCATCTCCCGCTCGGGCAACGCGAGGAGGTCGCGTCCGCGATAGAGGATCTGCCCGCGGATCCGGGCCCGCTTCGGTAACAGGCCGAGGATGGCGAGCGAGCTGACGCTCTTGCCCGATCCTGATTCGCCGACGATGCCGAGCACCTCGTTCGGGTACACGTCGTAGGACAGGCCGTCGACCGCCTTCACCAGTCCGTCATCAGTCGGAAACTCCACGTGGAGGTCCCGTACCGACAGCACGGCACCCAGGGGCTGGTCGACCATGGCAGGCATCGGCTCGAGCAGATTGCGCTCGGCGACGGGCTCGCCGCCCACGCCGCTCAACGGTCGGACTGAGGGTCGAGCGCGTCCCGAAGTCCGTCGCCGAGGAAGTTCACCGAGAGGATCGTCAGGAACAGGGCCAGACCCGGGAAGTAGATGAGGTAGGCCAAGGTCGATCCGACCGAGTTCTTCGATTGGGCGATCATGTTGCCCCACGAGACGTCGGGCGGCTCGACGCCGAAGCCGAGGAACGACAACGTCGATTCGATGAGGATGGCGCCGCCGACGACCAGCGTGGTGTTCACGATGATCGGCCCCACCGTGTTGGGCAGCATGTGGCGGAAAATGATGCGGGGCGTCGAACATCCGATGGCCCTGGCCGCCTCGACGAACTCCTTCTCCTTCAACGAGAGGAAGACGCCGCGGATGACCCGAGCGATCGTCGTCCAGAACAGCAAAGAAAGGATCAGGATGATCGTCCGAGTCGAGCCGCCGAGCCCCTTCTGGGCGATCATCAGAATGGCGAGTCCGGGGACGACCAGCGCAAGGTCGGTGATGAACATCATCACTCGGTCGACGCGGCCGCCGAGGTACCCCGCCAGTGCGCCGACCGTGGTACCGATGGCCGTGGAGATCAGCGCCACCATCAGGCCGATGACCAGCGAGACCCGCCCGGCGTAGAGCACACGGGTGAGCTGGTCGCGACCGAGCTCGTCCGTGCCGAACCAGTGCTCGGCCGACGGCCCCTGTCGGGCCCCATTGAGGACGTCGCCGGTGAGCTCGGGCGTGAGCTCGAACGGGGCCAGTTGCGAGGCGAAGATGGCCGAGAGATAGAACAGAGCGAGGACGACGAGGGCGGCGATGGCCAGCTTGTGCCGGAAGAACCGGCGGGCCACGAGCCGAGTCTGCGAACGCGCGCTCCCGGCACCTTCGATGGAATCTTCGGCGTCGACCGCGTAGTCGGCGACCACTTCGGTCGTTTGCGCTGCGCTGGCGACGCCGGCGGGGCTGGCCGGGGTGGGTTCGTGGATCGTCACGCCAACCGGATCCGCGGATCGAGCACGCCGTACAGGAGGTCGGCGAGCAGGTTGAAGAGGAGCACGAACATCGCCGTCACCATGAGCCACGGCAGAAGAATGTTGGTGTCGCCGGCCAGCAGAGCATTGACAAACAGCTGACCCATCCCGGGCCAACTGAAGATCGACTCCGTCACGATCAAGCCCCCGAAGAGCAGTCCGATGTCGATGGCCATCACCGTCGTCAGTGGGATGAGGGCATTGCGGAGCCCGTGCTTGATCAGCACCTTGCGGCGAGACACGCCCTTGGCCCGAGCCGTCCGGATGTAGTCGGCATTCATCACGTCGAGCATCGACGAGCGCTGATAACGACTCCAGCCGGCAACGAGCTGGACCGAGAGGGTCAGCACGGGCAGCACGAGGTGGCGGGCGTAGTCGCCGATGCCGCCGCCGGCGGCGCTCCGCTTGCCGACGGAGTAGAGCAACGGCTGGTCGAGGTTGAACCACCCTCGTGGGCGAAACACCAACAAGTCGATGGCGAGGAGCGCGAAGAAAAAGGGTGGCATGGCCAAGCCGACGAACGACATGGACGTGAACGTGTAGTCGAGAGCCGAATACTGCTTGTTGGCCGAGTACACCCCGACGGCGACGGCGACGATCGCCGAGAACAAGATCCCCCACAGAATCAACTGGACCGTGTTCCAGAGCCGGTCACCGATCTCGGCGCCAACGCTGCGGCGCGAGACGAAGCTCTCGCCCCAGTCGCCCTTCACGAAGCCGGTTGCCCACGTGAGGTACTGGGTCGGAAGCGGCTTGTCGAGGCCGAGTCGTTTGGTCTCTCGCTCGACGACGCTCTGATCGCGATTCTGGGCGAAGCGAGCGGTCGGATCCGTGGTCGCTCTCACGATCGAGAACACGAGCACGGACGACAGGACCAACACGGGGATGGCCAGCAAGACCCGACGTAGGACGTAGGTCAACATGTGCATTTGACGATACCCCGTGCGTGCGGGTTGTCATCGCCGCGACGAGGGCCCGGCGCATGCGCCGGGCCCCCGTGTGTGTCGGAATATGCGGTGAAGGTCAGAAATGCGCCCTCACGACGTGCTCAGCAGGCGCCGCCTTCGCAATACCACTCGTGCATGTTGGCAAAAGCACCGAAGGCGAGATTGTGACCGATCGGGCCCTTCAGCTTGGCCGAGTTGTAGATGACGATGTCCGGGAACGGGTCGATCGGGATGCCCGGCACGCCCTCGGCAATGGCGGCGTGGCCCTTGACCATGAGCGCCTTGCGCTTGGTCACGTCGAGCTCGAGCTCCGCCGCCCCGAGAGCCTCATCGATCGCCGGGTCGGAGAGGCGGCCCCAGTTGGTTCCGGAGGGCTTCTCCGTGGTCGGGATCGACTCGGTGCAGAAGGTCGAGCAGATGGCCGGGTCGGTCGACGACGGCGTCTGAGCGAAGATGGCCGAGGTATAGACGCCCTGGGGGCCCCACTCACCGAACAGGGTCGCCGCCTTGGTGTTGTTGGCCTTGAACAGGAACCCGGCTTCCTTCCATTGGCTGGTCAGGATCTCCTGGGTCAGCTCACGGCGCTTGTTGCCCGTCGTGGTGCTGTTCTCGATTTCGGCCTTCTTGCCGCCCTTCTCCCAGATGCCGTCGGCCCCCTTCTTCCAGCCATCACCCGTCATCAACTCGTCGACCTTCTTCAGGTCGCGGGTGTACTTCTTGAACGGGTCGCTGTACCACTGCTTGTTGGCCTGGGTGACGAAAGCATTGATCGGCTTGATGTCGGGCTGGACTGGCCCGAAGAGCGTCTTCACGGCGGCGTCTCGATCGGTGGCGTAGGCCAAGGCCTGGCGAACCGCTTTCGAGTCGACTGGGAACTTGGTGGTGTTGAACCAGACGGCCTCGTAATACAGGCTGCTGATCACGTCGAACGTGGTGTCCGGCAGCGTCTTGAGATCAGCCAACTCGAGTTGGGCCTGCGGATAGATCATCATCACCTGCCCGGTCTTGTACGCCTGCTGCTCGGCGGCAGTGTCCGCAATGAACTTGAAGACGACAGCGTCGAAGTTGGCCTTCTTCTCGCCATACCACTTGGGGTTCGGGACCAACTTCACCTCCTGGCCCTTCGTCCATGCCTCGATCATCCAGGGGCCGCCCGAGAACTTGTAGCCGTCCTTCATGGCCGTGTTGCGAGCAGCCTCGTCACCGGTCCCGACGATGTGCTTCGGGTAGATGCCGTAGAAGCCGCCGAAGAGGTCCTTCCAGGCGGCGTACTGCGTCTTGAAGGTGACGACGACCGTCTGGGGGTCGGAATCATCGACCGAGGTGATCTGGTCGTACCCCGTCTTGTCGTAAATGTCCTTGCCGGTGACGATCTGGTCCCAGGTGTACTTGTAGTCGGCCGACGTGATGGCGACGCCGTCGGACCACACGGCCTTGGGATTCAGCTTGTACGTGACCTTTTGCGGCGGGCCAGGCTCGAGCTTGGGCTCACCGGCGAGCAGGACGCTCGGAATCAGGTCGGTCGTCTTCGGGTCGAAGTCGAATGAACGGGGCATGGTGTGTGCCGCCATCGTGTACGTGCCCCACGAGGCACCGGCGCACGTGGCGATCCAGTCGGCGCAGTCCGGCTCTTGCTCGGCACCGAAGACGGCCGTTCCGCCCTTGACGGCCTTGGTGGCGTCAGCTGTGGTGTCGGTGGTCTCTTCGCCGGCGCCGTTGTCGCCATCGTCGCTGCTGCCACCACAGGCAGCGGCCACAAGGAAAAGAGTCATGAGCAGGGCGAACAGAACTGTCCGCCGTCGAGTGCGTTCCAAAACGGAACCTCCTTGTTCCGGTGCGCCAGGCACCGGAGTCGTGGGTACTACTGCAGCCGGATGGCCAGGATGAGGGTGGTGAAGGCGAAGATGACGCCTGCAGCCACGGTGATTCGATCGAGGTTGCGGTCAACCACGGTCGATCCCGCTGCAGCATTTCCGACGGCCCCACCGAACATGTCGGAGAGGCCACCGCCCCGGCCACTGTGCAACAGGATGAGCAGGATCATGAGGAGCGACACCAAAATGTGAATGGCAATGACGACTGCGGTCAACACGGTGTGATGCCCCTCCTCGTAACCTGTTCGTAAAGAACGGTAGCACCGGGCGTGTCGGTGGTCACGCTTCCCACCGCACGATCCTTGCGAAGTCGTCCGGTTCCAACGACGCCCCTCCGACGAGGGCGCCGTCGATGTCCGTCTGGGCCATCAGTTCGGCGATGTTGGTCGGCTTCACCGATCCGCCGTACTGGATGCGGACGGCCGCGGCCGCCTCGGCGCCGCTCTGCTCGGCCACGAGACTGCGGATGAGCCCGCAGGTCGCCTGGGCGTCCTCGCTGCTCGCCGTGCGGCCGGTGCCGATCGCCCAGATGGGTTCGTAGGCGATCACGAGCCGCCCGACCTGGTCGGGGCTCAAGCCGTGCAGGATCGAGGTGACCTGGGTGCGCACCTTGTCGTCCGTTCCGCCCGCCTCACGCTCCTCGAGGGTCTCGCCACAACAGGCGATCGGCGTCATGCCGTGACGGAAGATGGCCTGCACCTTGTGGCTGACCTCCTCGTCGGTCTCGCCGAAGAGTTCGCGGCGCTCGGAGTGGCCGGCAATCACCAGCTTCACGTTGAGCTTCTCGAGCATCCCCGGGCTGACCTCGCCGGTGAAGGCGCCCTTCTCCTCGAAGTGGCAGTGCTGGGCACCGAGGAGGATCGAGATCTTGTCGGCATCGAGCACCGTCTGGACGCTGCGCAAGTCGGTGAACGGCGGGTGCACCGACACGTCGACCCGTTCGTAGTCGTCCTTGGTGATGGCGTAGCTCAGCTTCTGGACCAGCTGGATGGCCTCGAAGTGGTTGTGGTGCATCTTCCAGTTCCCGCTGTTGAGCGGTTTCCGGAGCGGGCTAGCGGGCATTGGGAGCTCCTCGCAGGGCGGCCAGGCCGGGGAGGTCGCCCTGCTCGAG
>JBKJKM010000245.1:0-3029 GCA_046597375.1 Acidimicrobiales bacterium | reverse complement strand
GCCGCCGCCATGGCCCGGATAGCGGCGCACGTCTTCTCCACGCGGGCGAACTCTTCGACCAACAAGGCGCACTCGTCGCCGGCCAACACGTCGACGTCGACGCGGCGAGCCAGCGCCCGAAAGTCGACCGCCACTGACACCACGCTCAGCACCATGAGCTCCACCTCCTCCACTCAACGAAGTCGCCGCGAGAACTACAGGCGCAGCGATACCGGGACTAGGAGGAGAGCCGTCGCACCCGGCTACTCGAGGTGGCCCGCACGTGCGGGCACTGCGAGCTCTAGTCGAACGTATGTTCGTACGTCAAGGACCCTTGGAGAGGACCCCGAACGCCGCACGATGATCCGGGCACGGAGCGACGCAATAGGTACGCTGAGCCCGAAACTCGAAAATCGGCGGAAGGATCTCCATGCGGGTGAAGCTCTTCATCGGTCTCTTGACGCTCGTCGCGCTGGCGGCGTGTGGCGGCGGCTCGTCGGCCACGCGCACCGTGCTCGTCGACTTCTCGTCCGACGAATTCGCCAGCTTCGTGTTCGAGAACTTCCCGGAGACGGTCGCCGTCCGTCCGGGCGATGAGGTGAACTTCAAACAGACGTGGACGGGCGAGCCGCATACGGTCACTGGCGGGACGGAGGTCGACCGTCTCTTGACCGACGGCATCGCCTGGATCGACTTCTTCGAGGCCTATGAGGGATTGGAAGCCGCCGGCGTCGACCTTCCAAGTGCCGAGGACCCGGGCGACGCCACCTTCGCCGACTTCGCCAAGGCGTTCACGGAGGCCGAGCCGAAGGAGCTGCGAGACAAGGGAGTGGCCGCCTACAACGCCCTGCGCGCCAAGGGCGCTCCGCTACCCGACCTGGCCGCTCCGCCCGATCGGTCGTTCGCGGAGTTCGTGGAGATCGTCAGCGAGGAGTCGGGGAAGGCATTCGAGGGCCTGCCCAGGGCGTTCGGCGAGGACGACAACCTTGCGCAGAACGTCAGCCAGCCGTGCTTTCTCCGCACCGGAACGCCGCCCGAGGATCCGGACCAGGCGTGCGCCAAGGCCGAGCAGCGTCAGCCCGAGTTCGACGGGACGCACAGCTACTTCAACAGCGGCGTCATCCCCTACGAGGGGAACGGCGGCAACACCTTCCGGGTGAAGATCGCCCCCGATACCGCTCCCGGTACCTACCTCTTCTACTGCGCCATCCATGGCGCGTCGCAGCGGACGGCGGTCGAGGTCGTCGACCCCGACACCGAGCTTCCCGATCCGGGGTCGGTGGCGCGACGGACGCGGGCCGAGACCAAGAAGGTGACCGATTCCCTCAGCGACATCTACCGCGACGCCGTCGACGACGTACGTCTGACGGTCCCCGGTGACGGTGGAGAGGACGAGGAGATCGAGGGACCCTTCGCCGGACTGCCGGGCGAGGAACACCAAGGCATCAACGAGTTCGTGCCCAAGCTCATCACCGCCAAGGTGGGCGAGCCCGTCTCGTGGAAGATGATGGGCAGCGACCACACGATCAGCTTCAACGTCCCCAAGTACCTCCCGATCATGGAGTTCCGCAACGCCGGCGACGTCCGCATCAACCCGAAGATCATTGAGCCGGCGGGTGGCGCCGTCCCATTGCCCGAGGAGGACGAGAACGAGGGCGGGCGCGGAGGTGTCGTCACCCATGACGGTGGCACGTTCGACGGCACGGGGTTCTGGTCGTCGGGACTGATCGGCGCCCAGCCCTATCTCGACTACACCCTGCGGATCACCAAACCAGGGACCTACGCCTACGCCTGCCTCATCCACCCCCGAATGATCGGACGAATTCGGGTCACTTGACCGGCGAGCCCCACCGCTTCTCGGCCCGATGAGAAGGATCGCTGCGCGGTGGAGGCAGCGCCTTCAGAGTTCGACCTGCTCTTCCTCGGCGTAGGCCAGGCTCGCACCGAGGAAGCGGTAGGTGTACTCCATGGCCAGCGGACGGGTCTCGCAGAACACGATGGGCACGTTCGGATAGCGCACCTGTGTGGCTGCCAACATCTCGGCCACCATCGCCGGCGACACGTGGCGGAGTCGGAAGACGTCGGCCCATCGGTCCTCCACCACGATGGCCGCCCGCCGTGCCGTCGACAGCTCCCCGAGACGCAGGAGCAGGCTGCCGTCGACCACGTTGGTGGCCAGCTCGGCCAGCTTCTTGCGCTCGACCACGCCGACGATCTCACCGTCGAGCTCCACGGCGTAGTCGCCCACGACGAGGGCGCGCTTGGACAGAGTGGTCTGCTGATGCTCGAACTTCCAGGCGTACCGCTCTCGGGTGTCGACGACGATCTCGAGGACGCCGCCGGCGCTGCGTTTCGTCGGCAGCCGCATGCCCGGACGGGTCTTGCGGGCCGTGCCCGCCGTCTGCCAGAAGATGCCCTCCCGCCCGCCGGCTAGCGACGTGATCACGAACTGCGAGCGATTCTCCCGGTAGCGATCGAGCACGAGATCGACGGCGACGCCCCGACGGGCGCAGGCCCGCACCGCCACCTCCTCGACGATCTCGGCGTCGTCCGGCCACTCGGAGCGATGGCAATATACCTTGGCCGTCCGCGGCCACGTGTCCTTGGCTTTGACCACGAGCGGACCGCTGGCCAACGGCACCCACAGCACATACGGCAGCGACGAATCCGGATCGGGATTGCGGGCGATACGAAACGTCGACGCCACGAAACCGAATCCTACGAGCCGCCCAACCGACCGAGGTGGAGCTGTCTTCATCGGTTAGGCCTCCGCCGTCCGCTTGGCTGCGACCGACCGCGGTCGTAGACGCCACCGGCCCGCTCTGCCGCGCTCTTGCGGGCGTGGCAGTCCCAGCATTTGGGGTCTTGGTTGTCGTAGGTGGTGCGCCCGCCGGCGCACACGGGCTCGACGTGGTCCCATTGGAGGCGGAACCGTTTCCCGCACCCGGAGCAGCGGATGCCGTCGAAGTCGGGTGGTTTTCCGAGCTCTAGGGCGGTGCGGAGCTCGGCCGGGATGTATCGGCCGAGGTGGGAGACGGTGTGGATGGTGA
>JBKJKM010000314.1:0-2795 GCA_046597375.1 Acidimicrobiales bacterium | reverse complement strand
CTTTCGGCGACCGGTCTGACCGGTCGCCGAAAGCACGCTTGGGAGGGGAACGTGTGTTCGTGTATGCTGGGTCTAGCGCTCGTCGGCCGGCGCCACAACGGCTGACCTTTCGAGGTTCGATCGATCGTCGCCCTCCCGGGGTCGGCGGTCTCGATGTTGGAGGTGCCTCGTGGTGCACGGGGATGTGTTGTCGGCGTTGACCGACGAAGAGTTGGAGTCGTCGCTGCTGCGCGGGGCGGCGGTGCAGTCGGCCCATCTGGCGTCGTGGCTGGCGTCGTTGGGAGAGTTCGACCGGCGCCAACTGTGGCTCAAGGACGGGTTCCCGTCGTGCACGTCGTGGTTGATGGCGCGCTGCGGCTCGTCGTCGCGGGCCGCTCGTGATCACGTGCTCGTCGCCACTCGTCTGGAGGATGCGCCGCGCGTGCGTTCCGCAATGGCGGAAGGCCGGTTGACGTTCTCGAAGGTGCGGGCGTTGTGTCGGGTGGTGAAACCGGAAAACGAGGAGTTCCTGGTCGGCCTGGCCTTGGACATGACGGCCGCGCAACTCGAGCGCCACGTGAAGAGCTACGAGGCGAGCCAACGGTTGTTGACCGATGAGGACGAGGTGCGCCGGCGGGCCAAGTGTGGGGTCACGACGTGGACCGATCCGGGGGGCCTCGTCCATCACGAGATCGTGACGCCGCCGGAGGAAGGCCTGTTGTTGAACCGGGCCATCGAGTACGGAATGGAGCAGGTGTATCGGGAGCGGCGGGCGGCGAAGAAAGCGGCGCGAACCGAAGGTCGGGAGCCGGACCCGGAGCTTCTGGCGGAGCGGACAGCCAAGCAGCGTCGATTCGAGGGCCTGACGTGGGTGTGCCGGCAGGGGTTGATCAATGCCGAACGCGATCCGTCCGGGGTGCCGATCGACGACCCGTTCCTGATCGTGTTCCACGTGCAGGAGGGGACGCTGGCGGTCGACCAACAAGGGCACGTCGAGCTCGGGGCCGGCATGTCGGTGTCGCCGGCGGTGCTGAAGCGACTGTGCTGCACGTCGAAGATCCAGGCGATGTTGGTGGGCGACGATGGTCGTCGACCTCTCGATCTGGGCCGTAAGGCCCGGCTGGCGCAGCCGAAGCAGAAGACGGTGCTGGCGTCGATGTATCCGACGTGCGAGTTCCCAGGTTGCGAGGTACCGGTGCGGTGGTGCCAGTTCCACCACGTCCGATGGTGGAACCGTGATGGCGGCTGTTCCGATCTGGCCAACTTCCGCCCGTTGTGCCGGCGCCATCACTCACTTGTGCACGAGGGCGGGTGGGTAGTCACCATCGATCCGTCGGAGCGGTTGGTGGCGATCAGTCCTCGGGGCCGGCAATTCGACGGGTCGCAGGTGTTGACGGACGAGGCGGTGTCGCACGAGGCGATGATCAACGACCTCGAGGGCATGGGCTTCGACTTCGACGACCCGGATTGCCTCGATCAGATCGGCGGGCGCTGGCGGGCCGAGCGCATGACCAAGTGGGCCCGCGCCGAGATCGGCTGGGCCCACGCCATGGCCGACGCCGGACGAGGCACGATGGCCGACGGCTCGTTCTCGGCCACCGAAGGTCCACCGTTGCGGACGTAGGCCGTGTTGCTCGCTGGCCGACTCGCGTGCCTGTTTCCCTCCGTGGGGCGCGGGCGGCTTCGGCGCGCCTGCGCGCCAGTCGTCGTGCCCTGCATGCGGCTGGTGGACCGACCGGGTTTGTCTCGGTTGACGATGGGTGGCGGGGCGAGCCGGCGCGGTGGTGGTTGACGGTGGGCACCGCCGGCCCTGGCCGTGGGGCGGCACCGCGGTGCCGCGGTGTGGCGCGTTGGCTTCACGGGTCCCGTGGCTAGGCGCGTCGCGGAAGCCCGGAGAGATGCGCCGCCAGCGCCGTCATCCGAGGCAGCGCCGTCATCCGAGGCAGCGCCGTGTCACAGGTGTGGCGCAGGTTCCGGCCCAACGGAGCTTGTGGGTCTTGGTCGTTGTCACGTGTCTCCGTAGGACTCGCAGCCCCAGCCGTCGCCGTCGCGGTCGAGGCGGTGCGGATCGCCATGGTCGAGGTCGACCCGGATCCAAGGGCGGAAGTGGGGCGGCGCCGTCGTCGTCGTCGGCGGCGGGTGCGGGGCGGCGCTCGTTCATGCGGCGATCCGCTGGCCGGACTCCGACGACGCGAGTTGGCTCCAACTGGCGGCAAGGCGGTCGCCCGTGCGCTTCACCGCCTGACGGTCGGCGTAGCTGGCGACCTCGGGCCGCGTGGCCGCCCGTGCTCGTCGCCGAATGCTACGAATCTGACTCGCGGCGGAGTGCGTCAGCCACGGCGGCGTGGGTGGCGGCGACCCCCCCACTCGCATCGACCACGAGCGTGTTCGGTCTTGTCGCCGCCAGTGCATCGAGCGACCGGACGGTGGAGGCCAGGACCTCGGCGGCGTGCACGTCGAGGATCTCGACCTGCGGGTGGGCAACGGATGCCGCCACCAGAGCGGCCCGTCGCACCAGGAATCGTCGGAGCGCCTCCGACTCGTCGACCCGCAACAGCACCTCCGAGAACTTCGCATCTGCTTCGGCGGCCAGGCCCGCGAGGGTCATCACGAACTCCGGCCGTCCGAGCAGTTGGGGGACGATCACGTCGTAGCCGGAGCGGAGGTGCTCTCGGGCCATCACCACACCCAAGCGGCGGGCGAGCCCCTTGGCGGCATCATCGTCCTGCCATCGCCCGAGCCGGGTGCGCAGCTCGTCGATGTCGAGTCGCAGCGCCAAGGGGCGTTCGTCGGTGAGGAGCTGGGCGATGGTCGAC